>JANMSI010000064.1:0-67394 GCA_031389115.1 Akkermansiaceae bacterium
CGGCGATCTGGGAGACGGGCTTGCCGGTGCGGGTGAGCTCGACGGCCTGGGCCTTGAACTCGGCAGTGTAACGTTGGCGTGGCTTGAGATTCATCTGGGCGGATTGTGGAGATAGGTGGTCCAGAAATCTAGCTCACCTCACATGGCAAGACCAGCTTCCTGATGTCGCTCTATCTGGGGCTATTCGGAAAATTCGGGCTCCGCCACTGCGAAGGTTTTGCCAGCAGTGACAGCAATGATTCCGCCCACTACCGGAAGGCAATCGCTGACTACCGAAGGAGTAGCGCGGATCCGGAATGGCCAACGGAAATTGACATCACGCTGACGCCAACTCTCAAAGACAAGGACGAAGAAGAGGTTCGGATTGTGAGGCGCTGGCACTTCACCGGTCGCAACGAGCCGAAACCCGCGACAGCATTTGAAGAAGTCGAAATCTATGTAGGAGGACGCTTACAGCGGCCATCGAATCTCGATAAAGATCCTCTGATCCTCGCGCATGAGCGGGTCGAGCGGAATCTATTTCAGGCACACGTAGCTCCGGCATTCTTCTTCGACGGTGAGCAAGCCCAGAAATTAATTGAGAACATGGGTGGTAGCGGTATCAAGAAGGCCGTCGAGGTCATGTTCGGCACCAAGGTTGTCGAGGAAGCCGCGCGACTCATGAAGGATTACCTTGGGAGGTTTCATAATGCTGCCGGTGGGAAAAAGAAAGTGTCTGATAGGCAGATCGAATTTGAGGCGAAAGTAGGCGAAAGATCGGAACTCAATGACCGGGTAGGAAAGCTACAAGCAGACTTGAAGAAACTTGAGGAGGACCAAGAAGCCAAAGAGCACAAAAGAAATCAATTTCAGGATGAGTTGTCACGGTTGGGCGGCGGTCTCGGTGGCAAGCGCGATGTGATATTGGCAAACCACGCGAAAGCCGAAACTGAACAGACAGCGGCAGAGAAGGCATTGGGAGAATGTTCACGCTCACTCGGCCTTGCTCTTGCCGTATCACGGCTGGCTTCCCCAATTCAAAATCGTCTGAAGAACGAGGCGATCCGGGAAGAATGGGAAGGCCTCAAGCGCGGAACGCTGGAAAACAAAGAATTGGTAATGGCGATTGCTCTCCCAGAACCCGCGGAGACCGATCCGTTGCTTGGCTTCCTTTCCAAAGATGCAAGAGACAGCGTCCGCCTGCGGTTCATTGAAGCATTGGAAAGCATTTATAATCCTCCGCGCCCAGGCTGGGTCGAGGAATATTATCTCGGACATGTTAAAGGGGATGGTCGTGCCAAAGTCCTCCTTCAGTTGGCACAGGCTCAGTCTCATGGTTCCGAAAGGATCAAGGGTGCGGCAAAACGGGTGAGAGATGCCCGGGAATCGCTCGAAGACGCGAAAGCAAAAGTGGATCGGTTGGAGAAAACGCCGGGCGTTGCCGAGGGACTTTCACAAGAGATCGCACGGCTAACCAGTGAGATTCAGTTGGACATCCGGAAGGCCGGCGGCATTGAGAACGAAATCAAAAAGTTCAAAGCCGATCTAAAGACATTGAATGACGAGATTGGACGCATTCAGGAAGAACTGGGCCGGTTGGGTCCCGAACAACAACGTATCGCGGTAGCCGAACGGACTATGCGCGCATTGGACTCGGTGCTTGAAAAGCTGGAGCCGGTTACGACTGCGAGGTTGGAGGACTATGTGACGCGTCATTTCGTGAACATCGCTGACAAGCGCTTCAAAAATGCCACAATTTCGTTGCCGGTTAACAGCCCGCCAGAACTCCATTTTCCAGACCCACGCGATAATCGCCAGTTGCAGGCGAACAGCGGTTTCGAAAAGAGAGCCTTTGGCATCGCCTACACCCTTGCTCTCGCTGAAATCACCCGTCGTCGCGTTCCGCTGGTAATCGATACTCCACTGGGTAACGCGGACTCCGAATATCGTCCGAGGACACTGAAGGCCCTGGCCAATTTCGATTTGGACCAGGTGATTATCCTGACCCATGACAAGGAAGTGGAGCCGGATCTTGTGGATCACATCCGAACTCAAGTAAGTCAAAAATTCCTTGTGGAATACAATGAAGCTGAAGGCCTTTCCGTGGTGCACCCCAACCGCTATTTTGAAAGCTGACCGATGAACCTCGAATTCAAAGAACAAGTATGGAAAGCGCAGTTCCGCCCGACAGAGGTTTCGCGGGATTTTGAAGAAAAACTCCGTAGCGCCTTCGGACTGACACATCGTTACGAAGCCGCGCGGCTTTTGATCGGTCGCTCGTTACGCGAGCCTCAGCCGCCTGATCCTCTACCTTCGGGCACGAAGTATTATTCCAAGCCGATACCAGGAGAATATCTCTTTGGTGACCAACTGGACCTATGGCTGTGCGCTCTCGTTCTGGACGGCAATCTGAAAATCGGTGCCACGGTTGAAGAGTTTCGTGGTTTGTTGGAATCTCATTGGTCACGTGGATATGATCTCGTGCGGGATGAGCTCGAAGCCTGTGAAGGAAATGAAATCAAGCTCGTCCAGCGTTTGGCTGATTTGCTACCCGAAGATGGAACTCCAGTGGATCTGCCATTTGGTTCAGGTTCTGGCGCGGCTGGAGAAATCAGGCTCAAAGTCGGCACCGTAAGTACCACGCATCCCAGTGGGAAGCCGGTGGATTTCGTGATCAACGGTCCTGGAACGCCGCCGCATATCGCGCTGATGGGTGCGATTGGCAAAGGTAAGACCACGACGGGTGTCCAAATCGCATTGGACCTTGTCCGGCAGGCTCAGATTCCTTTGCTCTTCATTGACCCTAAGGGCGAGTTTGTTGCAGATGGCCGAGTAACAGGGCTCCTGGCAGAACTAGGGGGGAATATTCAGGCGATCGAAATGGGCAGCCAGCCTTGCCTGCTCGATTTCCTCCCTCCCTCAGACGCATCGACGCAGAAGATCGCGAGAGCCTCCATGCGGTTGCGAGATACGATCGCGCTCTGTTGCAAATCGGCGGGTGACTTGCAGAAGGACCTCCTGCGCACCGCGATACAGGACGTAATTGCCGATGGCAATGACCACAGTCTGGAAACTATCCGTGACACGTATGAGCAACAGTTGATCGCCAACGGCAAGGGCCCGGATAGCATTGTCAGCCGCCTCAACGAATTGACCGGGATGAATTGCTTCGATCCACGGATGCCCGCCGCGCAGTTTTTCAGTCAATCGTGGGTCATTAGCCTCAAAGGGCTACCTGAAGAACTGAAGCGCCTGTCCATCCTCATGATTATGGATGCCGCCAGTTCGTTCCTACTCGATCAGGAGGAATCTCCAGCACCGGGCGGATTCCGCGTGCTGCGTCATTTGCTCATTCTCGACGAAGCGCGAAAAGTCCTTCAGGAAAAAAAATCGGAATCGCTCGTGGACCTCATTCGACTCGGTCGTTCCAAAGGCTCTGTCGTGATGCTGCTTTCGCAAGATCCCAGTGACTTTGACGGCGCGGCCGATGACTTCCTCAGCCAGATCAGAACAGTGGTCGCTTTTGCTTGTGCCCAAAGCAGTAAAGGTCTTCGTTCGCTGGAAGGGGTTTTCGGTCGAAAAGTTCAAGCACAAGAATTCTCGGATACTTACCTGACTCCTGGAGTTGCTTTCGTCAAACTTCCCGGAAGGGATGCGGAACGGATGCGGTGTTGGCAGCCGGAAGCTTGATTCCAATCGACTAACTGGCGGTAAAATAGTCTTAGTTCTTAAATCCATGCACGACGTCTTTCCTAATTCCGTTTTTGAACCGCAGAGCGTCGGTGACTTCAAGGTGCAAAATATGATCTTATTTCCCAGAGCGTGGGAAGCCTTCGTGCCTCCAGTTCAATTACAATGGGAGAGAATACCCTTTAATCCTTTACGGGCAAAAGACGTCCCTAACGATAAGAAGGGCGTGTATAGTTTCGTAGTTCAGCCGGGAATCGCGAATCATCCAGCTTGCTCTCATCTATTATACGTTGGGATGACCGGAAGAAACTTCCGGGTTCGATATCGCGAATATTTGATTAATCTGCGCGATGGCATTGAATCGAGACGGCCTCACATTTCCGGAATGTTGACAAAGTGGAATGGATTTTTGTGGTTCTGTTATGCTCCTATTCAGGACGAGGCGAAAATCGAAGAAACGGAAGATGCTTTACTGGCCGCATACCTTCCTCCAACCAATATAGAAATGCCTGGAAAGCTCCGTAAGAGGATGGCTTTTCTGCATGGGACTTAGAACGATGAATACTCCTGCACTTTTCCCTGCGATCCGGGCCCGAATGGGTGACTGGTGGTATTACACTGCAACTTTCACATTCTCTGACATTGCGCAGCGGGTGAAGCGAGTCGATGAAATTTATGAGGCGGATTCACTGAAGACTTGGATTCAGAGGCAAGTTGACAACAAACGTCGAGAACAAATCGCCACTTATCTGGGAGGGCAAAAACAGCATTTTTTTAATGCTATAGTTTTGGGGGTTTTTGATGGAGCTCCGGATTGGTTTCCTGTTGCCGTTACCGAGGGGCACGTCCGAACAGGGGTTGCGCTCACTGAGCGAGTGGCAACCGCGTTCGGTCTAGTCAAGTTGACAGGCAAAGAGCAAATCTTTGCAATTGACGGTCAACACCGAGTTGAAGGAATTAAAGCCGCGATCAGTGATGGAAATTACCCGGAACTCGCAGAAGAAGAGCAAACCGTCATAATTGTAGCTCATAAGACGGATACCGCCGGAAGGCAGCGGACTCGCCGACTGTTCACGACACTTAATCGATATGCGGTCCGCGTGTCCCAAGGCGAGTTAATAGCTTTGAGCGAGGATGACACATACGCGATTGTTGCTCGTAAGCTGATTGATGAATATTCAGGGCTAAGTAGTGACTTCGTGCCTTTATATCCAACTGCGAATTTACCTCCTACGGATAAGCAAAGCATTACCTCGTTGATTTCGCTTTATTCGGTGGTGAAAATACTAGCTGTTTCAAAGGGGACGCGTTCCCCACGGCATTTTCTCCATGGCCCTCCAAACGAAGAAGAAGTTGACGAACTGTATCAGTTGCAATTCGATTTTTGGAACGCAATTAAATTATATTTCCCAGAGATTCGAGAAATTTTCCGTTCTAAGCCAGAAAGCAAAAAAGCTGGAAAGTATCGCCTCGAATCCGGTGGCCATTTTCTGCTCAGACCCTTCTGTTTGGTGATTTTCGCCAAATCCGTCCGTCTTCTTATGGATCGTGATTATTCGGTGAAAAATGCGATTAAGATTTTATCTAAAGCCGAAATGGAGATATCAAATGACCCGTGGAAGCACGTAATTTGGAATCCCCTGAAGAATGCAATGATACCTAAAAATGAGGTTTTGGTCAGAAACCTGCTACTTCATCAAGTAGGTCAGGATTTGGATCCTCCGGGATACACCCTCAAAGAAGAATACAAAGTAGCGATAGGTGAATCTAAAAGTAGTTATCTAGCTCGCCTTTGAAAGTGGCGGTGTAGCTTAAAAGATTTTCAGAAACAGGATTTAGATTGAGATAAGGCCATTTACAGCGCTGTTAATGGCGCCTATGGAATCGGCGATAGATGCGTCCTGTGTATTTGCGCTTAGAGAAAATCGAATGCTCTGTCGCGCAACGTCGCCTTGTTTCATGGCGGCTATAACGTGTGATGGATCTTGCGAGTCGGCAAGGCAAGCAGAGCCGCTGCTGGCAAAAACACCAGCTTGGTCGAGGAGAATGAGAAGAGCTTCGGACTCAATACCAGAAAACGCAATATTGGTCGTGTTTGCGAGACGCTGGTTTTTGTGCCCATTCCGCTCAGTTCCAGGAATCGTATTGAGAACGCCTTCTTCGAGGCTGTCCCGCAGAGTGCGGACGCTTGGTTCGTAGTAAGGAAGCTTTTCGAAGGTAATGCTTGCAGCCGCACCCAAGCCAGCGATTGAGGCAACGTTCTCAGTGCCGCCGCGTCGGGACCGTTCCTGATGGCCTCCATGGAGCATCGGGACAAATGGGGCCGCGCGGTGGATGTAAAGAGCTCCAACTCCTTTTGCCGCACCGATTTTATGGCCCGTAAGTGAGAGGTAATCGCAAGGGAAGTTGCTAAGATCGATACCAATTTTGCCCACCGCCTGAACGGCATCGCAGTGATAGAGCAATTCTCGGCTCCGGCAAAGAGCGCCAATTTCAGCTACAGGGAAAAGGACCCCGGTTTCATTATTGGCCCACATGAGTGAGACCAACGCGGTATCGCTCGTAATGGCATTTTCCAAGTCCTTCACCGAAAGAAGGCCCTCATGATCAACCGGCAAGTAGGAAACGTGGTAGCCGTGGTATTGTTCAAGATAGCGGCAGTAGGTCAGGACCGATGAATGTTCCACCTGAGAGGTCACGATGTGCCGCTTTTTTGGCTGCGCCATGACGGCGGAATGGATGGCCGTATTGTTGCTCTCCGTCCCGCCGCTGGTAAAAATGATCTCACGGGTGGATTTCGCGCCGATGAGATCGGCGATTTGTTCTCTCGCCCTCTCTATTACGCTCTTGAGTTTCGACCCGAAACGATAGCTGCTCGACGGATTCCCCCATTCGTCGGAAAGGTAAGGGAGCATCGCTTCCCGCACCTCAGGCAGAACAGGAGTGGTGGCGTTGTTGTCGAGGTAGATCATTCGCGTGCGGCCGATCCTAATCCTGAGGAGTGGGGCTTCAAGGCCCTTTCCCGGTCAAGGACTTCCAACGTTCTTTTGTGGGTCCGTAGCCGATCGTTTCCTCCCGGAGACCGAGCTTGCGAAGCTTGGCGCTGAAGCGGTCTAGTTTCGGGCGATTCGGGTGGTCCTTGGCGAGGAAGCGTTCTTTGCAGAACAAAAGCTGATGCTCCGCACCGTTGGTGTGATCGATGACCAAAACGAAAAGCCGCCTGAGATCGATTTTGATGCGGGTGAGCAACTGGGGAAGGGGTGGGATGTTCGAAGTCGCGGCGGAGCTGAAGAACGCGCTTAAACTTACACGGATGCACAACCGGATGATCGAAAGCTTGGAGGTGATCGAGGAGATGATCCAGATGGCGAAGGACATGCAGGAGGCGATGAAGCGCCACGAGGAGCTGGGCCTGAATCCAGTCGAGGAGGCGTTTTACGATGCGCTGGCGGATCGGCCGGAGGTGCTGCTATCGATGGGCGATGCGACGTTGAAGAAGCTGGCGAGCGAGCTGACGGAAAAGCTCAGGAACAGCACGACGGTGGATTGGCAGTTCCGGGACAGCGTGCGGGCGAAGATGCGGATCTTGATCCGGCAACTGCTGAGGAAGTATAAGTATCCGCCGGAGGGGCAGGAAGCTGCGATTGCTTTGGTGTTAGCACAGGCGCAGGCTTTGGCGGATGATTGGTCCGGGAGGTGAAAGACTCGCGGCGAGACGCCACGAACACGGCCTGCGGCGAGACGCCGCAGCCACTTTTGAAGAGGAGGCGATTGCTCTGGTGTTAGCACAGGTGCAGGCTTTGGCGGATGATTGGACGGGGAAGTGAACATCGAGCATCGAACTTCCGAAGCGCAAAACTTTGGATGAGTCACGCTCTAACCGTGTCCGGGCCGGCTTAATCCCAAAGCCGGCGAATGGCGCACCGCAAATAACGCTTGGGGGCCGTCCTCGCGGCGGGACTCTAGAAAGGAGAAGGCCAAACAGGGGAACGTTGTAATTGGCACGATCTGCTAGAGGTGTTTTGCTGGATCGCTGCTCCGGTGCGGTTAGGAAGTGCCGTAGAATGGGGCTTTTGCGCGTTGGCCCTCTCTGTGCAAAGGAAACTTCGTTGTGGCTCACACCGCAAACCGGAACCATCAACCACCAATCCCCACCACGACCATGTTACATTACTCCTTAGTTTTCCTCGTTATCGCGATCATCGCCGCAATTCTCGGTTTCTCGGGAATCGCCGGTGCAGCAGCCGGAATTGCCAAGATCTGTTTTGTCGTCTTCCTCATCATCTGGATCGTCGCGTTCTTTATGGGCAGGAAAGCTCTCAAATAGACCTTTCAATAGTTTGAGCGGAATTGATCGCCCTCAAGAGATTCGGCGGCTGATGTTATCAGCCGCCGATTTTTTTTTGGGTGGAAGAGATGAGAGATCGGAGAAGGCGCCCGTCTTCGCTGAGGCTATGCCGGGCCTAGGAGGCATCTACATTTGCGACTGCGCGGGCACGAGGGAACTGGCGGATGAGGCCGCCTCGTGCGTTATTTGATCCGCAGGAACCCGCTGGTGAGGATCTTTGCCCGCAGCCCTCCCCGGAAGTGGCCTTTGAGAAATTCCTCGCCGCCGGGGGCGATCACCCGGTCCATCCAGTGGCACGGCCGGCACTCTTGGCAGCCCTCAAACTCCACTCCCTGGAAGCGGAAGCGTTTGCCATTCCATTTCCGGAAATCCACTCCGCGAACGATCAGGTTCCGCCGGAAGACGGAAGCGGGAAGCAGTGGCAATTTAAAATGAGCCCGCACCTCAGCCACGATCTCGGCAGCGAAAAAAGTCACCTGACCCTTGTAGCCGGGCTTGTAACCGAAATAGCGGTCGCCCCGCAGGCCCATGTCCGCGACGCACTCCACTTCGTCAGGGGCGGTGATACCATGCTGGAGGCGGCCCTCGCCTTTTTTGCCCCAGTAGTCATGCCCGGGGGAAATGTAGATAGCCACCAGCTCCGCCTGCCATTCGGGCGGCGGACAGGGTGCGGGATCTAAATTTGGAGGAGGAAAATCCATCGGCGGAGAGGGCGGGCATCACTTGTCAGGCGGCACCGGGAAAGGGTAGCGATCGAATCCCGGCGGTCAAACCGCACCGGCCGGCGGGCAATGCAGATGAACCTTTTGAAACAAATAGAACCTGTCAGCTTCCGTACTTGCAGAATTCCAAATGACCGCGACTTTCACGAGTTCCTCACCCATGAAGCATCGCAATCATCTTGCCCTGATCGGCAGCGGACCCTCCGCAATTTATCTGCTCAAGCACCTTCTGGATGAGGTCGATTTGCTGAAACACCACTTGGCGGAAATCTCAATTTTCGAGAAGAGCCACATCACCGGGATCGGGATGCCCTACAGTCCCCGGACGACCGATCGCTACAACATCGCTAACATTTCCTCCGAGGAACTGCCTGAGCTGCCCGATTCATTCGCGGACTGGCTGCGCGCTCAGGATGCCGGGGTCTTGGAGGACGTGGGCCTGGCCAACGTCGAAATCCAGAAAGACGCGATCTACAGCCGACTGGCGTTAGGTAAATACCTCAACGCCCAATATCGCACCCTCCTTGCCCGGCTGGCCGACCACGGAATCCTCGTCCACGAGCATCCCGGTTGCGAGATCATCGATGTGGCCGACGCTCCGGCGGCCAAGAAAGTGACGGTCACGACTGCGGATGGTGCGGCCGCTGCGTTTGATCAAGTAATCATCGCGACCGGGCACCTCTGGTCAGAATCGGACAAGCCGGCCCAAGGCCTATACGCCTCGCCATGGCCGATCTCCAAGCTGCTACCCAAAGATGGCGACAAGCACAACTTCGCCATTGGCACCTTGGGCGCTTCATTAAGTGCGTTCGACGTCATCGCCTCGCTCGCCCACCGCCACGGAGATTTCGTGGAAAGCGAAAATGGCAGGCTCTCATTTCAACCCCACCCCGGCACGGACGATTTCAAACTATACATGCACGCCTCCCAGGGATTGCTGCCCCATCTCCAGTTCGGCGTGGAGGACCTCTCCCGGCTGATCTATCGGCACGTGGATCGTGCCACCTTGTTAGGGTTGGTGGATGACAGCGGATATCTCCGGCTCGATACCTACTTTGACCAGGTCTGTCGGCCGGCGCTGGTCACCGCTTTCATCAAGGACGAGCTGCCGCTGACGGCAGCGAGCGTGGCCGATCCCAGCTTCTCGCTGAGGGACTTCGTGGAGAAGATGGTGGACAAGCACGACTACGAGGATGCTTTCCTCGGCATGCGTTACGAAATGTGGGGATCGGAAGAATCCGTGCTCGGGCACAAACCGATCCATTGGAAGGAGACGATCGACGACCTGATTTACACCTTGAATTTTCACGTCGAGCTGATGCCGGCCGAAGATCACTTCAAGCTGAAATCGTTGGTCATGCCGTTCCTGATGAACGTCATCGCCGCCATGCCGATCGAGTCCGGACACAAGCTGCTGGCCCTCTACGACGCTGGAAAAATCGCGATGATCTCCGGAAAGGTCAGCATTGCGGACGAACCTGCGGAGGATGGGAGCACTACAATCACGGTAACGGAGGACGAACAGGAAACGGTGCTGTCCTACCGGATGTTCATCGATTGCAGCGGCCAGAAACCGCTCGAGCTGGAGGATTATCCATTTCCGAGGTTGGTAAAGGACGGCACTGCCCGCCGGGCCCGCGCCCATTTCGAAAACGCGGCCAGCGCGGAAGCCCTCACCAGCGACCAACAGGCGAACCTGTTCCAGGCCGAGGGAGAAACGGTCTATCACATCGGGGGCATCGATATCGACGGCACTTACCGCCTGATCGGTCGCGACGGATCACCCAATCCCCGCATCCACGACATTGCCTTTCCCCATACTTCGGGAGTCCGGCCCTATTCCTACGGCCTCCAAAGCTGCAGCGACACCGGCGCCATTCTTGTCAAAACCTGGGTAGAAGAAATCCGGTCCGGGGAAGCGGTGCAGGCTGACCCCGCAGACGTCACGCGGATTTACGAAAGGGTCTAAGTCTGCGGAATGCAGTCGGGCTCCCCGCTCGCGGACTGTCAGCGTCAGGCCGGGTCGTGGCGATCTGGCGGCGTCGCTGCATTTACGGCGGGTTTGTCGGCTTCCTGCGCGATCGCATCGATCTGAGCGATGAGCTTGTCGGACGCGTGGCCTGCGCCAACACGGTGTAATGGGGATCCCCCTCGCTGGCGGATCGGCCGGAAGTGCTGCTAGCGATGGGCGATGTGACCTTCAAGAAGCTGGCGAGCGAGCAGACGGAGAAGCTGCGGGACAGCACGACGGTGGATTGGCAGTTCCGGGACAGCGTGCGGGCGAGGATGCGAATTTTAATCCGGCAGCTTTTGAAGAAATACAAGTATCCGTCGGAAGGGTGCGAAGAGGCGATTGGGTTGGTTTTGGCTCAGGCGCAGGCTTTGGCGCATGATTGGTCTGCGAGGTGAAAGACCCGGAGCGGGACAAGATACCGCGTGAGATCGTGGCCCAGGCCTTGGATTATGCATCCGGCGTGGAAAAGCTGAAGCCGGACAAGAACGCCAGGATTTATGACGGATTGAGGAACGGGCAAAGCCTGGCCGCCGATTTCGAATTCCGGTTCAAGGCGAAGCTGGATGACGCCACCGAGCGCATCCTCGGCTATCTGCTAACAGACCGTGACTGGTGGTTCCGCGAAAGCTGCGAGAGACTGAACCAAACCCTTCGCGATTGGATGTCTAAATGCTGGAGAATTCTGGTCTAACCAGCCGAACGAAGGAGCGCTGATTATCATGGGACAAAAAAAGGCCGGAGCCTTTGGGGCTCCGGCCATGAGTGGAACGGTTCAGATCTCAGAGACCGGCGCTTTCGCCCTTCTCTTGATTGCCTTTTGCCTGGGTGATCGCTTCCAACTGCTCGACCTTCTTGCGGAGGCCGTCGAGTTCGGTGGTCTTGGTGCTGACCTGCTGCTTGAGGCCGTCCTGCGCTTTGAGCGCTTCGACGAGGCGCTCGTTGGCGGCCTGGAGCTGGGTTTTCACTTGCGCGGCGTCATTCTCAGCGCGTTCGCGGCCAGTGGAGGCTTCGCGAATCGCAGTGGTGGCCTTGGATGCCTGATCTTTCGCCTCTTGGATTCCAGCGGCGAGCGGCTGCATGGTGGCGCGCAGCTCGGCGGCGTCTTTCTGAAGCGTGGCCAGCATTTTCTGGGTTTGGGAAAGCTCGCTGCGGGCGGAAATGAGGTCCTTTTCCACGGCGACCTTGGCTTCCTTGCAAGCGGTGGCTTCCCGACGAGTGGCGTCGAGTTGCTCGTTGTTCAGCGCGAGGTTTTTGGCAAGTTCGTCACGCTCGCGCTGGGTCTTGGCGAGGGCCTCGAACTGGGCCTTGGCGCTCGTTTTAAGTTCTTCGAACGTTTTGCCCAAGGCAGCAAGCAGACCCTTGCTCTCGGTGTGGGCCTTGACCTCGGTTTCGAGCTTTTTGGCGAGCGTGTCACGGGTGGCTTCCACCTCGGCGACCTGCTTTTTCAACGCAACGCGCTCGGCCGGTGCCTGAAGCTCGCCGCGGACGGAGGCGAGGTCGTTTTTGAGCACTGCGAATTCCTTGAGGGCGGTGGCCATCTCATCCCGGAAGGTGCCGAGCTTGGCATAGGCTTCTTCTCCGGCACCGAGCTTTTTCTCAAGCACGGTGGCTTTTTTCTCAAGCGTGCTGGCCTTGTCCTTCCATTGGCTGACCTCCTGATTGGAGGCGTCGAGCTGCTTTCTAAGGCCGCCGAGCTGCCCCTCGATCTGCTGTTTCGCTTCGCGGACGGCGAGGGCTTCCTTGCGGGCGGCTTCGCACTGTTTCGAAGCGTCGGTGGCCTCCGTCTGGGCTTTCTTGACGGCCTCGGCCATCGTCTCGATGTGCTTCTGCATACCGGCGACAATCTGAGGTGCCACTTCATTACCGGTGGTGGCTGGCGCTTCGGCGGGCTTTTGCTCTTGGGCGGCGGACGCCTGATCGGCGCGGACAACGGGGCTAAGCGCCACCGCGAAACTCATTAAGAATGGTGTGGTGAATCTGTGTTTCATTTGGGTTGGGTTGAATTCCACCCAATACATAAAATCGCGGATACTAAACGTAAAGTCATAATTAAGAAAACTTAACTAATCGGGTTGAATCGCGCGGATTCTCATCCACCGGCGAACACTGGCTTGAAGCCGGCTTCCGTCAGGATGCGCTTCATTTCCTCCCGCTTGTCGCCTTGAATTTCGATGCAGCCATCTTTCACTGTGCCGCCGACACCGCAGGCTTTCTGCAGCTTTTTCGCGAGTTCCTGTTTCTCCGCCAGACTGATGCCGGCGAAATTTCTGGCCACCGTGACTGCCTTGCCGCCGCGATGCGCGGTCTGGCGGACGATGTCCACCCGGCCCCGGTTGGTGTTCGGTTGCCCGCGTTGGGAAGTCCTTGCCGAAATGCCCGGAGCGGAATCAGGCGAGTCGTCGGGGCCCGCAGGCAGTGGGCCCAACCCAGCGAGCGCCCCGAACGGATCCGGCGTCAGATTGGTCGCTTCGCTAGCGGGGTGGCTTCCTTTTTTGCGGCTCACGCGGGACATTCAACCGCAGCTTCTCGTGAGGAAACCACGAAAAACACGCACGGCACAGAAAATGGAACCGGTGGAGTTTTGGCTAAGTTTGCAATTCACCGGGTCGATCGGACGCCTGTTTTGGCCACGATCATTTCCTATAATTTTCTATTGCTTCGGATAGACCCCGCCATGTATGAGGCCGCGACAGGCCGAGGCCGGCTCCGAAATGGAGCGGCGAGCCTGGCTCACAATTCAGTCACGAAAAAGGAATTTACCCATGGCCGTCACACCAAGCAAAGATTACAAGCGCCGGGAGCGCGAGCAGAGGAAGTTCGATAAACGCATGGCTCGCGAAGCCGCGAAAGACCAAGAACTCGCCGCCCAGCAGGCCGCCGCCCAAGCCGCCGCCGACGAGGCTTACAATACAAGCGAGGAAGGCATGCAGGCCAAACTGGAAGCGGAGTTCGAGGCCGAACTCGAGGCCGAGCGCAATTCTCAGAAGGTCGCCTAAAATTGCTTTTCCACTCTGGGGCGATGACCACTTATGTGTATGAGACCATCCCGCAGAGCGCCGGAGAAGCACCCGTGCGTTTCGAGATCAAGCAAGGGATGAACGATCCCAAGCTCACCGAACAGCCGGGAACCGGCAAACCGGTGCGGCGACTGGTCTCGGGCGGATTCACCCTCTTGCGGGGAGATCAGGCGTCAGTGGGATCGGTCACCGATCCATCATGGCATCAGAGGGACTGATTGTTTGATCCCGGTGTCCGCCCGCCCACGGCGTGGCTGGCGTCACGATTCGCGGCATCCAGTAGCGGATTGCAAAAACGCCGTGGACGCGAATTTCACGATAGCTTCATCGGTCCTTCACACCGCATGCCCAGCGTCTGACGTCGTGAATAAAAACGATCCATGGAAGATTCCCGCTGCAATCAATCGTCGGAATGCCGTGCGGCTTCTAGCAGCCGGGGCGTTGGGCGGAGCCGCCTCGCTGGTAAACGGTTGCGGGATTGAGCCGGGGCTTCTGTCGGTGACGCGCGCGGACATCTTCTGCGGGAAATTACCGCCAGCTCTCGAAGGTCTTCGCAGCGGCTTGCTCGCCGACTTTCACTACCGCCCGGAGAACGATGCGGACCTGTTGCAAAAAGTGGTCGTCAGAGTCCGGAGCGAGAAGCTGGATCTGATCGCGCTGGCCGGGGATTTCATGAGCGACGATCCCGGGGTGATGACCTCACTGCTGGCCGGGCTGGAAAAAATGTCCGCCACTCACGGCGTTTTCGCGGTGATGGGCAACCATGACGGCTGGTCCGGGCACCCGGCGAGAATTCGCCGCCAGTTTGAAAAAGCGGGTATTTCGTTTTTGATCAACCAGCACAGCTTGCTCTCAATCGGAGGCGACCAGCTTGCGGTCGCTGGCACGGATTTCGTGTGGTTGGGGAAACCGGATCCCCAGAAGACGCTTGCAGGAATCGGCAAGGAAACGCCCGTTCTAGCGCTAGTACACGAGCCCGACTATTTCGATGCCATGACCGCTCATCGGGATGTCTTGCTACAACTGTCCGGCCACAGTCACGGCGGGCAATGCCGGGTTCCGCTGCTCGGCTACGCTCCCGTGAAGGTCAAATACGGAACCAAATACCTTCACGGGACCTACTCGCGCGGGGATTCCAAACTTTTTGTCACCCGCGGCGTGGGGACGACCGGGCTGCGGATCCGTTTTGCATGCCCACCGGAACTGGCGGTCCTCACCCTCCGTGCGGCGGTGGCGGGTTGATCAAGGGACCGGCATGGGTAAATCCCGCCAAGGTTATTTGACCAGCAGCAGCCCGAGGCCTGACAGGTCGATCTCAAAGGGATCTTCATTCGCATCGCTGCTCATGATCTGCAGTTGGGAGTAGCGTTTTCCGCGTTCCCTCGGCTGGAACAGAATGTCGAGGAAGGCGGTTTGTCCTGGGGCCAACGAATTCTTCGTTAGCATTTTCACCCTGAAATCCGAGGAATCCCCGCCTTTAACGATTGCGTGCAATCCTGTCAACTTGCGGACGCCCACGTTGCGAATGACGAAGCGCTTGGCTTCGCTCTTCCCGCCGACGATCGTGTTGCCGACATTTTTGGCGCTCCCGTCTTCAATTGGTAACGAGCGATCAAGCGTCCGAACTTCGATCTCCTCTTGCGGCAGGGATGACGGGTAGCCGTGCCATTTCGGGATCGTGTAGCCGCTGGACTGTGCGGAGAAATAGATCCTGAAATCGGCGGGGGCCTTGGAGAATGCGTGCCTGGTCATGGTGGGTGCGTCGCCGAGGAAAAGCGCGTTCTGGAGGTTTAAACAACTTCCAAACGCTTTGTCCCCGATCTCCGTGACGTTCGGAGGAATGGTCACCATGGAAAGACCTGCACAGGATTGAAAGGCGGAAACCCCAATGCGCTTCACCGACGATGGAAGCTTCAAGCGTTTCAGCGCGACACAACGTAAAAACATCGAGTCGGAGATCTCGCTGAAGCCAGGCGAGAGGTCCACCTCCCGCAGGTAGGGGCACGATTGGAAAACTTTTTTTCCGATCCTGGCTCCGCCCGAACGAATTTTGACGCTCTGACTGGCGCAACCGGCGAATGCGAAGTCGCCGATCACTTTTACGGTTTCCGGAATGACGACGTTGACGAGCTTGCAGTTGGAAAACGCGCCGGCACCGATCTCCGTGACGCTCGCTGGGAAGACGACATTGTCCAGTTTTTTGCACCACGCGAATGCATCAAGGCCGATGTAAGTGACGGTTGCCGGGATGACCACGCTGGCCAAATCGGAACAATGCTGGAAAGTCCCATTCTTGATCTGCGTAACTCCCGGCGGAATGTTTACGCTTTGAAGCTCGCCGCAAAGGTAGAAAGCGTTCTCCCCAATGTCTGTCACCGTGGGAGGGATCGAGATGCTTTTGAGCCTCTGAGCGTATGCAAAAGCTTGTGCTTTGATGGCGGTCACGGGCTTGCCGTTGATATTTGGCGGGATGACAAGATTTCCGGAAAAAAAGTTCTCACAATCCGTGATGGCAATCGAGCTTCCCTCATCGACGTAGGTCAGCGGATAGAGAGTTCCGGCGCTCGTGCGCTGGGGCAGGCAGACGCTGAAAATGGCCGTGGATAGGATGACTCCGAGGTGTTGGGATTTCATAAGAGGTTAGATCGCGAGGGATAAAACTGCGGGCACTCCAGAGAAAACAGACAAGGCCGCTCCGGCATCCTGAAGAGCCTTCACATTGTGCCAAGCGGCATAACGCCAGAGGCTCCGATTTTTTGAGGAAAGCTATAGAGGACGCGAAGCGGCCTGGCATGGTCAGATTCCATCATCGTGACGCAGGTTTTTGATCAAGGAAACGGGGGGGAGGACGTTTTTCATGGCAATTTTTATGTGGAGCGAAGCAGGGGCTTGGAAGGGGCCATGTGCAAATGCCCTCAGCTGCGCCGGGATTTCTTCCAGACCTGTATCGCTTCCACAAAGGGCCTGGCATAGCGCTGGACCTTGGCCGCGCCGATGCCGGGAACGTGCAGCGCTTCCTCGGCGCTCACCGGCTGATAGCGGGCCAGCGCCTCCAAGGTTTTATTGCCGAAAACGACG
Source organism: Akkermansiaceae bacterium (assembly GCA_031389115.1). Classification (GTDB taxonomy): domain Bacteria; phylum Verrucomicrobiota; class Verrucomicrobiia; order Verrucomicrobiales; family Akkermansiaceae; genus Luteolibacter. The sequence goes on from JANMSI010000064.1 coordinate 16,849, forward strand.
TAGGACGGCACGTCCTCGCGTTTGGCGATTTTTTCCCGGATGTCGCGCAGCATCGAGTAGAGCTGGCCGTCGAAGCCGTGGTCCTTCAAGCCGACTTCCTTGCGCCCGGAGTCGGGATCCGGCCAGACGAGTTGGAATTTCGCCTCGCCGCGCATGACCTTGTCGCCGAGGGGAGTTAGAGTGAGCAGGGGAAATTCTCCGGTGACGGTGAGCACCAGCCCGGCATCCGCGAGCGAACGCATTAGACTGTTCAAATAACCCGCGCCCTTGTCCTTGAGGATGCCGTAAGTACTGAGCTGGTCGAGACGGGCGGTGATGATTTCCTGCGACCTGCTGCCAGCCAGCATCTGGACGATTCGCCCGCGGCCGAATTTCCCTTCCCAGCCACTCGTCGTGCGCCGCGACATGCGGGCGACACCGCTGAGCGCCTTCTTAACGATGATTTCCTCCTCGGTACTGGGCGATCGGGTTTCGCCGGAGCCTTCGTCGCGGCAGACATCGCAAGTCCCGCAGACGCCGGCGTCGTCCTCGCCGAAGTAGGTGAGAATCCATTGCTGGCGACAGGTGCGCGAGTAACACATCTCGACCATCGCCTTGAGCTTCTCGCGGTCGCGGCGGTCCTTTTCCTCGATGGCGATTTCGTCGAGCTGGAGGCCTTGAGTGAGAATTTCCGGCTTGAGCAGGCGGGTGCCTTTCATCCGCTTCTTCGGAATGTCGAAGCGCTCGACATACCCGCCGCGGGCAAGGATCGACATCGCGCTGCCGACCGACATCGAGTTTTTCACGTCAGCGCCCTGGGCGATTTCATCGAGCGTGCGGTGGATTTCGAATTCCTTGTCCGCCTCGCCTAGCAGATACTGATAGATCGAGCGGACGATGGCGGCGGTGGGATTCGCACCCTCGATGAAAAACTCCTGCGTGCGGGTGTCGGCGTAGTTGAAGAGCAACTCGCAGACAGCCGTTTCCCCGTCGCGTCCGGCGCGTCCGGCTTCCTGATAGTAAGCCTCGACGCTGCCGGGAACCTCGTAGTGGATGACGAATCGAACGTCCGAGCGGTCGATGCCCATGCCGAACGCGTTGGTGGCCACGGCGACGTCAGCCCTGCGGTGGATGAAGATTTCCTGCGCCCGCTCGCGCTCCTGGTCGCCCATGCCGCCGTGATAGGCGACGCATTTGATGCCCCAGCTCGCAAGTGTTTCAGAAACGGAATCCACCTTCTTGCGGGTCGCGCAATAGATGATGCCCGTCTTGTGCGAGGCGATGACTGCCTTCATCCGCTCATCCTTTTGCGCCGCCTTGTCGGTGGCGGTGATGTTCAGCGAAAGATTCGGCCGGGAAAATCCACTGACGCGCTCGAAGGGCTCGCGCAGTTTCAGAACCTTCGAAATATCATCCCGAACGATGGGCGTGGCCGTGGCCGTTAGGGCGACGCATTGCGGCCTGCCGATTTTCTCCAGCGACTTCCCGAGCCGCAGGTAATCGGGCCGGAAATCGTGGCCCCACTGGCTCAGGCAGTGCGCCTCGTCCACTGCGAAGAGCGAGATCTCGATGCCTGATAGAGCGTTGAGAAAACTCTCCGCGCGGAACCGCTCGGGGGCCACATAGACCAGCTTCCAGCGCCCGGCGCGCATCCCGTCCAGCCGCTCTTTTTGCTCCGGCCAACTGAGCGTGGAATTGATCACCGTCGCGTCGATCCCGCGGGCGACCAACGCGTCCACCTGGTCCTTCATCAGCGCGATCAGCGGCGAAATCACCAGCGTGACCCCGCCGAAACACAGTGCGGGGATCTGAAAACACAGCGATTTCCCGCCGCCCGTCGGCATCACCACCAGCCCGTCCCGGCCGGAGGTGATTTCCGTGATGACTTCCTCCTGCCCTTCAAGAAATCCGGAAAATCCAAAATACCGCTGGAGCGCCTCATGCGGAGTCATCACCAGCGGTTTGGATTCGGAACGGGAAGGGGACATCACGTGCGCGAATGAACAATGCCCAGCGCGGCAAGGTCAATCCCGCAGCGACCTCACCGCAGGAGCCCAACCCAGCTCGTACGAGGTTCCAGTTCTGCCTTGGATCGCGAGGTACCACATATCCGGTTTACGGTTGAACAAACCACCGTCCCGGCGGCGTATTGCAGACCCCGCAATCCCTGCGGTAAATTTTTTAAAAGTCCGCCCATTCCATCTCGTCCATGCGTCCACTTATTGCGTTCGTTATCCTGGGAATCGTCCCGGTTTCCGCCCTTGAAAAGCCCCTTCGCGCCCTGCTGGTCTGTGGCGGCTGCTGCCATGATTACGCCCGGCAATCCATCATTCTGCGGGACGGAATCCAGGCCCGGGCCAACGTCCAGGTCGATGTGATCCGCGCCGACGACGACGGCACGAAGCCTTGGTTTGCCATCTATGAAGCCAAGGACTGGGCAAAGGGATACGACGTGATCGTCCACGACGAGTGCGCGGCGGACATCAAGGAAATGCCCTATGTGCAGAATATCGTGGATGCTCACAAGGCCGGTTTACCGGCGGTGAACCTGCACTGCGCCATGCACAGCTACCGCACCGGGACGGACCTGTGGTTCGAGTTTCTCGGACTCCAATCCAGCAGCCACGGCCCGCAAAAACCAATTGCGATCGATTTCGCGTCCACGCCCCATCCGATCACCCAGGGCATGGCCAATTGGACGACGACCAACGAAGAGCTTTATAACAACGTCAAGGTTTTCGGCACGGCCAAGCCGCTCGCTCTGGGAAATCAAGTTCAGGACGGCGGAAAAACGGAAACCGCCGTGGTCGCGTGGACGAACGACTTCCACGGCGCGCGTGTTTTCAGCACAACGCTCGGTCACAATAACGAAACCGTCGCCGACGGGCGCTATCTGGATTTGGTCGTCCGCGGATTGCTCTGGAGCTGCGATAAGCTGAATCCCGGCTATCTAAAACCCTATGCCGGGCCTCAAGGCCGCGTCGAGGTGGTGTCTGGCAAACGTCCCGACGGGGCGCTCGCGACGCCTCCTGGCAAGCCCGCGTTCGATGCCAAGGCCAGTGCCTCGAGCACGGAAAATGACCACTTCCCGGCAAAAGCGGTGGACGGTTCGCCGGACACCCGCTGGTGTGCGGACGGAGCCACTTTCCCGCAGTGGCTGCAGATGGATTTCCAACAACCGCGGTCCCTAACCGGACTGAAGATCGTTTGGGAAAGCACCAATAACGCCTATCGGTACAAACTGGAGGGTTCCATGAATGGCCAAGACTGGAACCTTCTAATCGATGCGAGCTCTAACTCGTCGGCCGGCGACACCATGGCGGTTTTCCCGAAGACGGAGGTGAAATTCATCAAAATCACCTGCAACGGCACTTCCCAAGGCGGTTGGGCCAGTATCCGCGAAATCATGCCGCAGGGCGATGGCTTCGAACCGGCAGCTTCCAAAGCCGGACCTGCGACGGATTCCTTCGAGAAATCGGGGAACTCGCTGCCCCGGATTTCCAAGCTTAGTCCTGAGCAGGAAGCGGAAATCCTGAAGGACGTGCAAGTCGCGGACGGATTTGAGGTCAGCCTTTTCGCCGCTTCCTCCGCGGCGAATTATCCGGTCTATGTGGCGGCCACGCCGAATGGAGACTTGTATGTGGCCTCGGACGGAAATGGTTCGTTAGGTCGCGATCCGGGCCGCGGAAGAATTGTCCGGCTGCGTGATAACGATGCCGACGGGCGTGCCGATGAAGTGACCGAGTTCGTCAAGGACGTCGATTCGCCGCGCGGCATGGTCTGGGATCATGACCGCCTGTATGTCGTCCATCCGCCGGATGTTAGCTGTTATATCGACACCAATGGCGACGGCCGTTCCGACGAGAAGAAGACGCTCGTCACGGGCATCGCCTTCGGTTTCGCCGACCGTCCCGCCGACCACACGACCAACGGCCTGAGCCTCGGTATCGACGGCTGGCTGTACATCGCAGGCGGCGACTTCGGTTTCAAGGACGCCGTGGGGACCGATGGCAGACACCTGCAGCACCGTGCCGGCGGGGTGATCCGCTTCCGGCCGGATGGTTCCGGTTTGGAGATTTTCAGCACCGGGACCCGCAACATCCTCGGCACGCCGATTAGTCCGCTGCTCGACATTTTCGCCCGCGACAACACCAACGACGGCGGCGGATGGGACGTGCGGTTCCATCACTTCACCGGCCTCGAAGATCATGGTTACCCGCGGATGTACATCAACTTCGGCGACGAGATCGTCAAGCCGCTGGCCGACTACGGCGGCGGCTCCGGCTGCGGTTCGGCCTATCTATCAGAACCCGGATTTCCGGAAAAATGGAACGACGCCCCGCTCACCTGCGACTGGGGAACCAACGCGCTGTGGCGTCACACTGTCGAGCCGTCCGGCGCAACCTTCCGCGAAAGCGCCAAGCCGGAAGCGTTGATCCGAATGACCCGCCCGACCGATGCCGATGTGGACGGGATGAGCGGGATCTATCAGGCGAGTTGGAAGGGTGCGACTTTCCAGTGGGAAGGCCCGGACGTGGGCTACATCGTCCGGGTTTCGCCGAAGGGCTATACGCCCGAAGTCTTGCCGGAATACGGAAAAATCGGTGAAGCGGAATTGGTCCGATTGCTGGAGTCGCCCAGCCAGGTGCGCACGCTCGAAGCACAGCGGGCGCTGTTACGCCGACCGGGAACCGCAAGCACGAAGGACGCGTTGGTCGCTCTGGCAGGAAATCCTAACAAAGCATTGCCCGCCCGCGTCGCCGCGCTTTACGCCCTGACCCAGCGAGCGGTTAAAGGCGATTCCGCCGCGCCGATCATCGCGGTGGTCGCCCCGCTGGCGGCCGACTCTACGCTCCAACGCTTCGTCCTGCGCGCCTTGGCCGATGCCGGCCTCGACCAATTTTCCGCAGGCAAAACCACAGCGCCGCCTGCCGTCTACACCGCCGGCCTTCAGAGCCGCGATTCGCGGACCCGCCTTGAAGCGATCGTCGGCGCCACCCGCCAGAACATGCAGAGCCTCGCTCCGCAAATCGCGACGCAGCTTGGCGACTCGGACCCAGTGATCGCCCACACGGCCTTTCGTTCGCTGGCGGTGCTGAAGGCGGCCGACGCCTGTTTCAGCGTCATTGATAGCGGCGGATCGTCCTCCGCGCAGCGCACCGGCGCTTTCCGGGCGCTGATGCGCATCCACACTGCGGGGGTGGTGCAAGGTCTCGTCGATCGGCTGGGAAAAACCACGGCGCGCGAGGAATTGCTAAGCGCTCTGTGCCGGCTGTATTTCAAAGAAGGCGAATGGAAAGGGGACTCATGGGGCACTCGGCCGGACACGCGGGGCCCTTACTATCAGCCGGAAGCTTGGAGCGAGACACCCAAGATCGCCTCAACCCTGAAGGCCGTCCTAACCGACGCGACTCCCGAGAGTGCTCTCGCGCTTCTGCGGGAATTGCGCCGCAACCGGATTGAGTTCAACGAAGCGCTGGATCGGATCACCGCCCTCGTGAAAAATGACCCCGCGCTGCTGCCCGAGCTGATCACCCAACTGGCGGGCGTCGAAGCAATCCCCGCCGATAGCCTGCCCTTTTTGATCACCGCCGCGAGCGGGGACTGGCCCGCTCCGACCATTTCTCAGGCAGTCATCATCCTGGCCAAGACCGACTCGAAAGAAGGTTGCCTCGCCTCGCTTGGCGCCCTCGACAAGCTGGCGAAAGCGAAAGATGCGGACAAGCAGCTTGAGCTCGCGAAAACCGCATTCCTAACCGCTCCCAAGCTTGAGAACCATCATCAGTTGCTAGAGCAGCAGGCGGCGAAACTCGATGGCGCGATTTCCACATGGGCGGACGCCGCACTGCTCGCGCTGAGTGCGCGCAAGGAAGGCAGCCCCGAGTCGCGTGAACTTTCGAGAAAAGCCATCGACCACGGCTGGCAGGATGCGAGCCGCCGAATTCAGATTCTAGCAGCCATCCGCGCAACCGGGTTTCACGGGCTGGACGACCGGGTGTTAGTGGCGATGGATGACGGTGATCCGAGGGTTTCCCGAGCCGCTGGCGAAACTGCCAGGATCCTCAAACTGGAGAAGAAGGGCGCGGATCGAAGTCCGCTGGTCAGCGCTCTGAAACCGGAGGACGCCGTCGCCGCCATCATGAAAACGACGGGCGATGTTGGACTCGGGCAGCAACTATTCAGTCGCCAAAGCTGCGTGACCTGTCACGCGGCGAGTCTGGAAGAGCCACAAAAAGGCCCCTACCTCGGAAACATCGCCAAGACCTACAACCGCGCCGACCTAGCAGCAAGCATCCTCGATCCGCAGAAGACCATCGCCCAGGGATTTGCCACCGAGATGTTCACCTTGAAGGATGGCACTGGACAGATGGGATTCGTCACCTTCGAAAGCGCCGATCAGGTGAAGGTGCGCAATATCGCCGGCCAGGAGTCGGTTTGGAAAACTGCGGACATTGCCAAGCGCGACAAACTGCCGGTCTCGATGATGCCGCCGGGTCTTGTTAGTAATCTCACGATCCGCGAGTTCGCCAGTCTGCTGGACTACCTGGAATCGCTTTCCAAGAAATAACCGGAGTGCGCGGCGCTCGGCTCGCGCCTGTGGTAGCTCAGAGATATGTCTTCACACCCCCGCCGGCCGCGCTCGCATAAATCGCTTGGATGAGCGCCACCGATTTCCGCGCCTCGTGTGCCGAGGTGGAAGGTTCGCGTCCTTCGCGGATGGCGTTCACAATTTCCTCGAAGTTGCGCTGGTGCTGATCGAATTGGATCGTTTGCTCCAAGGCCGGCCTGACCGCCCCGTATCAGGGATTCTCGGATTTGAAAATCATTCGGAAGCTCGTTTTTGAAATCCCAGACCTCGAACGTTTCATCGGCCAGGAAGACCGAGCCTTCGGTGCCGCAGATTTGCACGCGGGCCGGGTGGCCGCTCCGGGACCAACTGCAGGTAGAGCCCTCGATGACGCCGCGTGCGCCGCTCTCGAACTCCAGCAGCGCGACCGCCGAATCCTCGACTTCGATTCGCTCATGGGCAAGGCACGCGGCGTCGGCCCGCACCGACCGGACCGGGCCGGCGAGATGCAGCAGGGCATCGATGCTATGAATGCCTTGATTCATCAGCGCGCCGCCGCCATCCAGCGCCCAAGTGCCGCGCCATGCGGCGGAGTCGTAGTAGGCCTGGTCGCGGAACCACTTCACATAACAGGACGCGGAAACGATTCTCCCTAACCGCCCTGCGTCGCAGGCCGACTTGAATGCCGCCATCGCCGGATTGAAGCGGCGGTTTAGTATCGCGGCCAGGGTTTTGCCGCTCGCGGCGGCCGCCTCGATCAGTTCGTCGATGCGGGCGGTGGTGATTTCGAGGGGCTTCTCGCAAATGACATGCTTTCCCGCGCGGAGGGCGGCAAGCGCCGGGTCGAAATGCGCTCCCGACGGGGTGGCGATGGTGACGATTTCCAGCTCAGGATCGGCGAGGAAAAAAGCCAGGTTCGAGTGGGCTTTCACACCGAAGTCCGGGATGCTCTCCGCCCGATGGTTGAAAACGGAATGCAGCGTCCCGCCGTCCATCGCCCGGATCGCCTGCGCGTGGAGGCGTCCGATTGCGCCCGTCCCGATAATGCCAAACTTCATGGCCGCTAAATTGGCGGTGGGGGAATTAGCCGGGAAGGCCAAAAACGGGGGACTCGGTGTCTAACGAAGCAACTGCCCTGCCTGCTGGATTCGAGAGTGCCCCACCGGCGGAGCGAAGAGTCTGTTTGCGTGAGAGTCGTCCCATTTCTCAGACGCGAAGAAAGCGCTCTTTCGGTTTGGTGCGGAGGGCTGGCCTTGGTCGGCGAATTCCGGTCACGGTGTTCCTCATGAGCTGCTATATCCTACGGAGTGGCGTGATGCGGATGTTGAAGTCTGCGGCTACCATCCGATCCCGGTCCGCCAGAATCTCGTCGAACGCAGGTCGGCAGAACTTGGCCCGATCATGGCTTCGAACTCTCCCGGTTCGACCACCGGCTTGAAATCTTTTCCCGGAAAACTCAAATCGGCGTCGGTGATCGTGAAGGAAATCACTCGGGTCTCGCGCGGTGCCAAGGTGATGCGCTGATAGCCTCGCAGTTCTTTCACCGGGCGACTCACCGAGGCGACCAGATCGCGGAGGTAGAGTTGCAGGGTCTCGGTTGCGGAACGATCGCTAAGATTTGTAAGTTCAGCGGAAACGGTTAGGTTTCCACCCGGGTGCATTTCGGGGCAATCGACGGTCACTTCGCCATACCGGAACTCGCCGTAAGTCAGGCCGTGGCCGAAGGGATAGAGCGCGTCGTTCGCGCAATCGAGATACTTGGATGAATAACGAACCGACTCGTCGAAGGGCCGGCCGGTGGGCTTCTCGCGATAGGTCATGGGGAGTTGACCGACGCGGCGGGGAAAGCCCATCGTCAGTTTTCCGACCGGTGCGGCATCGCCGAAGATCACGTCCGCCAACGCTTTTCCGCCTTCGCTGCCTAACGACCAGGCGTGCAGGATTGCGGGAAATTCCGAGCCCTCCCGCGTCAGTTCTAGCGGCCGGCCGCTCAAAGTGACCAGCACGCAGGGCTTGCCGGTTTGCAAGATCCGCCGGGCGAGTTCGCGCTGGGCCTTGGGCAGGCGGATGTCCGTGCGGCTGGCCGCTTCGCCATACTGCTGCCAATGCTCGCCGAGGACCAAGATGACCACGTCCGCCTCCATGACTTGCTCGATGTTAGAGCCGTCGTCATAGGCGATGGTCGCTGCGTTTCCCACTGCCTCGCAAAGGCCATCGAGCACCGACGACGCCATCGCGTCGTCACCGGCGGCCACCCAGCAGCCTAACATGTCACGGCGGCTGGCGGCGAGCTCGCCGATGACGGCGATGGTTCCGCACTTGGCCAAGGGCAGCAGATGGTCGTCGTTTTTTAACAGGACGACCGACTCCCGGGCCGCCTCGCGCGCGAGTTGCCGGTGGGCCGGGGATCGATGAATCGTCGCCGCGCGTGCCTCGTCGCAGCGGGCGAAGGCGTCGCGGAAAAGGCCCAGATCCCACTTCGTTTCCAGCACCCGCAGGACGGCGGCATCGATCCGCTCCACCCGCACGGCGCCGGATTCCAACAGGCCGGGCAGTTCGGTTAGGAATGCCTCGGACACCATGTCCATGTCCACGCCGGCGTCGACCGCCTGACGCGCCGCGTCCGCATCGGAGGCGGCGGTGCCGTGGCATTTCATTTCGCTAACAGCGGTGAAATCCGTCACCACCCAGCCTTGGAAGCCCCACGCTTCGCGCAGCAATTCGGTTAGCAGCCAGCGATTGCCGCTTGCGGGAATGCCATCCACGTCATTGAACGCGGTCATCACCGTGCGCGCACCGGCGTCGATCGCGGCTCGGTAGGGCGGGAAATAGGTTTCCTCCATCGCGCGGCGGCTCATGTCCACCGAGTTGTAGTCACGCCCGCCCATCGGCGCGCCGTAGAGCGCGAAATGCTTCACGCAGGCGAGCACCGATGTGAGGTCGGCCAAATCGTTTCCCTGATAGCCGCGCACCATTGCTGCGGCGATTCGCGAGCCCAGCCACGGATCTTCACCCGCACCCTCGGCGACCCGTCCCCAGCGTGGATCGTGGGAAATATCCACCATCGGCGAGAACACCCAGTGGAGGCCGTCCGCTGCGGCTTCGGCAGCGGCGACCCGAGCGCAACGCTCGATCAGGTCCATGTTCCACGAGCACGAGAGTCCGAGCGGGATGGGAAAAATTGTGCGGTGGCCGTGGATCACGTCGTAACCGAACAGCAGCGGAATCCCTAACCGGCTCTGCGCGGCCAGTTCCTGCAAGGCCCGCGTGGCTGCGGGGGTGTAAACATTCAGCATCGCTCCGCATTGGCCCGCGCGGATTTTCGCACCCAGATCGTCCGAGTGTTTCATCCCGGTGGCATCCATCGTTCCGGTGAGAAGATTGAGCTGCCCGGCCTTCTCCGCGACGGTCATCTGGCGCAACAGCTCACGGAGGAATGTGTCTTTGCTCATCCACGCATCACGGCTGCGGGTTCGTTGTATTTCAAGGCTTATTCGACCCTCCGTGATCACGGCTACGCGATCACGGACTATCGTTATGGCCGGAATCGGGATATCTCTTGTGGGTCGCCGCGAGCAACCTTTCCCCCCGGGAAGCGAACGGTGCCAAACACTCCCCCCGAGTTGGAATCCCCCCGGTCCAGAAAGTGCCGGCGTAGATCGAGAGCCCCCCGCTCGATTTCCGCCGGCTTCTTTTTTGGCAAAAATTCAGCTCTGGTCATGCGGTTTTGCCGTCGGCCTTGGGCTTGGTGAATTTGGGCAGGGCGGGGGGCTTCTCCGGGATGATTTTTTCGATGGATTCCAGTGGCACCCAGCCGCGGGTTTTGGTGGCGAAGGCGACGTAGGCCCAGCGGCCGGACTCGGTGAGGATTTCGCACAGCGAGCCGGGCGGTGCGTCGATGACTTCGGGCGCGGTGCGGGCAGCGTCGGTATGGAGCGCCACTTTTTCAGCGACGATCACGGCCTGTCTGGCGACCGGCGCGAACTCCGCGTCGTTCGGGAAATAGCTCCAGCCGAGAATTCCGAAGGAGCCGAGGATCGGGCCTAACACCAAGGTGCCGACGGCGACAAGGCGGATTCGCGCACCGGGGCGAGTGGCCGGGAAAATCAGGGCTGCCAGGACGCAAAGCCAGACGCCGGTCCAACAGATCGCCTTCCACGTGGAAAGGGGAACTTTGGCGAGCGCATACTGATATTCCGGACGTTGGACGGTGATGGAGCCGTATTTACGCTCGATGAAGCGCAGATTCTGACGGGCTTCCTGGTGGCCGGAATCGCGGACCAGCGCGCGCCGATAGTAGAGCGCCGCATGGCCGGGAGAGCCGGAGCGGTAGCAGGCGTTCGCGATGTTATAAAGCGTGTCGGCGGAAAGTTGGGCGTAGTTTCCGGCGCCTAACCATAGCTTCAAGGCGTCATCATATTTAGCGGATTCGTAGGCTTCCAGTGCCTGGGTGGCGACATCGGCGGCGCGGGCCGTGGGGCTGAAACCCACACCTGCGACGAGGATGATGGCGATGGTGGACTTGCGCAGCAGCTTGAGAATTTGGCCGCGGCGGTTCCGATCCAGCACGCCGTGGGGTTTCTCGGTCCGGAAGCAGACGGCATCCCGCTCGGCGAGGACGGCGAGAACCTCCGGGTCGGAATCGCGGCCCAGCCATCGTTCGATAAAGCTGCCCGCCGCCTTGAGGAAATCGGAGTCATCGGCCGATTTCGTTTTCTCGATTTCGCGAAGCTGCTGGAGCTTCGCCTCGCGGACGGGATCGCGCTTGAGGCGCGGTGCGTGGCGCATCCAGAGAGCCTTGGCGATCAGCGCCAGCGCGAGCAAGCCGCCGATGGCGTGGCCGAGCCAGGCCGGAAGCGCCGCGGACGAGAGCGTGGACAGTTGCGCGGGACGCAGCACGGCGAGGATATCGGTCATGCGTTCTAACGGGACCGCAAGCGACTGGACGGCTCCCGCAGGATTGACCACCGGCGAGGTGTTAGGACTCATTTGCAGGGCGATCGGCTCGGTGGTTAGAGTTTTGTAGGTTTCGTCCTTCGGGTCGAAAACCACCAGCCGGAAGGGAGGAATCTCCGACTTCATTTCCAAGGGGCGGAGCGATTGATGGAAGACGACGCTGCCGGAAAGCTGGCGGCGTTCGTCACCGCGCTGCTCGGTGGTGGTGCCGTAAATTTTCCAACCGGCGGGGTTTTCCAATTTCGGCGGACGCATGGTGTCGAGATTGCCGCTGCCGCTGACCACCAATTCCACGGTGACCGGGTCACCTTCCTGCAAGTCCGTGACAGCGGCACTTGCGGTGAGTTGAAACCTACCGACCGCGTTTTCGAATCCCTCGGGCGCTCCCTCGGGCAACGGCTTGACCTCGAATTCCAGCTGGGGAACCTGAATGTAAACCTCCGGGTTCACCATGCGCGGGAAGGGATCCAGGACGGTTTCCCGGGTGGTTAGCCGGACCTTGGCAGGCCCGATGGCAACCTTCCCGATGCGGGTCGGGGTGATCGTGCTGGGGTAGGCCACCGAGAGATAGCGCCTGCCCAGAAGATTGATGCGGCTGGGTCGCGGGGACGGTTGGAACCGCCACGCGGTCAGTCCGTCTCGTTGGAAATCGGGGATGCCCCAGTCTTCGACGATCATTTCCTCGGGCACAAACAGTTTGATCTCGGTGGGGGTCGTCTCGTTTTCGAAGGGCGTAGTATTCATCGCGCGGAACGAACTGGCGTAGCGGATCATTTTGTCCCCGGCCTGCACCTCGGACCATTGGAGATCGTCGGGATTGAAGATCATGAAATCCAGCGGCTCCGTGCGCGTCTCGTCGCCGTCCACCATCACTCTGATCGGAGGGATGACATACTTGCCGATGTCATAACTGGTGACGACGTATTCGAAGACATACTCCAGTCTCCGGCCCGGCAGGATGCGGGTTTGCGGCCCTCTGCCCGATGGCAGGATCGAAACCCTGGCGATTTCGGAAATTTGCGGCAGCTCGGTCGGTTCGCCATCGGCAATCGACACTTCCAGCAGCGCCTGCTCGCCGCGGGCGAGAAACGAGGTGGATAGCCGGCTGGTCGTCTGGGCGTGGCCACTGGTCGCTGTTAGGGCGGCGACTGCGGCCAGAATCGACGTGAAATATTTCAAGGTGCTCATGATCATTACCAATCTTTCTCCGGTCCGCGGAATTCGCGACGGCCGGGGCTGAGCGGACCTTTTTCGAGATCCGCGTTTTCCTTCAAAATCCGATGGGCGCGTTCGGTCGGCGATTCGTTGGGATTTTCCCCATCCTTGCCGTCCTTTTTTTCCTCATCCTTTTTCTTACCCTGTTTGCCGCTTTTGTCCTTCTCGCCTTCATCGCCCAATCCGTCCTTTGGCCCCTTTTCGCCATCGCCTTCCTCACCGGGTTTTTTCTCACCTTTTTCCTCGCCATCGTCGGGTCCGCCGCCGCCCTCGCCTTCCTGCGGCGGGCCTTCGCCCGGTTGCGGCTGGGGCATCGCCTGCGCGGATTCCTGTTCCTCCTGCACGAGCAGCTCCTCCAACCGCTTCAGATAGACGAGCGTCATCGCGCGGTTCTGACCAGCGACCTTGTCACCGCGGGACAGCTTCAGCGCGGAATCGTAGTGTCTAACCGAGTCCGCCCAGTTCGTGATGAGCGACTCGATCTGGACGTAGCCGCCGCCCTCGCTTTCCTCCGGCGCTTCGGATTCGCGCAGTTTTGCCAAGGCTTCCTTGACAATCGTATCGAAGCGGTCGAGGTCCGGAACCGCTGCGGGATCGGTGGGATAGGCCTCCCCGGACAGGCCCTTCCAGCCTAGCTGAAACAGGGAATTTCCCATGCCGAGGTGGCCGTTTGTCCGAACCTTGGGATCCTGCGACTGCAGGGCTTGGCTGTAGGCCGCGCGCGCTTCCCGGTAACCGCCCGCGCGGTAGGCGGCGGTGGCCTCACCCAGACGGTAGCGGGCCTGTGTCTCTCGGAGTTTCGCATCAGCGGCAAGTTCGCGGTAGGACTTGCGAGCTTCGTCGTAGCGTCTTCCTGCGAGCGCATCCTTGGCATTGGACGCCTCGCCAGCACGTGCATCCGGTAGTGTTAGAAATGCGCCGCCCATCACGAGCGCGGTGCGCAGTCCTTTCCAGCGCGTGCCCGCGACGATTGAGCCGATGAGCAAGAGGATCGCGGGAAGCATCAACCATTGGTAAAACTCGATGGAAATTCGCCGCTCCCGTCCGTCCATTTCGAAGGCGTCCAAACCGGCGACCACCGATTTCACCATCGCCGGGATGTCCAAACCCGAACCCGCGAGGGTGAAGCGGCCCCTGGTTCCTTCCGCCAGTTTACGGAGCGTTTCGGGCTGCAGGCGGCTGATAATCGGGCGTCCCGCATCGTCAAGCTTCTGTCCGTTAGGCGAACCCGGACTTGGTACAAATCCACCATCCTCCGTGCCGACGCCGACGGCGATCACGCACACTCCAGACCGCTCGGCCTGGGTGATCATGGCATCGAGCTCGCCGCGTTGGTCGTCGTCATGAACTTCCTCACCGTCGCTCAGGATGATCAGCGCGTTGTTCTTCTGACCAGTTTTTTTCAAGGTTTCCGTCGCGAGATGGACCGCCGCGGGAAGATCCGAGCCACCGACGGGTGCCCAGGTTTCATCGATCTGCTCGGTGATTTCACGCACAGCGCTGTGGTCGATGGTCAGCGGGGCGTAATTGTATGGCGTCCCGGCAAAGCCGATGAAGCCGATGCGTTCGTTAGGCATGGCTTCTAGCAGCTCGTAAATCACGACCTTCGCCTGAGTCAGCCGGTCCGGCTTCACATCGTCCACGCGCATGCTTCTGGAAACATCGAGGGCGATCATGACATTGCGGCCCAGCGTTTTCTCGGTGCGCGTGCCTGCATCGCCCTGCGGCCGGGCGAGCGCGACGACCAGCGCGGCGCAGGCTGTTAGCAGGAAGCACAACGCGAGCCAGCAGGGGAGGGAGCTGCCGCGTTTGAGCAGCGCCCCGCGTAATCTGGGGGCCACAAAGACCGCCCATTGCTGCCTTCTGAGCCGCGAGGTCAATACCGCGCCGATGCCGAGCAGCGGGAGCAGGATCAGCAAGGCAAGCCAGCCGGGTTGGGCGAAATTCATCGGATCAAGCGGTAGGTGGAGGATTCAATGCGAGGAACACCGCCGAAGCCAAGGCCGCGAGCAGCGTGACGCCCACAAACCAGGGAAACAGCTCGGTATCGTCGATCACGGTCAGGCTCTTCGCATCGGTTTTTTCCAGGTTGTCGATGGTGCTAAAGGTTTTCTTGAGCGCGTCAAGATCCTGCGCCCAATAGTGCTCTCCCCCCGTCATGTCCGCGATTTTCTTGAGCGTGGGCAGGTCGAATTCCTGATAGGGAAACAACATGACATCGCGGTCCACCCGGCCCTCGGTGGTGCCGATGGCGACGGTGTAAATTTTGATGCCGAGCGTTTTTGCGAGCTCGGCGGCTTCCAATGGGGAAATTTTTCCCGAGTTGCTGGCACCATCCGTGGTCAGGACGATGATCTTGCTTTTCGCGTCACGAGCTTCCAAGCGGACCGCAGCGGCGGCCAAGGCGGAACCGATGGCGGTGCCCGATTCCGCGATCGTTCCCATTTCTCCCTGGCGGGTTAGGCGCAGAGCGTTGAGCGAACTTCTAAGCCATTGGTGATCGAGCGTGATCGGACTGGCATCGCGAGGCCGTCCTGCGAAGGCGACCAGACCGATCCGGTCTTCCGGGCGCCGGCTGATGAAATCATCGACCACTTTTTTGGCGACATCGAGGCGTTGGACTTTCCGGCCCTGATCGATGAAGTCGTCGATCTCCATCGATAGGGAAATGTCGAACGCCAGCATGATGTCGATCCCGCTGGCCGACCGGCTTTGATATTCATTGCGCCAGACCGGGCGGGCAATAGCAAAAATGGCGCAGACCAGCGCGAGGAATGCCAGCGGCAGCCCGAGGCTCCATGCCACCAGTCGGACCCGCCGGCCCAGACTGACCAGGACGGATAGATTTGGGAAAACCACCGCGGCCTCCGAGCCCTTGCCACGCCGGAGCGCCAGCAGCAGCAAGGCCGGCAACAGCAAAAAGAGCCAGCCCGGCTGGGCGAAACGGAAGTGTTCGAGAAACTCGCTCATGCCAGCGATCCGTGGTGGAGAGTTTTTAACAAAGTATGAGATCCGGAGATCACCTGGCTGGTGGGCATGGCGGGGGTGTCGGCGGCATACTTCATCGCGGCGAGGCTGGAGAAACCAAGACTGGCGGATTCGCGGGCTTCCTCGGAAAAGTTTTTCAGGGCCTCATGACGCGAGATGTATTCCTCGTGGGTTTCGAACAGCGCCGGATCGCCCGCAGCGACCGATAGATATTTCCGCAGGATCAGCGAGGCCTGCACCGCGGCCTGCCGGGCGGGGAGGGAGCCGATGAGATCCAGGGCGGCGGCGGCTTCCGCACGTGCGGCTTCGCGAACGGCCCTCGGGTCGATGGACGCCACGGGTTTCTTTTTGAAAATCAGAACGGCTAACAACGCGATTACTAACAAAACCGCGACCACGATCATCCATGGCTCCACCCAGGAATCGGGGACCAGAGACTCGGGCGAGACGGGCTCTAGCAGTTCGAAGTTTCCGGATTTTTCGTTCATCGAATTTCTAGCCGGAACGTTTGCGGCCGCGCTTTTTCAGGAGGGTGTGGAGCGCGGCCAGCGTGTCGCCGTCGGTGAACAGGTCTGCGGTGTCGATGCCGTGCTTCTTGAAAATCGCCGCCACACCTTCCTGTTGTCTGGCCATCAGCTTCGCGTAACCCATCCGCAGATTTGGATTGTCGGTGTTCACCAACGTTTCGAAGCCGGTTTCGGGATCGACCATCACCACCTTGCCACCCTTGGGCAGCTTGGCCTCCAGCGGGTCCAGCACCCGCAGCGCGATGGTCTCGTGCTTTTTCGCCAGCTTGCCGAGCGGTTTTTCCAACGGGTCGGAGAAGAAATCGGAGAGCAGGAAGATCAGCGATTTCCGGCGCAGCGTGCGAACCAGGAAATCGCAGGCTTCGGCGACCGAGGTGCCTGGCTTTTCCGGTTTCGCGACCAGAATCTCGCGGATCATCCGCAGCAGGTGGCGGCTGCCTTTTTCCGGCGGGAAAAATAGGATCGGCTCGTCGGCGAAGATGAGCAGGCCGACCTTATCGCCATTGTGCAGCGCGCTGAACCCCAGCACGGCCGCCGTTTCCGCCGCGACCTCGCGCTTGCTGAGGGAGACGCTGCCGTAGTCCGCCGAGCCGGACACATCCACCGCGATCACCACGGACAGCTCGCGCTCTTCGCGGAATTTCCGAACATACGGCTGGTTCATCCGCGCCGTCACGTTCCAGTCGATGAACCGCACCTCGTCACCGTGCTGGTATTCGCGGAAGTCATCGAAATCCAACCCCTGACCGCGGAACGACGACAAATACTCGCCGGAAAACGACTCGCGCACCAGCCGCCGGGCCTTGAGCTCCAGCTTCCGCACGCGGGTCATCATTTCCTCGATCTGAGCGTCGGTCAGCATGGCCAGAACTTGCTTACGGCACGGCGACTTTGCTCATGATCCGCTCGATGACGGAGTCGGTGGTCATTTCCTCGGCTTCGGCTTCGTAGGTGAGCAAAATCCGATGGCGCAGAACATCCATCGCCATGTCCTTCACATCCTGCGGCGTGACGAACGCCCGGCCTTGCATGAAGGCGCGCGCGCGGGCGGTTAGTGCGAGATTGATGGTGCCGCGGGGTGAGGCGCCGGAGCGGACGAGGTTCTTCAACGGCGCATCAACCAGTCCGGGAAACCGCGTCGTGTGGATGATCTGGACGATGTATTTGCGGATCGCAGGGTCGATGTAGATCTGGTTCACCAGCTCCCGCGAGCCGGCGACCTGCTCGGGGGTGGCCACGGTTTTCGTCTGATAGGGCGGAGTCGAGGTGGCCATCCGGTCGAGAATTTCGAGCTCCTCGTCCTTGGTCGGATAGCCGACCGTAACCTTGAGCAGGAACCGGTCGAGCTGCGCCTCGGGGAGTTGATAGGTGCCTTCCTGATCGATCGGGTTCTGCGTGGCGAGCACGAGAAACGGCTGGGGCAGAGGATACGAGCGGTCGCCCAGCGTCACCTGCCGCTCCTGCATCGCTTCGAGCAGCGCGGACTGAACCTTCGCCGGGGCGCGGTTGATTTCATCGGCGAGGATGAGGTTGTTGAAAATGGGACCCAGCTTCGGCTCGAACTTCATTTCCTGCGGGTGGTAAATCATCGTGCCCACCAAGTCGGCGGGCAGCAGGTCCGGGGTGAACTGAAAGCGGGCGAATGAGGCATGGAGCGAGCCGGAAAGCGCCTTGACCGCCAAGGTTTTCGCCAGTCCCGGTACGCCTTCCAGGAGGATGTGACCGTTGCAAAGCAGTCCGATGAGCAAGCGGTCCACCAGCCGTTCCTGCCCCACCAGGACTTGCGCCATTTCCTCCTTTACCGCCTGAATCCAGCCACTCGTTTCCGCGATCCGCTCTTGCAAGGTTTCCGTTGTCATTCGATTTCGTGGCGGACTCTGGCACGCCAGCCGATCTGTGCAACCGGCAAAGCGGCGAATGCTCAGCGACCAAATGCATTGCCGCGAGACGCCACAATCACGGCCTGCCGCGAGACGCGGCAGCCACTAACGGAAAAACCGCTCCGCCCGCGGGTGCGGACGGAGCGGTCTGTGTGGATCGGGTCAATTAGTTCGGCACCACTTTCAGGCGGACGAAGCGAGGAGCGGGACCGGCGAGGGTGTAGGACAGCGAGCCTGCCGACGACGTGGGCTCCGGCGTTTGCCGTGTCATAAGTAATGCTTCCAATGTGCCGGGTGAGGTCCACTTGGATCGGACTCACCGAGCCGCCAAACGTGGTGATGGGCGAGTTTAACGTGACGATGCCATTGTTGACCGTATTGCCGGACACATAGATGACGCCGGGGACCGCTCCAGCAACCCAGTTGGTCAGGGTCGTCCAGTTTGCATCGGTGGGAGTCGCCGACCACGTCTGACTGGCAGCGTCGGCATTCCATTTACACGGCACGACCAATCCCATGGTCCTCATGCCCCGTCCACTACCCCAAGCGAAGTAATCAACTCCTGCATATCTTGCGAAGCTCCGCGCCATCAGGGAAACCCCGGGTTCTTGGGCCAATGACGGACAAGAGTTAGATAGCCGGGCTCCCGTTTATCCGAAAAAGCCGCCCACAGACTCGGGCGGCTGTTGGACTGCCGTCTCGGCTGTCTGGGAAAACGGGGTCCCGCCTGTGGTGGGCGCAGAGATCAGGACTGGAATCACGGGATTCCCCCATGAGCCACATTATCCTGCGACACCACGCCACCGATATTCCTTTCCGACTCATTCCATGGACTGAAGCCCACGGCTATCTCCAGGTGTCGCTCTGCGACGAAGAGAAGCAAATCGTCTGGCTTACTACGGTCCGGTCAAGCGGAGGTGGAAGAACTCCTTTGACAGGTCCGGCAGGAGCGAGCGGAAGGTGACTGTCCGGGTGCCGTCGCCATGGTCGATGAATCCGGTTTGCACCAGGCGATCACCGCCGGCTTCCCAAACATTGAGGGTGACCGAGGCTTCGGGGATGGCGGAGACATCGGTCGCGGCAATGACATGACGGTAGGAATAGGTACCGAAACGGCTCAGCCCCACGGTCACGACCCCCGTGCTAATCGTCGGGCGATCAGCGATGGTGGGATTCATGGCGAGGAAATGCTCCATGAAGTTTTTGTAGCCATCGTTGTCGAAATCCACGCCGGGGCCGCTGATTGCGGGATTGAGCAGTTGCGCCGGGTTGAAACTGGCACGGCGGAAATTTTCGTAGGGACTGAGGACGGCGATGGTGACGGGAAGTGCGGTTGCGCTTTCGCCAGCCTGGTCGAACGCGGTGGCCGTGAGGAGATGCGGGCCTCCCGCTGGATTGGTCCAAGTGAACTGGTAGGGCGGATTGACCATGCTGGCGAGGATTGCCCCATCAGCGCGGAACTCGACACCGGCGACGTTATTGTCATTCACGGCCGCAGCTATGTAGATCGGCTGGCCGGGTAGATAGGTGGCATTGGCCGATGGCGCAGTGAATAAAATCTGCGGTGGGGTGTTGGTGGCCCAGACGACAGCGCGTTCCAGCAGGTGGATGCCGTGGCCGGTGAGAGCCTCGCCGCTGATGTCGGTGAGGAAAAAGCCAACGCGGCGGGCCGGGGCGTTGATGCCCACCATCGCGGCTCCGGTCTCGTAGGCGAAGATCGCGGCCTGGTCCGGGCTGCCGACGACGGAGGCGACGCGGGCGGCGTTGGCATTGGGATTTCCCCAACTCATGATTCCAGAAACGCCGAACACGTCGTTCTGGCCGGTGTGGCCGGCGGCGAGCGGGTGGCTTGGATTTGTGATGACCAAGTCGGTCTGGCCCCCGGTGGTGCCGAAGTCCGTTCCTGCGGTCAGCCCGGTCATGGCGAGATCGTCAAAGAGCGCGCTTTCCCAATTGAGGATAGGGACGGCGACATCACGGAACTTAGTATTCACCTGTGAGGAGGTGACGGACGAGGCGATGAGAATCAAAGATTTCCCGGCCGCATCGGCGGTGGTGCTGAGCGAGTCGGTGATATATTGGACCGTGAAGCCGAGAGCAGTGACTGCGGCGGCGATGTTCACCTCGGAAAGGTTCGGATTCGTGGCTTCCGCAACGACGAAGAGCACGCGTCGCGGTTGAGCCGGGATCAGAAACGGGCCGACGTTGGAGAATCGATTCACCGTCGTGGGATGATCGGTCACCGTGTGGAGCAGAGTCCAAGCGGTGCCGTTCGGGCTGCCTTCGAGCGTCCATGAAACCGGATCGCGGACAGGGGTGTCATTCGCGGTGACATAGCCGTAGCGGTCGATGGTGACCGGCGCGGGGTATTCGAGAATGAGCTGGCCCTTGTTGTGGTCGTTCCATTTGGTGTTCGGGTTTTGATCGACGGCCTTGGACGCTTCCTCGCCTACCACACCGTCACGGTTGGGATTGGTGGCGGCGGCACCGGTGATTTCCGTGGCTCCGAGGTAGAGGTCGAACTCGGCAAGCTGCACGCTGTTCGCCGCAAGATTGTCGCGCAGTTTCGTCGGGGTGAACCGGAACCATCGGTAGGTGACCTGGCCGCTGGCAGCGACGTTCACGGTGACCGTGGCGGTGGTGCTGCCACTGGCATTGGTGGCGGTCAACGTGTAGGTCTGGCCCGCGTTGAGAGTGACATTCTGGGTGCCGCTCGCTGAGACGGATCCAAAACCGGGCAGGAGGGTGACGGTGTCCGCCGCTTGGGTGGACCAGGTGAGCGTGGATGTTTGGCCCGGTTCGATGCTGGTCGGAGAGGCGGTGAACGCGGTGATTACCGGTGCGAGCGAGCCGGTTTCAGGAAAGATCGGCGGGATGACCGCGAAACGCGCGGTGGGGACATCGTAATCGGTCTGTGTATCCAGCAGTTCCCAAAAGTCGCCGTCGTCGCTCCCCTCGAGGGTCCACGAAACCGGGTCGCGCTCGATCGCGTCATTGGCGGTGGTGAACGAATAGGAATCGATCTGAGTCGCGTCGGTGAAGTCGAAGACGGCGGCACCTTTGTTGAAATCCAGCCATTTCTTGCCGGCGTTCCCATCGACCAGATTGGGCGGGCCTTCGCCGCCAGGGCTGTCCCCACCAGGATTAGTGACGATTGGACTGCCGCCGCCGATGACGGAATTTCCGCTGAGGAGGAAGTCGAATTCCGCGACCTGGACGCTGTTGGCGGTGCCGTCGTCGCGGAGTTTGGTGGGGGTGAAACGATAGAAGCGATAGGTGAGCGCCGGGCGGATGACCCCGGCGGCGATGTAACTGGCCCGGCGGGACTGGACCACGCCGTTCGGTCCGGTCACGGACAGCAGGACACTGTAAATCCCCTCCGCGGTGTAGGTGTGCGACGGATTTTGCAGCGTGGAAGTCGCTCCGTCGCCGAAGTCCCAGAGATAGCTGGTGGCTCCGGGCACCTCCGAAGAGTTCGCGAATTGCACGGCGAGGGGAAGCGGGCCGGATGTAACATCGGCGGTGAAACTTGCAGAACCGGTGTAGCGCACACGCAGGACATTCGCCCCACGATCCGTGGGCCCGGTGGTGTCGAGGTCCTTGTAGAGATCGGTGAAATAGAGGCCGTCGGGACCGGCGGCGAGTCCGCAAGCGGTGGCGCGACCGCTGCCGTTGTATTCGATCAAGGTCGAGGGACTGCCGGTGAGCGTTCCGGCGGGGCTGATGTTAAATTCCTCGATCCGCTTGCCGAGTCCCTGCGGTCCGGCCCCATAGGTCGGCCCGCTGAGCGTGACGTAGGCGCGGTCCATTTTCGCGACGGGGAACTGGCTGCCGGAAAAAACGGTCGGTTGGACGAAGGAGATGTTCACCGGACCGGTCGCCGTGCCCCAGTTATAAAGGGCGTTGATCAGCATGTCTTCATTTCCGCCAGCCCAGCCGTAACTCGTCCCGGCGGTGACTTTGGCGAAACGGTCGGTGCTCGGACCATTTTCCACTTCGTAATGTGAGGCGTCGGAGTTCCGCCAGGCGCCGCCGAACGGATTGCGGAATCCATAGGCCCAGACGTAGTCGCGGGCGTTGATGCCGTTGGCGGCGTTGTAGAAAGGATTGTCCGTCGGGGCGCTGCCATCGAGGTTAAGTCGCAGGATTTTACCGCGGAACTGGTCGAGATTTAATGCCGTCCCCGCGTCGAAGCCGTCGCCCTGGTGGGAGTAGAGCTTGCCGTCGGGGCCGATGCTGAGGTTCGAGCAAAAGTGCGATTGGCCCTGCTGCTCTGGAGCCATGTTCAGCAGCGTGGTCTGGGTGGCCGCAGTCAGCCCGCCGTCGGTGCTGGTGAACTTGAGGATGCGCGGGTTGTTTCCGGTGCCGGCATTGGATCGCAGGACGGCAAGGAACACATCGCCAGTCGCGGGATCGATCGCGATACCGCCGACTCCCTGCTCGCCGGATCCGGGGAATGCGCCGCTGGGCGTGTAGTTCAGCAGGCCGGACGCGTAGTCCGAGACCACGCCGTTACGGCGGACGACCTTGATCGTCCCATAGAGTTCGGTCACATAGTAAAGTGGCGCGGTGGGACCGCTCGCGGGATTCGGGATGAACGCGATGTTGACCGGCATTTGGAAGCCGGTGGCCACGACTTCCACGACATAGCCCGGCTGACGGACCAGCCAAGGGACGGCGGAGCCACGGGCCAGTGTGGAGAAATCCGGCCCCACGTCGGCAAGCGATCCCTGATAGGTGCTGCCGTTTTGCGAAACCCACAGCACTTTCACCTGCCCGGCGGGAATGCTCAGCGACGGAAGATAAACCGTGTGGCTGATGGCAAGATTGTCGGAAAACACCAGAGTGGTCGGCGGCAATGAGAGAGTCTGACTACCGGATTCAAAGATCACCTTGAAGGCATGGTCGTGATCGCCGGCGGGAGGGTTGACGATGCTGTTCGAGATGCCGTCGAGGCCGGAAATCACCAGCAGGTCGCTGTTTTCCTCGGTCCGCACGATCAACTTCGGCGGCGTGGTCCCTGCGGGCAGGATGACCGGCGCGTTCGCCGAGTTTTGCCACGCCGGGGCCGGCGTGGCGAGGATGTCGAGCAGCAGGATGGGGAAAATCGCGCTCGCGCCACCGGTGGTGAAGTTGCGCGTGGCCCACGTGCTGTACTCGGTGGCGGCTTGATTGCTATTGTCCCGGTGGCGGACGCGGAGCAGATAGCCGGTATTGAAGAGCAGATCGTTGCGACCGGCATGGGACCCCTCGAAGACGCCATCCCCGAGGTGAGTGTGGAAGCTTTCCACCCCGGACACGTTGAGCGACGCCCAAACCCTTTGGGACGGCGTGACCGACCAGATTTCGTAATCCGTGCCGCGAAACTGGCCGTCCGCGCCGGTGTCCGGATCGCTGAATGGCGTCGTCTCCATGTGAACGTCCGCCGGGTTTACGATTTGTCCCTCGATTTCAGGTTCGGTGATGCCGGGCGCGACCGGCGGGACATTGGCAAGAGCGGGTGTGGCACCGAACAAAGCTGCGGCGAGAAGGAGGAAACGGAATGACATGGGTTTGAATGCTGGATTTTGGCCGAGGCAGTCGCGACAACTGCGTAGAACTGAAACTACGCCCGAACATTTTCAAAAGTTTAGTGAACTTTGCTAACCGATGGCGGTCCGCCACGACCGGATCGCTTATTTAAACAACGGATCCCCCTTGTCGCCCTTGCTCAACAGGTAGGCCAACAAATCCAAAATGTCTTCGTCCGTGCAAGTGTTCAGCAAACCGGGCGGCATCATGCTCGTTTTGCTTTGCTCCATCGACTTGATACGCTTGCGGTCGATGTAAGTGATGGCATCCGGATTCATCATGTCAGTGTTGAACGAGAGCGACCCTCCGTCCAGGTTCATGATGCGGCCATAGACCGATGATCCATCATCCAGTGTCACCACCAGTTGTCCGTATTGGTCGCTAATCTCCTTGCCGGGTTCGAGGATGTGGGTCAGCAAATCGCGCGGACTGTATTTCCCTGCCACGCTGGTAAGATCAGGGCCGATTCCGCCGCCCTCATCGCCGAAGCGGTGGCAAGCGAAGCAAGCGGTGCCGCCGAATAGGTTACGGCCTTTCTCGTAGTTCCTCCCGCCTTCCAGGCCTACCGCCAGCAGCGGATCGATGTCAGCTACCGTCCAGTTTTTCTGAAACGTGCGCGCCGTAAAATTGAACTGTGGGGCTTTCACGTCCGGTTTCATCTCCAGAATCGGCTTCAGCGCGGCCTTCTCAGCCTCCGTCAAACCGGCCAGCGCGTCGCGCTTGATGTCCTCCATGAACATCGGGAAACTCGCGCCACCCTTGTAGGTCGGTGCTCGCAGACAGACCCATTTGAAGAAGCGCTCGCGCAATTCCGGGGTCCAGCCGGCTTTGGCCAGGCGGAGATTTTTCGCGTGGGCGATCTGCTCTTCCTGGGTCGGGGCATTTTCAAGAATCGAGATCGCTTTCGGGAGGAATTCCTCATCCCCCAGGAAAACGAGCACTTCCGCGAGATCGACGTCGAGCCATGGATCGCCGGTCGGAAAAAGCGCGGTCAATTTCTTCGCGGTCTTCGTCCTCAACGGCGCATCCGCTTGGCCAAATCGTGAGAAAGCGAGCTGGTGATTGCGGACATAGGTCGTGCGATCCAGTCCTTTGAGTTTAGAAAACTCAATCCGATCAAGAACTCCCAGAACGGGCGCGATCAATGATTTATCGCCCGCTCCCGAGCGACAAAGCGCCATCAGCGAGGTCAGTGCGATCCGCGGGTTCTTCTCCGCCAAGACTGCCTCTTTCCAACTAGCGACCGGCTGGTGCTCCACCGCGATCCTTGCCGCGAATCGGATCAGGCGATCCTCGTGCCCGAGGTAGGGCCAGGCGAATGCCGCCGCCTTCGGATCTTGTTTGCCATGATAGGCTTCCAGCTCGCGCCGCAGCTTGAGCAACGGCGGGGCGGGGGCGGAGGGGCCGGCCTTTTCCATGATGTCGGAAGTCACCCGATAGAGACCGCTCTGGACCCGGCGTCCACCGATGAGGAAATACAGCGCGCCATCTGTGGGACTCACCACCATATCGGTGAGGGGCAGCGGACTTGCCGCGATGAATTCCTCCGCTTCCCCAGTGTATCCCGCGCCTTCGCCTTTCAAATGGACGGCATACAGCTTCCCGTAACTCCAGTCCGCCACATACAACGCGTCCTGGTATTTTTTCGGAAACTTTGTGCCATAGCCGAAGCAAACTCCGGTCGGCGAGCCGGGGCCGATGTCCACGACCGCCGGTAACGAATCCTCCCACCGCACCGGCCATTTTTTCGAGAGCGACCGCCAGCCGTATTCCCCGCCGCTGATCACCTCGCACACCCGCGTCGGGCGATACCAAGGAACGCTGAAATCCCACTCCATGTCCGCGTCGAAGGTGAACAGCGAGCCTTCCTTGTTGAATGCCGCATCGTACTGGTTGCGGAAACCGGTGGTGATGAGTTCCCAGCTTTTCCCGTCCGGATCGGTCTTCGCGACCCACCCGCCCGGCGCCATCACCTCGCGCATGAAGCCACGCCCGATCAACGGCGGATCGAGCAAATTGTCCTCGGCCCAATGCTTCGGCACCCGGCTCGCAGCCATTTCCGTTAGTGGGGTTTGGTTGCCCACGACTACGTAGAGCGACTTCCCGTCTGGTCCCGGCAGCACGGCGTGCGGCCCATGTTCACCGCCCTCCGGAGCAAATACCCGCAACTGCTCGACCTTGTCCAAAACATCGTTCTTGTCCGTATCCGTCACCCGATAGAGCCCACGCGGATATTTCGAGGAATTCGTGATCACGTACAGCGCGTCGAACGCCCAGCACAATCCCTGCGCCTCGCCCAGATCCACGGGAACCGGCTCGACCTTGGTTTCCTCCGGCTTACCGCCAAGCGCTGGCATCGTTACCCGGAAAAGCCCACCGTATTGATCACTCACGATCATCCGTCCCTTGGGGTCGAAGCAGGACGCGACCCATGAACCCTGGGTTTCCATCGGCACGCTGTAGAGAAGTTCCACCTTGAAGCCTTCCTTCACTTTCATCGCGGAAGGCGCGGTCGCCTCAGGGAATTTGCTCGGCGGGTTCGGAGCTGGTTCCTGCGCATGCAAAGGTAGGAACAGAGCGGGAAGGAGGGAGATGGATCGGAGCAACATGGGATTTGGAAGGCGGGGGTGGAGGTGTCAGGAACATGAGGAAAATCGCGTTTGGCGCAACCCATTTCTTGCCGTTTCAGGCCCGTCGGAATTCTCTCGTTGCCATTTCTTTCACGCGATCTAGCGGCCCGCCCCACGGGACCACCGCAGCCGCCGCAGGGCGGCCGTCTCGGCTATCTGGGAAAACGGGCGTCCCGCCTGTTTTTCTGTCGGCGTCAGGGGCAGTTCCGCGACCAACAATGCCGCGCGGGGCTACACAAGGCCATCCATGATGACGCTCCTTCTTGTTCAATCAAGTAGGTGGCACTGGGACTCTTGATCAAGCGCCGACATTGGCCTCGCATTCAAACAGGCGGAAATGTCCCACGGGCCCTCGCGCCAAGTCAACTGGGCGGAGACCATGCAGACGAGCTGCTGGCGCCAACCAGAGTGACGGGCGGAGAACTCTCCTAAATGCACACGCCCGACTCACAGGCCGCGTGCTCCCGCGGGACTAACCGCGCATCCACCCGCACCACATTGAGAGCCACGATGCAGACATCGTCCTCAAACTCGCCTCCCTGAAGAAACCGCTCGGCCTCCGCGAAAACCTCTTCGACCAGCGCTGTCACCTCAAGGTCCGCGTGTTTCCGGACGGTTTCCTGAAGCCGCTCGTCCCCGAAGAGTTCGCCCTCGGGGTCGCTTGCTTCGGTCAGCCCGTCGGTGAAGAGCAGGATTGTGTCGTCGCCGGTGAGGTCCGCTTCCGCCGTGCCATACACGGCGTCCTTGAAAACGCACAGACCCGGCCCGGCCAGCGGGCGGCTGCATTCCAGCGTTTCGACCGTGCCCGTATCCCGGCGGAGACGCACCGGACAGGGATGTCCCGCGCGGGCGTAGCGCAGCTTGCCGGAACCGGCGTCCGCGATCAGATAGAACGCGGTGGCGAACATCATTTCTCCGGTCTGGCTGAGAATCCCGGCCAGGTTGCGGTTGAGTTCCGTGAGAAAGCGTCCGGGATCGGCTCCCGACGCGCCGATTTCCTCGACCAGCGCGCGCAGCATCGTGGTGACCAGCGCGGAACGGACGCCATGGCCCATCACATCGGCGATGAAAATCCCAAGTGAGTCGTCCGCCAGCGGAATGACATGCACGAAGTCGCCGCCGACCGTTTGGGCCGGCCGGTATAGCCGTGCGAACCGCAGCGGGGCCTGCTCCGGGGGCGCGTCCGCCGGAAAACTCATCTGCTCCCGCGGCAGCAGCGCGATCTGGATTTCCCGGGCCATCGCGAGGTCCTCCTCCATTTGCTGGTTCTTCTCGCGGATGAGTTGTTTCTGCATTTCCAGCAGGCGGATGTTGTCCCGCAGGAACTCAGTCTGGAGCCGGACGAGCGTGTGCACATGGATGAGGCCGAGAAATCCGCCGTCCGGACCGGTCAGCACCACGTCATCGTAAAAGCGTTCGCTGTCGCGTGAAAACACCGTCTCCAGCACCTCCTCCACCGCCTGGCCCAAGGGCACCAGCACCGGCGAGAGCGCGAGGTAATCGCTCACCGGTTTGCGGGAAAAAAGCGTGAATCCATAGCGTGCGCCGAGCCTCATGCCGATGTCGTGGCGCGAGCAAACGCCCGCTACCTGTCCGCCCTCCAGCACCGCCATGAAATCGTGCGGGTGCGCGCCGAACTGCTTGTGGACCAGCTCCAGCGGACAATCCGCGGCAACGCTTTCGCGGTGGCCGATCAGCGTCCGCAAATCGATGGGTTTCCCGTTTCCACTGGTAGGCTCCGACACGGTGACTTCGCTACACCTCGTCACCGGACATGACAAAAAGAACCCGCAAGGTGACACAAGTTGTCACATTCGTCGCATCCTTCGCAGGGGTTGGAAAATCTCGCCTCTCGGGCATTTTCAGGCCAACTTTCCGCATCGTCATGAACAAACCCGTCACCGTCCTTGTGTCCATCCTGCTCGCCACCGGTCTGGCCGCCGAACCGGTGACTCCGGTCATCGCGAACCGTGCGCCGCTTCAGACCGTTCATTTCACCGCCCTCCCGCTCGGCAGCGTCAAGCCGGCGGGCTGGCTCCGGCGTGAGCTGGAGCTGCAGCGCGACGGCTTGACCGGCCATGCGCCCGAGCTGCTGGACGCCCTGAAACCCGACAGCGCCTGGCTCGGCGGAAAGGGCGAGGACTGGGAAAAAGGCCCATACTATTTGAAGGGACTCATCCCGCTCGCCTGGACGCTGGACGACGCGGATCTCCAAAAACGCGCCCGCACCTGGACCGATGCGATCCTCGCCAGCCAGCGCGACGACGGATTCTACGGCCCGAAATCCAACGACGACTGGTGGCCGCGGATGGTGACGAACTATCTGTTACGCGATTTCCAGGAAGCCACCGCTGACGGGCGGGTGATTCCCTTCCTCACGAAATACTATCGGCACATGGATGGCGCCATCGACGCCCGGCCGCTCAAGGATTGGGGGAAATCGCGCGCCGGCGACGAGATCGACACGGTTTTCTGGCTCTACAACCGCACCGGCGACGCCTTCCTTCTAACGCTCGCCGACAAGCTCGCGAAGCAGGCCTATCCGTGGACCGACATTTTCACCAACAACCGCTTCCTGGACTTTGGCTCCGACTTTCAGCCCAAGCACGGCGTGAACATTCCGCAGGCAATCAAAATGCCCGCCGTCTATTCCCAACGCTCGAACGCCGCCGCCGACCGGAACGCCTATGCCGCCGGATTGGAAAACCTAGACCGCGACCACGGCCTCGCCGTCGGCATCAATTCGGGCACCGAGCAGCTTTCCGGCCCGTCCACCACCGAGGGCATCGAGCTGTGCTCCATCGTCGAGCGCATGCTCAGCGACGCGACGGTGTTGCGCGTCCTCGGCGATGCCTCCATCGGCGACAGTCTGGAGCGTATGGCCTACAACGCGCTTCCCGGCTCGCTGTCCGAGGACATCCATCAGCACGTTTACTACTGCATCCCTAACAACGTCGCCGCTATCCGCGGGGGCAAGGGTTACAATCAGGATTATGGCAATGCCTCCACGCCCTCGCATGTGTCTGGATTCGAGTGCTGCTGTTATAATTTCCATCAGGCCTGGCCGAAGTTCGTGCAAAACATGTGGGCCGCCGCGCCTGACAACGGTCTCGCCGTGCTCGCCTACGGACCCAGCGTGGTTTCCGCCAAGATCGGAACCGCCACGGTCACGATCCGCGAGGAGACCGACTATCCGTTCGGCGAAACCGTGAGCTTCAAGGTCACCACGGACAAGGAAGTCGCCTTCCCGCTTTCCCTCCGCGTGCCGGCTTGGTGCGACGCTGCGGAAATCACTGTCAACGGAGAGAAAACGCCCGCCGCCAAAGCAAGGCAGTTCGCGAAAATCAGTCGCACCTGGAAATCCGGCGACGAGGTGAAACTCACCCTTCCAATGCCCATCAAGGCGCACACCGGCATCAACAACAGCGTCTCTATCAGCCGCGGTCCGCTGGTGTTTTCCTACGGCGTCGCGGGCGAGCAGAAGCCCTTCGCGCAGGCCGTTCTGCCGGATTTCGAATCCTACGAAATCCATCCTACCGCCGCTTGGAATTACGGCCTCGTTCTCGATCCCGCGAACCCGACCGCATCGATCAAGGTCGACTCAGGCAAGGTCGGCGCTCATCCGTTCACCCGTTCCGAAACGCCGATCAAGCTCGTCGCCCGCGCCAAAAAAGTCCCCGGCTGGAAGCTCGCGAAAAGCGGCCTCGTCGCCTACGATCCACCGGTTAGCCCGGTCGCGTCGGACGCGGCGGAGGAGGAAATCACTCTCGTGCCGTTTGGTGCCGGAATGCTGCGCGTCACCAGTTTTCCGCTGATCGGCAAGCCCGTCCCTGCACCCCGCTCATTTTCGGACGACTTTGCGGACGGCGATTACAAGCACTGGATCACCTACGGCAGCGGTTGGTTCGTTCGCGACGGTGCATTCCATGTGAACACCACGGAGGCCGGTAACTCAGGCTCGAAGGCCATCGTCCCGGCGACCTTTTTCAACGACCTCGTCTATGAGGGAGAAATCACCCTCGATGACGCCGGCGACTCCGGTCTGATCTTCCGCGTGTCCGACGCCTCCATCGGCGCGGACGCGTACCGCGGCTACTACGCCGGCGTCAGTGCCGAGAGAAAACAGGTCACGTTGGGCAAGTCGGATCAGTCGTGGACGGAACTCAAGACCGCGCCCATGGACATCGACCCCGCGAAACCGCACGTCATTCGTGTGGAAGCGAAGGGCAAATCGATCAAGGTCTTCGTCGATGACATGACCACGCCGAAGATCGAGGCGGAGGACGCCAGTTTCACGGAAGGCTCCATCGGCGTGCGCCGCTACACCACCCGCACCCAGAAAAACCGGGCCGCATTTTCAGCGATCAAGGCGACGGGCTTGTGAGTTAGAACAGGCTGAACCAACTACGGTTCACCTTGGTGTAAATCTCGCTGTTGGAGCGCTGCATCAGTTGCCGGGACCATTCGTCGCAGATGGCCTCGTTGGGTTTTGCGAATGCCTGCTCTTCGTTAGGGATCACTTTGATCTCGGGCCCCCGGCGATCGGCGGCGGTGGTTACGAGCTGGCCGGTGGCGGCGTCCCGCGTGCGCGATTCGAAGGCGCAGGACGGGGGGCCGGTTACCGCGCTGATCACGCCGCCGGGGGAGATGTCCGGCCCATCGGGAGCGGAAACCTGGCGGTCGAAGCGGACTTCCGTCAACGCCACTTCCAGAATCAAGGTGCCGGGCTGGCTGGTGTCGGAGGTTTTGTAGAACATGCACAGGGGGGAGGAAAACGCCTTGGCCAGCGACTTGTCCCAGTAGCGGGCCAGCGCATTGCACTTTCTCAGATAAGCCCGCTTGTTAGGGACGACGGCGCTCTTGCTATCCTCCCACTTCTCGCCGCGGAGGTAGGCGGTGGTGACCGGCCGGATGACGATGTTCTTGTATTTCGTCATGTCCACTTTCGGGTTGAGATAGGAGTGCTCGAAGGGCAGACGAGCAGAGCGCTGGGCCATGTCCGTGCCGGTAGATTTCAAAAATTTCGTGGGCTCGGGGGGAGTGACCGCTTGTTCCAGGCCGCAACTGCACAGCCCGAGTGCCAGCAAAACAGATACGCCGATGAGCGGGAGGGAGATAAATTGCATGATGCCGGATCTTAGGAAGCTCACGCGCCGGTGCTAGGGAAATCGCGGAATCCGCCAACTCAGCGCAACGCCACAGGCATTGGCCTTGGAGTGGCGCAGATACTTCATAAAAGTTCATAACATCGTTTGAGAATCCAGTGGGGAAGGGGTAGATCGTGGAACCGGCTCCGAGAAATTTGTCGTCATCCCCGCCTTAGTCCTTATGGAGTCTGTCAATTCACCCGCCGAAGCTAAAAATTCTGCCGCTCCGTCGATGATCCAACTGATGCAGTCCGTTGGGACCCATCTCTCCTCAGAGGACCAGCTCGTCTCCTCTGCGAATGAAATCATGGTCTCTGCCCGGGACGCGCTGATATCGGTGGATCAGGTCGTGGCATCCATGTCTGAAATCACCGGGACCGCGAACGAGATTCTCAGCTCTGTGAGTGAGTCGATGGAGGCGTCCGGCCGGTCGAT
The DNA here is from genome assembly GCA_031389115.1 of Akkermansiaceae bacterium. Lineage (GTDB taxonomy): Bacteria > Verrucomicrobiota > Verrucomicrobiia > Verrucomicrobiales > Akkermansiaceae > Luteolibacter. Next base: position 48,745 of record JANMSI010000064.1, read on the forward strand.
GCGCTCGGAGGTTTTCAGCAGTCAGCCCGATTACCCGCTCAGGGCTCCGGCGGAAAAAATCAAGGATTCCGCGGATCATATCAAGGCATCCGCGGCCCAAATAACGGCGATGGGGGAGCAAATTACCGCTGCCTCGGACCAGATCACCGCGTCTGCGGATCTGGTGATGCAATCTGAGGCGGACATCGTCCATTCGGAACATTCGATCCTCCAAGCCAAAGGCGAAATCACCGGCGCGGCCAAGTAATCGCCGCTACGAATGATGAAGCTTGCTGATTTAAAAATATCAATTTCGACCCACTTCATGTGCTCTCCGGCATGAACAAGCCGCCTTGTCCGGAGCTGCCCCAGGTCGGGAAACTGGAGATTTCCGCACGAGAGATCGCCGAGCAGGAAATCTTCGAGCTGGAGACGCCGGACCGGTCGCTGCTGGCCGGGCCGCGGTCGCGCCTGCATGATCTGGGGACGATCATCCGGGTGGGGAAGGACCTGCTGATGGGCTTCCGCGCGCTGCATTTTGCGGGACCATGCGTCACGATCTTCGGCTCGGCGCGGACGCCGCCGGGCAGCCAGTATTATGAACTCGCGCGGCAGATGGGCGCGGCGTGCGCGCGGCTTGGATTCACCGTCATCACGGGCGGCGGACCGGGGATCATGCAGGCGGGAAATCAAGGCGCGTTCGAGGCGGGCGGGCGCTCGCTGGGGGTGAATATCGAGCTGCCCTTCGAGCAGGCGCTGAACCGTTTCGTGCAGCGGTCGGTGACGATGCGCTACTTTTTCACGAGGAAGGTGGTGCTGGTGAAGTATTCGTACGCGTTCATCGTGATGCCCGGCGGGGCGGGCACGCTGGACGAAATGTTCGAGACGATGACGCTGATCCAGACGGGGAAGCTGAAGAGTTTCCCGATTATTTTAATGGGCCGGGAGTATTGGCAGCCGCTGATGGACTTCGTCTATCGGATGGCGGAGGAGGGGATGCTCAGCCCGGACGACCCGGAGCTGATCTTCTTCACGGACGATGTGGAAGAAGCAGTGGCGCACTTGCAGCGGCACGCGGTGCGGCAGTTCGGCCTGCGGCGGAAGCAGGTGCCCAAGGCGAGCAAGCTGCTGGGGGAAAAGGCGCTGGTGGAGTGACCTTGGACTGCGTGCAGCCTGCTGCCGCTTTGGCCCCGTAGCCTGCTGCGGGCGAAATGATTTCGAAAACGGGACAGCCCAAGCGCCTCGGATCTCATATTTTTTTCCTCGGAACTTGTTTTAAGAAGAAATATTTTCCTACCGATTTTAAATAATAAATAACCGATTCAATATAATTGATCACCGAATAAATAATTGAATGCACCGATTTTAGAAAATGTGCAGCCGGTTGACTAAATTGAGTCTCCGATGCACTTTATTCGCTCTCCGATTAAATTTTATTGACGTATTTTGAAATTGCTGGAGACTGCGGCCATGCCCATCACCGGACCGAGTTCTTATTTGCCAACGACTGAGTTGTTTATTTCCCATTGGACCCTGGCGAATACGGCGCTGGGGCCGGCAGGGCCGATTATTTTGGCGGGCGGGCTGACCTTGGCGGGACTCACGGGCTTGCGGACCACGCTTGAAACCCAGCGGGCACTCGTAGAGGGCGGGCGGAACGCGGTGGAAGGTGCCCGCGCGGACATCGAGCTGCGCAAGGCGGCGCTGCTGGTGCGGCTCAATCAGTTCAACAGCAAGCTGCCGAGCCTGGTCCCGGGAAGCCGCTGGGTGTCCATGGTGCCGCGCGCCTTCAGCGTGAGCGAGGGGATGGGCCGCGTGATTCCGCCGCTGGATGAACTGGACGATCTATGGGCGCGCTACGATGACGAGAACCCACCGCTCACGCTCATGGGCGGCTATGAAAAGAGCGATTTCTCCACGGATCTGGTCATGCTCAAGGCGGCGTACAAGGCCTACTCGGCGGAGACGGTCTCCCTGGGTCTGGCGCGCGGCAAGCGGACGGAGACGGAGAATAAAATTTATCCGGTGCTGCTTCAGTACCGTCAGCGCATCCCGAGCGAGTTCGCGGAGGGCAGCGCCATCTTGGCGAGCCTGCCCCGCCTGACACCGGCGGGCGGGAAAACGCCGGACGCGGTGCAGCTCTCCGGCAGCTATGACGCGGCCATGCAGGAGTCGGACCTGGCTTGGACGGTGGTGACCGATCCGAGCGTGACGGAGTTGGAAATCCGCGGCACTGCCGGGCCGGAATACGATCCGGAGGACGAGAGCGTGCTGGCAAGCTTCGCCCCCGGTGCGCCGCGGCTGTGGTCCGGCACCTTCGGCCTGCTGGTGCCGGGCGGGAGCGCGAGTTTCAAAATTTACTCAATCACGGCGGAGGGCAACGAGCGGGGCAGTAACGCGGTGACGATCACCCGCCCGGCGTGAAGAGACCGCCCGGCCACTTATGAGTGCGACCGGGTCAGGGCCGGGGGAGGAAGAAACCCCGCTGTTTTTCCGAAATAGGCAGGCCGAGGTGCTCCATGACGGCGAGCATGTCCTCCCAGACCTGGCGTTTTACCGGGCTGGCACCGCTGCTCTGGAGCAGATAGCTGGGATGGAATGTGACGCGGACGGGGGTGCCTAGGAAATCATGCCACGGGCCGCGCAGGGTGGGGACGGCACCGGTGAGGCCGAGCAATCCCTCCGCCGCAGTGCCGCCAAGCGCGACGATGCAGGTGGGTTTGACGATGTCGATTTCCGCACGGAGGAAGGGGAGGCAGGCGGCGATTTCCGCAGGATCGGGGGTGCGGTTGTTGGTGGACTGCTTCGCGATGGCGGGGCGGAATTTGACGATGGTAGTGAGATAGACCTCCTCGCGGGAGAGGCCCATGGCCTTGAGGATGTCATTGAGCTTCTGGCCGGCAGGGCCGACGAAGGGCTCGCGGGCGATTTCCTCCTGATAGCCGGGTGCCTCGCCGACGAACATGACGCGGGCGTCGGGATCGCCAGTGGCGAAGACGAGGATGTCGCGCAAGGTGCCGAGGCTGCGGGCGGGCGGCCAATTTTCCGCCTGGCGGCGGAGGGAATCGAGCTGCTCGGAGCGGGTGGCGCCGGTGACGGTGAGGGTGGCGGGAGCCGGGGCGGGGATTTCCGCCGGCGGCGGGGGCTCGGCGATCACGGCGGGAGGGGCGGTGCCGGATTTGGTGAGATGGAAGAGGCCGCGCAGGCCGTCGCGCGCGCCGTCATCCAGCAGGATGTGGGAAACTCCGCGGGCTTGCTCGGCGGCGAGGAACTCAAGCAGGACATCGACTGGACGAATCACGCCGCCACGCTACCGGGCGGGCGGGCCGGCTGCAACCGCAGGATTGATCCATCCGGCGGCGGACCGCGCGGATCTGACCAAGGTCTTGGAGTCGCCCTGAACCTTTGGACTGCGGCAGCCCTGCTGCCGACCAGGCTTCTCCTTGCCCGCGGCGGAAAATTGGAGCAATTTCCCGAACACCGCCCCAAAAACATGTCATTCAAACCGAAGCTCCCCGGCAGTCTATCAGCCCCGCAATGGTATTCCGGGCCGAACTTGTGGAAGACCCTTCGCCGAGCCGCCCTCGTCGCCGGCCGCAAGTCACTCCTCACCGCGCTTACCCTGTTCTATTGCCTGAAGGATCAGGACACGCCCACCTGGGCGCGGGGCGTGATCGTCGGCGCATTGGGTTATCTCGTTTTACCGACCGATCTGGTCCCGGATCTCCTTCCCGGGATCGGCTATGGCGACGATTGGGGCGCGCTCGTCGCCGCCTTGGGAACCGTGGCCGCCTACATCAAGGACGAGCATAAAAGCAAGGCCGCCGCGCAGCTCGAGCGCCTTTTCGGCGCTGCCAATCCCGCCGCGCCACCGGAATTTTTCGAATAAAGCCTCCGTGATTCCAGTATCAACGCGCGGCAACCCGCCTCATTCGTTATGAAGAAATTCCTGTTCCCCGCCCTCTTGCTAGCCTTGGCGCTGCATGCCCGCGCCGTGGTGTCGATCGATGAAGCGGCGTTCGGCGCGAGCCTCGGTGGCTGGAAAAAGCGGGCGAACTCCGCCGCCGAGTATCCTCTATCAGGTGCCGACTACCGCACCTACAAGCCCGAAGTCAGCCCCACGCCGGATGGAGGCATTTTTATTTCCGTTAGGATCGACCACGTGCGGGGCTGGCTCTCGTCGGACGATCACGCGATCCTGGAAATCACCGTCAGCCCCAAGGGTGCGATCGCCTCCGCCCAATCCAACATCGCCATTCAGGGTCTCTCGATCAAGAGCGACGTGATTCTGGGAGGAAACGAAGCGGGCAAGGCCATCCTCAGTCCCGAGGGAGCGGTGCAAATCGGCACCGATCTTGTCGCCAATCTCTCCGCGAAACTGCTGCGCGAAAACATCGTCGAAGCCGGCCGCGTTTCCTTCCCCTCCGTCTTGCGCCACAACTATAACCGCCTGTTCCAAGCCATCCGTGTCGATGGGGTGCAGGTGCTGCCGCCGGATCCAGCCACTCCTAACACACCTCCGGCCGCCCCGCCGGTAGGAACGCCAGCGACGCCACCGCCCGCCGCTCCGGTGCCTCCCACCACTCCTCCGCCAGCTCCCGGCTCCGTCCCGTTGGAAATCAAGCCATACAATTGATTCAACCAGGGAGAATTGGCGTCTCGTGATGGCTCAACCGGTCGTCCGCAGGCCGGAGGCGATGGCGTTGATGGAGAGGAGGAGCTTGGGGAGGAGGGCGTCGGCTTGGGCGGTCCGTTCGTTGGCGAGGTGGCCGCGCCACTCGCGGAGGAGGGCGATTTGCTGCTGGTGGAGGATTTTCAGCGGGGCTTCGCGGATTTCTAACGTCTTGGCCATGCGCGGGCGGCGGGCGCGCATTCCGCCGTCCAGGAGTTCGGCGAGCAGGGTGCGGGTGCGCTCGAATTCCGCGTGGATCTCGCCGAAAAACTGGTCGCGCAGGTCGGCGTCTTCGACGAGGTCGGCGTAGTCGCGCATGAGATCAAGATTGGCGGAGGCGAGGTTGGTCTCGACGTTGGTGAGGACGTAGCTGAGGAAAGTGGACTGTGGCAGGGCTTCCTTCAATTTCGCGAAGCCGGCGGGATCTTCGGTCTTGAGCGCTTCCAATGCGGAGCCGACCCCGAACCAGCCGGGCAGGTAGTAGCGTGCCTGGGTCCACGAGAAGACCCACGGGATGGCGCGGAGGTCGCCGATGGAAAAGCCTTTCTTGCCGGTGCGCCGCGCCGGGCGCGAGCCGATGCGGGAGTTTTCCAACGCGTCGATGGGCGTGGCCTGGCGGTAGAACTCGACGAAGCCGTCCGCCTTGAGAAACTTCTGATAGGCGGCCTGGCTGGTTTCGCCGAGGCGGGTGAGAAACGCTTCGCAGGGGTCGGCGGCGGGCGGCAAGTGGCGGTGGCGCGCGGTGGTGACGGCGGCACCGGCTAGCAGGAGTTCGAGGTTGTAGGTGGCGTTGGCGAGATTGGCATACTTCTGGGCGATCGTTTCGCCCTGCTCGGTCATGCGGAAGCCGCCGCTCATCGCGCCGTGGGGGAGGGCGGCCATGAACCAGTGGGTCGGCCCCGCGCCGCGGGAAATCGTGCCGCCGCGACCGTGGAAAAAGCAGAGGTTCACGCCGCTTTCCCGGCCGACCTGGGTGAGCGCGGTCTGGGCGCGCTGGAGGGCGAACTGCGCGGCAAGGATGCCGCAGTCCTTGTTGGAATCCGAGTAGCCTAACATCACTTGCTGATAGGGAAATTTTTCCGCGGCGCGCAGGGTGAGCGGGTGAGCGAGGAATGCCTTGAGGATGCCGGGCGAGCGGTCGAGGTCGTCCATCGTCTCGAACAGCGGCACGACCTGCAACGGGCAGACGAGGCCATCCGGCGTGAGTTCCATCAGCCCGGCCTCGCGGGCTAACAAATACACGCCGAGCAGGTCGGAGAGCTGCCGCGTCATGGAAATAATCAACGCGCCAACTCCGGTCGTGCCCCAGTCTTTCCGGTGGCGGACGAGGACGCGGTAGGTTTCCAGCACGTTGTCCGCCTCCTCGCCGACGCGCAGGTCGTCGTGGAGAAACGGCCGCGTCGAGGTGAGTTCGGCGTTGAGAAAATCCAGCCGCTTGGCTTCCGGCCAGGACGCGTAGTTTTCACCATCGGCGACATCGGCGGCGGCTAACAACTGGCCGATCGCCTTGTCGTGGAACTCGGAATTCTGCCGGACATCGAGCGTCGCAAGATGGAAACCGAACATCTCCAGTTTGTGTCGCAGCGGGCGGATGGCCGCTTCCTCAAGCATGTGGCAGCCGGCGGCGGCGAGCGTGCGCGAGAGCAGGTTCAAGTCATCGACGAGGCACGCGGTGTTCTTGTAGCCGGGCTTGCCCTTGGTTTGTTCGCGCAGGCGCAGCGCCATCAGCATGGCGAGTTGCCGCCACGGTTCCTCTTCGTGCCGATAGAGAATTTCCCGAACACCCTCAGGCGCGTCCACGGTCTTGGCCAAGTGGTCGATGCGCGCCTGGAGTTCCTCCGGAACGGGTGTGAGATAGCGGGAAAGCGTGAGCTGCGCCGACAACTCCAACAGCTCGCGCTCGAGCAGTTTGAAAGCGGAGTGGCGGAGCTCTGCCAGCGTCATCTCGGTGACAGCGGGCGTGACCAACGGGTGACCGTCGCGGTCGCCGCCGATCCAGGTGCCGAAGACCAGGCGCGGGATATTTCCCGCGGAGCGGAGCAATTCCAACGGCAGTCCGGCATCGCGCCAGGCTTCGGTGAAATGGAGATCGAGGCGGTTGATCGCCGCCGGGAAAAGGTCTCGCAGGTAGTGCGTCGCATTCCGCAGCTCGCTGCTGATGTCCGGCCGGACCAGATGGATTTCCGCGGTGCGCCACAGCGTTTCCAAAGTCGTGACGACCCGTTCGCGGATCCGACGGCGCTCGCGCTGGGTGTATTTCGGATATTCGTTACGGACCATTTCCACGTAGAGCGCGCGGTGGCGCTCGCGGATGCTGGAACGCTTGGCCTCGGTCGGGTGGGCGGTTAGAACGGGCTCCACCTGCACGTCTTTGAGCACTCCGAGGATCTGTTCGGGCGTCAAGCCTATCGCCCGCAGGTCGCGCAACGCCTGCGGCCACAAGCCGCGGATCGACTCCGCGCCGAGCGCTTTTTCCCGCTCGCGGCGGATCTCTGCGGCGACGCGTTCCTCGACCATGTTGAGGAGCTGGAAACCGATCGAGTAAAGCTGTGGCAAGCCTTCCGGCGCGGCACCGATTTCCGGCTCGCGGCCGGACCATGGCATGAATGGCAGCAATTCCTCGTTGCCCGTGCTCACCAGCGCCTCCTCCAGGCAGCCAAGCAGGTAGCGGAGCCGCTCGTCGATGAGATCGAATCCTTCCAGCCGGAGCTGCTCGCGTGTCGGGTTGATAGCCGGGTCTGTCATGTGCGTGCGATCCAAGCACGATCCGAGCCGGACGGGGAAGGGGATAAATTGCCCATGCGCGGCCCGTGCACGGCAATAGTTCGCCCGGTCTCGCCGCTGGGTGCGCCGGAAAAGGACTATCTCCATTATCAAGGGCCGCCAAGGCGTCACCGCCGCCACCACACTGCGCTTCGGTACTCCCCCGAATACCGGCTCAACCTTCAGCACATGCACGGCCTCGCCGCCGCCCGCGAAGATCAAGCCGAGGCGCAAGAACAACTGGCGGCAGCGGAGGGAATTTCAAGATCCATCCCCGGCGATAATTCAAACGATTGTTTCGTACCAGTCTAAAGTGATACGATTTGTGCGTAACGGGCAGAGCGGGCTGCCGCAGTCCAAGATACTGGACGCTGACGATTTCGCCGCCTACACCTCGCTCATGACCGTTCGCACCCGTTTCGCCCCTTCGCCCACCGGTTATCTTCACGTCGGCGGGGCGCGGACGGCTTTGTTTAACTGGCTTTTCGCCCGCAGGCACGGCGGGGTTTTCGTGCTGCGGGTGGAGGACACCGATGAGGCGCGCAACACGGAGGAAGCGCGGCAGGCGATCTTCGACGGCATGAAATGGCTTGGGCTGGATTGGGACGAGGGGCCGTTCTATCAGAGCGAGCGGCGGGAAATCTACGACGCGTGGTTCGCCAAACTGGAGGCGACCGGCCGCGTTTACGAGGACGGCGGCGCGTGGCGGTTTCGCTTCGAGCGCAAGCCCGTGACGATGCAGGATTTGGTCTGCGGCGAGGTCACCATCGACTACCGCGACGAGTCGAACACGCCGGACATGGTGGTGAAGCGCTCGGACGGTTCCTATGTTTTCCATTTCGTCAATGTGGTCGATGACTTGGAAATGGAGATCACCCACGTGATCCGCGGCGAGGATCATTTGATGAACACGCCGAAGCATTTGCAACTGATAGAAGCCCTGGGCGGCAAGGCTCCGCAATACGCGCACATTCCGCTGATCCTGAATCCGGACGGCTCGAAGATGTCGAAGCGCGACGCCGGCGCGGCGGTGGGCGACTACCCGCGACTGGGATTTCTATCAAGCGCGGTGGTGAACTTCATCGCGTTGTTAGGCTGGAACCCGAAGACCGAGCGGGAAATTTTCACATTGTCTGATTTGGCGCATGCTTTCAGTTTGGAGAACGTAAACCGCTCGCCGGCCCGTTTCGATCTGGAAAAATGCAAGTGGATGAATCAACAACACATTCAATTGTTTGATGAAGACGAATTTGCTAGTGTCGCGCAGGATTTCGTAGACAAGGAATTTTATGGAATAAATGATTCTTCTCACGAACACTATGTAGGGAAATGGGTGCTTTTCAAATCGATCTGTAAATTAATCCAGCCAAGAACTACACTTTTTTCAGAAGTCGATAGGCAATTGAAGAACTTCACAACATACGAAAGGGCTATCGATATCTCGGTTCCCACCGGTACACAAAGTATGGTTAAGGGGCTGACCTACGTCCGTGATAGACTTCTCCAATGTAATAAACTGTCTACCGAAGACGCTAAATTAATAATCTCGGAAGGTGCAGCAAACGCGGGAATAAAGCCGGGACAGTTGATGCTTCCTCTTAGGTTGGCACTGACGAATGATGCGCGTGGTCCCGACGTGGGGGCAATCTTGTCGTCATTTGGTCCAAGTCTTTCTGGTCAGTATATTGAGAACTTTACCCAAGATTACTATTCCCAGTTTTTGCTTCCTCCGTCATCTCCACCATCTGGGGATCAGAAAAACCTGTCCTAATTTGATGTCGGCTATCCATATCGGGCTTTTCTTTGACTTATGAAGGAAGTTTACACACTCGAAGACCTCGCCTCCCGCGACCTCCTGGATGCGGGCGCTCATAAACCGGCGCGGTTGGCCGTGATCGGCCATCCGATCGCGCACTCCGCTTCGCCGCGCATGCATCAACCGGCGCTCGACGCGGCGGAAATTGATGCGGGATACATCCGGATCGACATTGAGCCAGGTCAGGTGGGCGAGGCGTTTCGGCGAATGCAGATGCTCGGCTTCATCGGCTGCAATGTGACGGTGCCGCACAAACTGGAAGCGATGGAGCACTGCGACGTGAACGCCGACGCCAAGTCGATCGGGGCGGTGAATACGATCCTCTTCGGCCAAGATGGAATCCGTGGTTTCAACACCGACGGTCCAGGATTTGCTCGCGCGATCAAGGATGATTTCGGAGTTCCCCTCGCGTCGCTCAAGGTCGCCATCGTCGGTGCCGGGGGAGGCGCGGGACAGGCCGTCGCGACGCAATGCTGCCTGATAGGTGTCACGAAGCTCGTTGTGGTGAATCGCACCGCGGCGAAGCTCGGGCCGCTGGTCGAGCGGTTGCGGATGATCAGCCCCGGGACGGAAATCATCGCGACTTCGTTCGATGATCCGGCGCTCGCGGAGCATCTAACCACCTGCAATTTGATTGTGAATACCTCGTCGGTCGGTTTGAAACCGGAAGATCCATCGATCCTTCCGACCGCGTGTTTAAAAACCGACCACCTTGTTTACGACACGATCTATCAGCCCCCGGTGACGCCCCTGCTGGCCGTCGCTAACAGCCTCGGCTGCCGGACGGCGAATGGCCTTTCGATGCTCATCCACCAAGGCGCGCTGGCTTTTCAACACTGGTTCCCGGGGACCGACCCGCTGCCCGTCATGAAACGGGCGGTGGGGAGATAGGGGGCATGGACGTCTCGTCCATGCGTGGGGACGAGACGTCCCCACCCCTTATTTTAGATCTGGAAACTGTCCTCAGACGGCATCGCGCCGATTGAGATCTGCACCTCACCGTTGGCGGAGAGATGCGTGAGGCAATGATAGACGTCTTCCGGATCGGCATCCGCTTCGGTGGCGATATCATCCGCGGTTTTGGCATACGCGGTGAGGTGGCCGCGTACCTTGTTGAGCGTTTCTAAAAACGCGCCCGCCGCTTTCTTCCCGGCCTCGACGCCCGGCTGGTGGTAGGCGTTGATGTTGACCAGCGAGGCGTAAAAACTAACCGTCCGCTCGAACAGCGCGATGAGCAGTCCGAGTTGGAACGGCGTCACCTCGGGGATGGAAATGGTCAGCGACTTGCGGCCGGACTCATGCAGCGCCTTGCGGGTGCCGCGGAGAAATCCCTGCAAATAATCGGCAGTGGTGGTGCCGGGATCGACCTCGATGCTGTGGCCCGCGCGGCCTTTCCGCACTTCGATGAATGTGGCGAAAAAGTTGTTCACCCCGTCGCGGAGCTGTTGGACGTAGGCGTGCTGGTCGGTCGATCCCTTGTTGCCATAGACGGCGATGCCCTGATTGACGGGCTTGCCATCGAGGTCGTGAGCCTTGCCTAACGACTCCATGACGAGCTGTTGGAGATATTTCGAAAACAGCACCAGCGAGTCCTTGTAAGGCAGGACGACCATGTCCTTTTCGCCCTTGCCGTTAGTCGCGCTGTGCCAAGCGATCGCGAGCTGCATGGCGGCGTTTTTGGAAACATCCTGCTTGCGGGTTTCCTCGTCCATGGCGGCGGCTCCGGCGAGCAGCGCATCGATGTCCAGCTCTTGCAGCGCGGCAGGCACCAGGCCGACGGTGGAGAGCACCGAGGTGCGTCCGCCGATCCAGTCTTCCATCGGAAAACGGGCGACGAATCGATGCTCCACGGCGTATTGATCGAGCATGGAGTCCACGCCGGTCACGGCCGCGGCGTGCCGGCCGAAATCGAGACCCGCTGCCTCGTAAGCGGCCTTCGCCTCTAACATGCCGTTGCGGGTTTCTGCGGTTCCGCCGGATTTGGAAATGACGAGGACCAGGGTTTTATCGAGGCCGGTCCTCGCGAGCCTGGCGATCACCGCGTCCATGCCGGCGGGGTCGGTGTTGTCGAAAAAGAACAGCGGAAGCCGCGCGTTTTGGCCGATGGCCTCGGTAACCAGCTGAGGCCCCAATGCCGAGCCGCCGATGCCGATGAGCAGGATCTGCTTGAAATTTCCGCCCGATGGCGGGGCGATGGCTCCGGTGTGGACCTTTCCCGCGAAATGCTTGAGCGCGGTGATGGGCTCGGTGATCGCGCGCTTCAGGGATTCCGACGGCGCGAGGGCGGCATTGCGCAACCAATAGTGGCCGACCATGCGACCTTCGTCGGGGTTGGCAATCGCCCCGGCCTCGACCGCTTCCATGTCGGCGAAGGCCTTGGCGATTCTCGGCTGGAGCGCACTAACAGATGCGGCGTCGATGTCCATCAGCGAGAGATCGAGCGAAAATCCGTGCTGCGGATAGCGGATGAGAGCGTAGTTGTAGGATTGCCAGGACATGATGGATGGATGTTCGAAATCAGTAACAGATGATCGAATGCACGGGATGCGGGAAGAGCTTGGCCCGGCCTGCTAGAAATCCAAGCTCGATGAGCACGGAGATGGCGACGATGTTAGCGCCCAGCTCGTCAAGAAGCTTCACGGCGGCGGCGGCCGTGCCCCCCGTGGCTAACAGGTCGTCAACCAGCAGAATGGATTCACCGGGAGCGATCGCATCCTCATGAAGTTCGACGATGGATTCGCCATATTCGAGCGAGTAGGCGGTCTGGCGTGTTTTCCACGGGAGCTTGCCCTTTTTCCGAACGGGCACAAAACCCGCGCCGAGGCGGTCGGCCACCGCAGCGGCGAAAATGAAGCCGCGGGCGTCGATTCCCACCACCTTGTCGATCTTCAGGCCGCCCGCCGTGGCGCAAAGAAGACTGATCGAGTGGTGGAACAGTTTCCCGTCGGCAAGCACGGGGGTGATGTCCTTGAAGACGATCCCCGGCTGCGGGAAATCGACCACGTCACGGATAGCGGCACGGAGGGAGTCGGGCATTACGGACGGAACGTAGGCCAACGACTCAGGGCGGGGAAATACAAAACCTCAAAGAGATCACTGGCTCTTGAATCGTGCTTCGTATTCGCAGTGGAGGTCCGCATGCCGGGTTTCCAATTCATCAAGGGCCAACGTTTCAAAATTCTCGCAAGAAACCACCGGCAGCCCGAGAAATTCCTGCAAGGGCTTGGATCCGCCCGACCCAAAGGCCTTTTGAAATCCCCTGGGAGATTCCTTCCAGATGGCCCTTGGCCTTTAGTTTTTCAGCGACGGACGCGGTGCTTTTTTCAAGTTCGGAATTGGTCGGGAGGGTGTGGTAGATTTCCTTTGCGTCAAGGTTGCTGTCGGAATGTGGGAAATCCGCGAGGCGGGGAAATGGCGGGGGAGTTATTCGGTGAAATCCGTGTCGGCGCGGGCGAGCTCGAGTTCCTTGATCCAGAGATTGCGATAGCGGACGTCGTGACCTTCGCATTGCAGCTTAAGCCCGCCGGGAGTTTCGGTAAGGCCCTTGCCGCCGTCGTTGCCGCCGTCGATCCCGGATTTTTCGCCGCCCCAGATCTGGTGGATGGTCTGGTTCGTATGCACCTTGGTGCCATTGAAATAAACGGTGACCAGAGGTTTCTCGGTTAGCTTGCCGTCTTTGAAACGGGCGGCGCGGAAGGTGATGTCGTAGCTGTTCCACTTTCCGAGACCGGTGTAGAGATGATAGGGCGATTCGGTTTCATTGATGACCGCGCCCATGCCGTGTTTGGTTTTGTCGCCATCGCAGATTTGGATCTCGTAGCGGTTTTGCAGATAAACGCCGCTGTTACCGCCAGGGTTGTTGACGAGAAATTCGACGTGAAGCCGGCAGTCGCGATGGGCCTTCTTCGTGACGATGTCGGCGCTGCCGTATTTGCCGCCGGCGGCGACAGGATCGTGGCTCATCAACACCGTTCCCTTGTCCACCGGATCCTCGACGATCTTCCACTTGATCGGCAGCGAGGAGGCGAACCCCGGTCCCTGCCAATAGGTCCATTTGCTGTCGAGCATCTCGCGTGAGCCGTCGAAAATCACCTCGGCTCCCGGGATGGGCTTTTCCCCGACTCCGACTCCGGCCTGGAGCGGCGCGACTACGGCAATCAGGGACGCGGCAATTGATCGATAAATTGGATTCATAGGGCCAAGCCATACCGTCAAGCCCCGCCTCATCTTTCGCCACCGCTTGTTAGGAGCGGTTCTTGAAATACTTCACGATGGCGGCGGTGAGGCCGGGGATGTCGTGTTTGGACGCTTCGAACGCTGGCTTCATGCCGGTTTTGCGCAGCGTGTCGCTGGTGACCGGGCCAATGCTGGCCGCGACGCAGCCCTCCGGCCAATCGAGGCCGAGCGCGAAAAAGTGTTCAACGGTCGAACTGGAGGTGAAGGTGATCAGATCCGCGCCTTCCTCGATCAGCCGGGCGCGGGCGCCGGTGGGATCCTCCGTCTCCGCCACCGTTTGATAGGCTACGCAGTTGTCCACGATGGCGCCGAGCGCGGTAAGCCCTTCGCCCACGACATCGCGGGTTTCCGCCGCTTTGACCCACAGCATGGTTAGATTTTCGATATCTTCTTTTTTAAACGCATCGATCAGCCCTTCCGCAACGAAGCGCTCGGGGATGAGATCGACGGCGAAACGGTATTCGCGGATTTTCTTGGCCGTGCCTTCACCGATCGCCGCGATTTTCGGATTTCCCAAACTGCGGGCATCGGCGAACGACGCGAAGAACGCGTCGAAAAACCGCTCCACGCCGTTGGGGCTGGTGAAGACGAGCCAGTCGTATTCGTGGGCGTGCGTCACCAGTTCCGCGAACTCGTGGCGGTCTGGCGGGCCTTCGATGCGGATCGTCGGCAGCTCGATGACATCGGCGCCGAGGTCACGCAGCGCCTTGCTGAGCTCGCCGGCCTGCTCGCGGGTCCGCGTGACGACGATGCGTTTGCCAAACAGAGGACGTTTTTCAAACCAGTTGATCTTTGCGCGCTCCTTCACCACATCGCCGATCACCGCGACGGCCGGGGAGGTGAAATTCTCGGTTTCCGCGATGCCGGCGATGGTGGCCAGCGTGCCGACGATCGTCTTCTGGGATCCAGTCGTGGCCCAGCGTGTTAGGGCGATCGGGGTTTCCGCCGCGGCTCCATGCTCGATGAAAGCACCGGTGATTTCCCGCAATCTAGCGACGCCCATCAGAAACACCTTGGTGCCCGGCGCTTTGGCAAGCTGCGCGTAATCCACCGAGCTGAAACCCTTGGTCGGGTCCTCGTGGCCGGTGAAAATGGTGAGCTGCGTATTGTGATCGCGATGGGTGACCGGTATGCCCGCGTAGGCCGGACCGGCGATGGCGGAGCTGATCCCCGGCACGATTTCGAAGTTCACCCCCGCGGCTGCGAGCTCGGCCGCTTCCTCGCCGCCGCGGCCGAAGATCATGGGATCGCCGCCCTTGAGCCGGACCACGTTTTTTCCGGCCTTGGTCTTCTCGACGATGAGGTCGTTGATTTGATCCTGCGGCACCGAGTGGTCCTTGGCCCGCTTGCCGACATAGATTTTCTCACAGCCCGCCTTGGTCCAGTTGAGCAGCTCGGGACTGCTCAGCGCGTCGTAAACCAGCACGTCCGCCAGCTCGATGCATTCCTTGGCGCGCAGGGTCACAAGACCAAGATCGCCGGGACCGGCGCCGACCAGAAAACAGGTGCCTGAAATGCTCATGAGAGAGAGTTGAAAAGTTCGAGTGCGAGGGAGATGGGATCGGAGCCGCGGGCCTCGCCGGATTTCGGCGTGCCACCGGCTTCGGGAAAAACGCGGGCGCAAAGGTGGATTTCACCCTCGGAAATCGACGAGTAAACCCCGACCGGCGTGTGGCAGCCGCCGTCCAGCAGCCGCAAGAATTCGCGCTCCGCGGTAATGCGCAGCCACGATTCGCGGTGGCCGATGGTCTCCGCGAACATCCGGCTGGGCGCATCGCCCGCCCGCACTTCCAAGCCGATCGCTCCCTGGCCGGCGGCGGGAAAAAATTCGCTCTCCTCCAACCGCGAGACGAACAAGCCCGGGATCCCTAACACCGCTTCTGCTTCATCGCCTGCTGCGACCGGCGGGATGAATCCAAGTCTAACGAGACCGGCTTCCGCGAGCAGAATCGCGTCGTGATTGTTTTCCTCCGCCAGCTTGCGCAGACGGGTCGGCACGTTACCGCGGAGATCAGTCACAGTGACGTCCGGCCGCAGCCATTCGATCTGTTTCGCGCGGCGGACACTGCTCGTGCCGACCGTCGCGCCGACCGGCAATGCCGCCAGGCCACCGGGTGCGCGCATCACTAACACATCGCGGACCGGAGCCCGCTCCAACACCGCCGCCAGAAAATAACGTTCCTCTAACACTGTCGGCAGGTCCTTCAAACTGTGGACCGCGATGTCGATTTCCCCCGAGTCGAGCGCTTCCTCGATTTCCTTGATGAAAACTCCCTTGTCGAACGTCCCCTCGGACTTCGCCACCTCGCTCAACGCCACATCGGTCCGCCGGTCGCCGGTGGTTTTGATGACCTTGCGGACGATTTCGCGATCGGGAAACGCCGCAGCCAGCGCCGCCTCGGTGGCGGCGGCCTGCACGAGCGCCAGCTCGCTGCCGCGGGTGCCGACGATGATGGGAGTGGAGAAATCGTGGGTCATTCGGGTTCGCGGGAAGCAGTCCGCTTTCCATGGCCATGGATGCCGTAGGGTGCAAGCCCAAGCTTGAGAATCCACCCCGCGCTCCTAGACTCCGCGCATGGGCTGGGTGCTTTTTTTCGATGGCGACTGCGCGTTTTGTTCGAAATCCGTGCAACGGGTCGTGCGCTTCGACCCGCGGGGCCGGGTGGCGTTTGCGCCATTGCAGGGGAAACTCGCCCGTGAAAAAGATTTCACCCGATACGCCTCCAAGGTGGGCGGCAGCATGGTCCTGCTTCGGGAATCCGATGGCGAAATCTTGTTCCGCAGCGATGCCGCGATCGAACTCGCCCGCGCGCTCGGTGGCCTGTGGCGGATTTTTACCCTGGCCCGCTTCATCCCAAAACCCTTGCGCGACTGGGCCTACCGCCAGGTCGCGGACCATCGCTACCTTTTCACCGGAAAGAACCATTCTTGCGCTCTTCCTAGTCCCGAACTGCTGGCAAGACTGCGCGAATAGTCGCCGCAATCCTGCCTTGAAATGCCGGAAACGGCGTGCATCCTCGCCGCCCGCCCATGGCAGGACCCACGTTTCAAGCACTTCCAGGATTTCGCGACTTCACTCCCCGTGAATGCGCGGTTCGCAATTATTTGTTCGAAACCTGGCGCGGCGTGGCCCGCCGCTGCGGCTACGTCGAATATGAAACGCCCATCCTGGAAGACACCGGGCTCTATCTGAAAAAGTCCGGCGGCGAGCTCTCCGCGCAGCTTTTCCGCTTCGAGGATCAGGGCGGCCGCGATGTCACGCTGCGTCCGGAGGTGACCGCTTCGCTGGCTCGGATCGTCGCGCAGCATCAGCGGGATTTTCCGAAGCCGCTCAAATGGTTCGAGATCGGCCAGTGTTTCCGCTACGAAAAACCGCAGAAGGGCAGGGGCCGCGAGTTCCATCAATTCAACGTCGATATCCTCGGCGAGGCGGGCCCCACGGCGGATGCGGAGCTGATCGCGCTGGCGGTCGAAACGATGCTCTCCTTCGGGTTCGTCGCCGGGGATTTCGTCGTGCGCGTTTCCGACCGGATGGCCTGGATTGACTTCGCGGAGGCCAACGGCATTCCGGAGGACGGCATCCCGGAGTTTCTCGGAATCATCGACAAGATCGAACGCGAGAAACCCGAGGTGCTCCTAACAAAGCTCGCCACCTTTGATCTAACACCGGAAGCGGTCCGCACCTTCATCGCGGACCCGACGAACGCCTCGTTCGCCTATCTGGCGATTCGCGACGAACTCGCCGCCCGCGGCTTTGCCGATTTCGTGGAGCTCGATCTGTCCATCGTTCGCGGCCTTGCCTATTATACCGGCGTGGTGTTCGAGGTGTTCGACGCGAAGAAGTCCATGCGGGCCGTCGCCGGTGGCGGTCGGTATGATACATTGATCTCTACGATTTCCGACGGGGCGGTTGACATGCCTGCCACCGGCTTCGCGATGGGCGATTATGTGATCCGGAATCTCATCGAGGAGACGACGCACACTGCCATGCAGATGGAAGTCTGGCTCCAGCGCAACGCTGCGGCCTGCGATGTCTATGTCGTCATCGCGGACGAATCTAAACGGGCGCAATCACTGCGGCTCGTCACCGAGCTCCGCCGCGCTGGGATCTCCGCCGACCTGCCGATGGGAAATGCCAAGGTTGGGAAGCAATTCCAGTCCGCCGAGAAATCCGGCGCGCGCTTTGCCCTCGTCGTCGGCGCCGAGTATCCAGAGATCAAGCTTAAGATCCTCGCCAGCCGCACCGAAGAATCCGGCAATGCCGAAACCGCCATCGATTGGCTAACAGACCGTCTGTTGCAACCGGATGGGCCGTTGTTGGCGTGAAGATTTTCAACCACAGATGGACAGGATGAACGCAGATGGAAGAGATGGGATTCATGTGATGGAAACCGAGAGAATCATCGGGTGCGCCTTCGCGGTCCTCAATGCAATGGGACACGGGTTTCATGAAAAACCCAACGAGGAAGCGCTAGTAGTTGATTTCCTGCATCATCAAATTCCCTTCGCTCAACAAGCTCGCTTCCCAATCCTCTACCGCAACATCAAGGTTGGAAAATATGTTCCAGACCTGATTGTTTCTGGAAAAGTAGTGGTTGATACCAAGACCATTGATCGCATTACGGATCACGAGGTTGGACGCATGTTGAACTACCTTCGCGCCACAGGCCTTCAAGTTGGTCTGATCCTCAATTTCAAATATGCAAAACTTCAGTTTCGTCGTGTGACACTGACTCCTCCCGAAGCCCCACTTCTCCACTCTTAATCATCTCTTCCATCTGCGTTCATCCCGTCCATCTGTGGTTGAAACTCTTAAAATTTCCGTCATGCGCTCCCATCATTGCAACGAACTCCGCGACTCTCACACCGATCTAACTGTAACGCTGATCGGTTGGGTAAACTCCGCCCGCGACCATGGTGGCGTCATTTTCATCGACTTGCGCGACCGCGAGGGCCTGACCCAGTGCGTGTTCCATCCTGAGGAAAATCCAGAGGTTTCCGCGCTTTCCCACACGTTGCGGGAGGAAGATGTGGTGCAGGTGACCGGCCGCGTTTCCAAGCGGCTTGAAGGATCGCAAAACGAAAAAATGGCGACCGGTGGCATTGAGATCGTCGTCAGCGAGCTCACGATCGTCAACAAGGCGGACGTGCTTCCGTTCCAACTCGACAAGGAACTTTCCAACG
>JANMSI010000156.1:0-3097 GCA_031389115.1 Akkermansiaceae bacterium
GTCTCGTCCATGCGTGGGGACGAGACGTCCCCACCCCCTATTTTTCAGACGGCCTCTAAGGGTGACAGCGCGCCGGCCGCGCTTTTCTCGCGGGCAGCTTCATCGGGGATCGAAGCGAGGTATTCCCTGAATGCGGCGAGAGCCGCGGAGCGTTCTTCGGGGGTGGTTCCCATTCGGAAAATATCGCCGACTGCCTGCCGGTCGTCCTTCAGCCCGAGTTCGGCGATGAGATTAAAGGCCAGCTTGGGGTCGCTAGCGGCCGCACCGACAATCATGCCGCGGCGGGCATCGTCGGTGACGAGATGGGGAAATTTTGCTCCGTTGGCGCGGACCCATTCCAGCGCGGTCAATGGGTCGTCGCTGGCCCATTTGGCAAGCGCGGAGGAAATGAGGTGCTTGCCCGTCCGCGCTCCGTCTTTGAAAAGATCGGCTGACTCGGTAAAGAGCGCGAGCGCGGTCTGCGGATGATCGTTGGCGAGCGTCATAATGGAAAAGGCTATGAAATCATGACGCGACTCATCCTTGAGGTCGTAGGCGTTAAGAATTTCGGCGATGAGGATCTTCAACTGCGCGGAATCGAGCGCCATCAAGCGGTCCATGAGCTCCATAAGTTTCTGCATAATGGCTGCATCAGGCGGCACCCCTTTTCTATTGGCGACTTCCATTTCCTTGAAGTAGTCGATGAATTCGACGGTGGTGAGCCGGGCCTCGGCCTCTCGGTGATCGCGGGTTTCCCGCTGGCGCTTGGTGACCCGGACGGGGTGGGCGGAATGCAGGGAATCAAGGGCGATTCCGAGCGTGCCGGCCTCGGCGGCGAGCTTCGCGTGGTTTTCCCGAACCGCGGTGAACCGCTGTTGATCGTGCCAGCCGAGGCTCGCAGCGGCGGCGAGGATAAGGACCGAGATGGCTATGGAAATTCTCATGATTCGTTAGGGATTCATTTGAGCATGCTGAGAATTTCGTCGCGACGTTTCGGATCGGAAATCTTCCCCGCGAGGAAGCGGGCTTCTTCCTTGTGACTCGTAATGGTGCCGCCGTTCGTCAGGACACCGTTCAGGAAACCTTCCAGGACGTCGTCACTGCCGCTGGCCTCATGATATCGAGTGGCGAGGGCGGCGGCTTCAGAAAACTCCAGTTTGTGATTCCTCAAGGTGGAATTGGCGAGCACGGAGCCGGTCAACTTGTCAGTGCTTTCCGGGGACTGGCTGGTGATCCACTCGCGCATGGTATCGATATCCTCACGGGCGATTTTTTTGTTTCGCGAGAGCTGTTGGAGTTTTGAGTGTACCGCAGATCCAGCACAAGCTGCGCGTTCGGCGGGGGTCGCATCGATGCGGTTGAGGAATTCAGTAACCTTGGTGTAGCCGTCGGCATTCGCCTGTTGGGAAGCCAGTTTCCCGAGTGAGCGGGCTTGAGCGTCGGCAGCCAATTGCTCGCGGACCAGCGTGGCAAACGCCAGTTGGTTCTCCTGCGGGAGTTTTTGAAGTGAATACAGTTCTAGGACTTCGCTCCGCTGATTTTCCGGCATCGCTCCAAGGCGGCGGGAGGCGGCAGTGAGATCGGAGCCGAGCAGGACTTCGATCATGGATGCTTCAAAACGCTTGCGGGAGTTGCTTCTCCCATCAAGCGCTTTGCTGTCGAATTTGCCGGCGGCGATCTGCTGATCGAACCAAGCCGCTGCCTTGGCCGGATCCTTTTTCGCCCATTGTTGGAGGGCGTTGGAAAGTTGCCATGTCAGCGCGCCACTGGAATTCTGAACCCGGTCGACAAACTGGGTGAGGGCGAGTGCGGGATCCTTCTGGACGAACGCTTCCATGAGCGCCGGTTCGAATGTGCGGCGTTCCTCCGCAGAGAGATCGAGCGTGGCGATTTCATCGACCGCGGCAACCAACTCCTCCCGGGTCATCGCGCGCAGCCGCTGCTGGAAGCGGAGCATCGCCCGCATGTCACCCAGGCCTCCGTTGCCTTGCATGACCGCTAACTGCGCGGCGATCTTCTTCCAATCGAGCGGCTCCTTGTCCTTCGCGGTCTTGGCGGGCGGCGCGGGCTTGCCATGGGAAGGCCCTGCTTCCGGCGCGGCGCGGGCGGCGGCAATGTGCTTTTGCAAGAGCGCGTTTTCCGTCTCGAAGGTGGAAATAGACCGGCGCTGGCCGCCGATCCAGAGGACTGCCAGAACCAGCGCCACGACGGGCGGAATGATTGCGATGGGTTTCAACGGCCCAGTCATCCTGGATTGGTGCCGCCGGGTCAATGAGGATGTCGTTAGACGATACCGGGATCAAGCTTCGGATAAGTTAAGCATTGTCACCGGGCGGCGAAATTGCATTCTTCGGTTGTGGTCCGTTACCGCCCGAATGTCGCCGCATTGGTCGTGAATCCGGTGGGAAACCTGCTGATTTGCGAGCGCTGGACGATCCCCGGAGCTTGGCAATTTCCCCAGGGCGGCGTCGATGCGGGCGAGTCTGCCGAGCAGGCGCTCTTCCGCGAGGTGCGCGAGGAGATCGGGCTGGAGCCGAAGCACTACGAAGTGGTGGGCCGACGCGAGGGTTATCGCTACCTGTATCCCGCACATTCGAGGTGGAAAAAACTGCGCAAGCACGGTAGCCACGGACAGGAGCAAACTTATTTCCTCTGCCATCTGAAACCAGACGCGCCGCAGGTGAACGTGAACCAACGGGAGCGCGAATTCCGCGCCTACCGCTGGATCCTGCCGGTCGAGTTCGATCTGGACTGGCTGCCGCCTTTCAAGCGCGACGTTTACCGCGAGGTCATGCGGGACTTTTTCCAGGTGGAACTGTGAAACAAGGTCGTGCAGCCTCATGGCCGGACCGTTCCAACATGTCGGCCAGCGGGAAAGCGGCAGCCTGCTCTGCCCGTTACCCACAAATGTCTTGGTTGAAGATTTTCCATTCCTCGGCGTAGATCTTTAGTTTTGCGCAGCCCCGCCAAAGCACCTCTGACCCGAATGGCACTAACTTAAGGGTCGTTTGGGATAATTTTAGGTGCGGTTTTCTTGTAGCGGGAGCGATGGCTGATCTCGATCATTTGATGCCGGGGAACATTTAGTAGTTGGTGAGGCTTTGGTCTTCGTTTCACA
>JANMSI010000184.1:0-54587 GCA_031389115.1 Akkermansiaceae bacterium
CCCGGGCATTCTGCCCGGAGCCTATCCCATCCCCGATCTTCTAGTGAATTCGCCCCTGCTCTCCCTCGAAAACCTCCGCGTCCATTTCCCGGTCCGCGGCGGCGTCCTGCTGCGCCAGACCGGCGCCGTCCGTGCGGTGGACGGAGTTTCGTTAGACATCGCTCCCGGCGAGACGCTCGGGCTGGTCGGCGAGTCCGGCTGCGGAAAATCCACGCTCGGCAAGGCGATTGTCCGCCTCCTCGCGCCTACCTCCGGCAGCATTCATTTCGAGAAAACCGACATCAGCCACGCGAGCCAGCGTTCCCTGCGCGCGCTGCGGCGGAATTTCCAAATGATCTTCCAGGATCCGGCCGAATCGCTGGACCCGCGGATGAGCGTGCGGGCGATCATCGAGGAACCATTCAACATTCATCGCATGGGCAGCCGGGCGGAACGCCAGCAATGGGTCGATGGTCTGCTAGATCGCGTCGGTCTACCGGCTTCATCGGCTGAGCGATATTCGTTCGAGTTCTCCGGCGGCCAACGCCAGCGCATCGGCATCGCCCGCGCGCTGGCCCTGAAACCCAAGCTCATCGTCTGCGACGAACCCGTTTCCGCGCTCGATGTCTCGGTGCAATCGCAGATTCTCAATCTCCTCGTCGAGCTGCAGCGGGACTTCGGTCTGTCCTATCTGTTCATCGCCCACGATCTATCCGTCGTGAAGCACGTGAGCGACCGGGTGGCCGTGATGTATCTTGGAAAAATTGTCGAGCTCGCGACCGCCGAGGCGATCTATCACGACCCGCGCCACGCCTACACCAAGGCGCTGCTCTCCGCCATTCCCTCGCACGACCCCAAGGCGAGGCGGAAAAAAATTCTGCTGGAAGGCGACGTCCCCTCGCCCATCGACCCGCCGCCCGGCAGCGCCTTCGGCCACCGCATGAACCATCCCCGCTACGAGGAAACCATCGGCGCCGATCTCTCGCTACGCGAAATTTCGCCCGGCCACCGGGTCGCCGCCGATCCGTGCTGCGTCTCAGATGAAGATTGGGCCCAGCTTCAGTCCGTGAAGCGCTAACAGCCGGTCCCCACAGGAAATCTCAAGTTTTTCTTGTGGTGTTACATGGTGTCTGTTACACGTGGATCACTTTGATGCTTCCGTTCTCGTTCCAGCTTCGCGATGGCGATCCGGTCTCCGACCAGATCGTTCGCGCCGCGCATCGCGCGCTGGCGAGCGGTGACCTGCGGGAGGGCGATCTTTTTCCCTCGGTGCGATCGTTGGCGCAGGAACTTAAAATTTCGCCAACCACGGCGCACAAGGTCACCCAGCAGTTGAAGGATCTCGGGTTCCTCGTCAGCCGCCCGGGTATCGGGATGGTGGTGCAGGCTCCGCAACTTCCCTCGCTCGACCAGCGCCTCGCGCTGATGGAACCGGCCGCGCGCCGGTTTCTCGACGAAGCCCGCTCGCTTCACCTCACCGCCGACGATCTCGAGCTGCTGCTCCGCCGGCTTCAGGCTCCCAACCGCTAACAAAACCCATGATCACCATCCGCGGCCTTCAAAAACGCTTCCATGGCAACGACGCCCTGTGCGGAGTCGATCTCGACATCCCGCAGGGAAAAGTCACCGCATTTCTCGGGCCTAACGGCGCAGGCAAGACGACCACCATCAAATGCGCGATGAACCTGATGGAGCGCGATGCCGGCGAGGTTTCTGTCATGGAAACCGACCCCTGCGCACTCGGGCCGAAGCAGTGGCAGCGGATCGGCTACGTTTCCGAAAACCGCTCGATGCCCGAATGGATGACGGTGCCTAAACTGCTCGATTACGTGCGGCCGATGTATGGCGAGTTCTGGGACCGCGACTTCGAGAAAAAGTTATTAGCCGGATTCGAACTGCCGTTGAAAACCAAGCTGCGCAATCTCTCGCGCGGCCAGCGAATGAAGGCCGCACTTCTCACGGCGCTGGCCTACCGGCCCCAGCTCATCGTCCTCGACGAACCTTTCACCGGCCTCGATCCGTTGGTGCGCGACGAGTTTCTAACCGGCCTGTTGGAACTTACCGAAACCGAGGGCTGGACCGTGTGGATTTCCTCGCACGATATCGAGGAGGTCGAGCGTTTCGCCGACCGCGTCGCGATCCTCAACAGCGGCCGCATCGATCTCCAGGAAGACGTGGAAATGCTGCAAGCCCGCTTCCGCAACGTTGAACTGTGGTTCGATGGAAACGCCACGCTGCCGGAAAATTTGCCCAAAACATGGCTCAACCCGCAGGCCAGCGGCCGCACCCTGCGGTTCACGGATTCCCGTCACGACGAGGCCAACGGTGACTCGCTGCTAGATAGTTTTTCTCCACCGGTCGTTCGCCACGAAGCGCGGCCAATGACACTGCGCGAGATCTTCGTCGCCTTGGCCCGCAGCTATCGCATCAAACCTAACTGAACCCATGCCTCACTCACCCTTCACCCGCTTTTTCGGCCTGGCCATCGTTCTGGCGTATGCGCTGGCCCTTCTGTGCCTGGACGATCACTCCTATCTCTGGGGCTGGAAAGGAATGCTCGCGCTGCCGTTTGCGATCGGGATCTTCACCTGGAGCGCCGTGCGGAATGCCGCGCCATTTGATGATCTGTCCTTTCACCGGACCCTGCCGCCGGGCGATGGTTTCGCTTTCCGGCGGGTGCTCATGATCCACGGGATGGTCCTTGCAGGCATCACGCTCGCGATGACGGCTTATTGTTGGGTTCTCAATTTCGGCTGGCAGGTGATGTCGTATGGGATCCTGGTTCTAACGCTGCCAATGTGGGCCCTGATGGCAGCCAATGGAATCGCGACGAGCTTGTCCATCACGCGGCAATGGGGGAAAACCTGGGGCTACATCGCGATCTTCGTGGTGCCGGTGTTCACGGCGACCGGTCTTTACTATGTGCGTGGGTTATTTAATCCGGAAGAGCATGGGAAATTCTATTTCAGCGCGCCGCGGGCCATGGCTCTAACCGGAGCAGCACTCTATCCGCTGGTCTGGTGGCTGGTGTCGGTGAAGCGGCACCCGGTGTTGGGATTCGGCCTGGGCGCGGCGATCAGCGGATGGATGCCGTTGATCTACATTTACGGCGGCTTTTTTGCAGTCCCGGAGGGTGACCGCTGGGAACTACCGGTGAGCTCCCATGTCACGATCGCACGAAAGGCCGACATTCCCGCCGAAGGAAAATGGATCGCTGCTGATGACGTCCTTACTATCAGCGGACTGCGCCCGGGCGAGTTTATCAGTCACTGGAATTTCTGGGTGAAAAGCGGCTCCGACGTAATGCATAAAAGAGTGGAACATTGGGTGATCCCCGATGATCCGGCGGAAGCGGTTGCCGGTGCTGTCCGCGGGCCCATGATCGCCGGCCGGTTCGAGGGTGAGAGGATCGAATGGGGAGAGCGCGCGGTCTGGAACCACCTCCGCAAACAGATTCCCTCCCATAACACTTTCGGTTTATGGGACAAAAAACTGAATACGCCCGCGCACGTTGCCTTCCTGCGGCCCGGCGAATCGGCGCTGTCTCGCCCGACTGAAGGAGACTCCGATTCGAGGGGGAGCCGTCCGAAGCTGACTGCCGAGGAGTTTACTTCGGCCACATGGCAGCAGTATGCCGCAGGTGTGTTCCGGTTGGAAAAAGTCGGTGAAATCGATATGGCAAGCGGAGGAACCTGCCGCCTGCCGGGAGGAGGAATCTTAAAAGTGAGCACGCTTCAGCGAGAAGACCGCCAGTTTTTCATCTCGTTCCGCCACTATTTCGAGAATCTCGGGCAAGCGGACGAAACATGGTTCGAAGCTAATGAATTCACTCGCAATTGGTGGGGTGAGCAGTGGGTGATCGCGGTCGATGAATCCTAGAAAAATGCGTTTGCCCTGTCCGAGTTGAAGTATGTGAACGCGCCGGAGGGGAAAATATTGTTAGCCGGGATCTCGCAGACACACTTCATTGCCGGAGAGGCGAAAACCCGCGAGGATTTCGCACGCATGGAAATGTTGCGCCGCTGCCGCCTGCACGTGTTCTGGCCGAGGCTGAGCACCCGCCTGGCGCACGAAGTTCCGCCGCCGCGTTGACCCGGCTTGTGGCGACATGTAACCGGGGATAAGCGTCGCCAATTCGAAAGAAGGCGCTCATTGCGATCGCGCTGCTGATTCTAACCGGCGGCGTGGGCTGGTGGTTTCGGGCACCGTTGGTAGCCGGGTGGGAAACGGTGACGGGCGGGGTGGAACACGGTTAGTGGCAAAGTTTCCAGCCGGCAGTGCATGAGGGTCCGGGATCAATGGATTATTGGTGGCCAAATCGACGGAAAATCCTGTGATTTGGCAGACTATGAAGGAGGCGGCACAGTTTTTATCTGGCCAATTCTCAAAATCATAGCATGATTTGGCCACTTATAATCACCATGCCACTCTACGGACGCCAGCGCGAAACCGACTACCTCGATGGCCTTCTTGCCAGCGAGCAATCTGAGTTCCTCGCCATTTACGGACGACGGCGAGTGGGAAAGACCTTTTTGATCCGGGAGTATCTGGAGAAAAATCTCACCTTCGAGCTGACCGGAATGCTCGACGCACCGCTCGCCGATCAACTGGCGAATTTCCAAAGCGCTTTGAAAGCCGCGGGTGCGATTAATGCCGCGCTGCCCGCCTCATGGCAGCAGGCATTCGCGCAGCTTGCCGATTTCCTGCTCACCCTGCCCAAGGACTCCAAGCAGGTGATTTTCCTCGACGAACTCCCGTGGCTGGCGGGACGGAAATCCAAATTCCTGCCCGCGCTCGATCACTTTTGGAACACTTTTCTCTCCCGGCTCCCGCAGTTCATTCTGATCGTCTGCGGCTCGGCGGCGTCGTGGATGATCTCCAAGCTGATCCATCACAAGGGTGGCCTGCACAACCGCGTCACCGCCCGCCTGCGGCTGGAGCCGTTCACGCTCGCGGAGACTGAGACCTTCCTGAAGTCCCGCCAAGTCAGCCTGACGCGATACGACGTGCTCACCCTGACCATGGCCTTCGGCGGCGTCCCGTTTTACCTCCGCGAGGCGAAGCCGGGGCGCTCCGCCGCGCAGATCATCGACGAAGCCTGCTTTTCCCCGACCGGGCTCCTTCGCGAGGAATTCTCCCGGCTTTACGCCTCGCTCTTCGATCACCCGGAGCGCCATCTCGAACTGGTCCGCTTGCTGGCGCAGCATCCACAAGGTCTGGACCGCGGAAAACTAACAGTAGTCCATTCGTCCGGCGGCGGACTCACCCGGACTCTCGAGGAACTCAGCGAAGCCGCCTTCATCACCCCGGTGCGTCCATTCGGGAAAAAAACCAAGGAAACCATCTACCGCCTGTCCGACGAGTATTCGCTTTTCTACCTGCGTTGGATCGAAAGCCACCGGGGCGATGGAAATTTCCTTACCCTGCAAAATTCCCCAGCCTGGCGGGCCTGGAGCGGCTACGCGCTCGAATCGCTGGCCCTCCGCCACGTCCCGCAAATCAAACGCGCCCTCGGCATCGCCGGAGTGCAAACCACGCATTCAAGCTGGCTCCACCGCGCGGATGATACCTGGCCGCAGGGCTCGCAGATCGATCTCCTGATCGACCGCGCCGACAACACGATCAACCTGTTTGAAATCAAGTTCAGCCAAGGCCCGTTCACCATCACCAAGCCCTACGCCGACGAACTGCGGCGCAAGCTGGAAACCTTCAAGGCCGTCACCGGCACGCGTAAAAACGTTTTCCTCACCTTTCTGACTCCCCACGGCCTGACCGCAAATTCTTACGCCGCCGAACTCGCGCACCAATCCCTACTAACGGATTGCCTGTTTGAACCGTGAGCGCTTTTTGGGATTACTCACGTTGACCGATCGTCGGAGATTATCAGTCAAACGCCGGATCGTTGTCCGGCAGGAAATGGGTGGCGATTCGGGAGAAAAGCTCCGAAACAGGCAGGTTCCCGTCGGTTCCCAAATCATCTTGGAACAGACTTCCTGCCGCTCTCTCGCCGAGGCAGCGGTAGCCTTCGAACTGCTCTTCCGAGAAGAATTGTTCGGTGAGGGGCTCGAAGGGAAACAGCGGATTCGTGCGCCAGTGGTCGAGCAGGTAGGTGGGCTCGATGCCGGTGATGCCAGGGCGGAGGTAGATCATCCAGCCGATTTCTTTTGCGGTTTTCGAGATTTTCCCGGTGCCTGCAATCCGCGCCGGATAGAGAATTTTCACCAAGATGGCTTGGGCGCGCGAGATGCCGTCTTCGTCGGCTTGGAGTTCGGCCAGGTCGTAGTTCATCTCGATTCCGAAGTCGATGGAGGCATAGCGTTCCAGACGCTGGAGATCGCCGCCGTTGAGATCCTTGTTGCCGCCGCCATCGACGCTGATGATGAATTTGCACCGCCGCCGCAAGAGTTCGTAGGCTCCAAGATTCTCGATGTGGCCGCCATCGGAGAGATTGAGAAAATTCATGTTTTCCTGAATGCGCCCGCTCATTTCCGCGAGGAGATAAGGCAGGCCGATGGTCCACGCCTTGAGCCACTTGAGTTTGCTGCCGTTCCAGTATTTTAAGTTAGGGACCCAGTAGCCGAGGCGGACGTTCAGCAAGGCCAGCAGAAACCGGAGGTTCCGCATCGATCTCCAGCCCATGTGGGTATTCGCCGCCGCACCGGAGATGGCCATGGCGGTGCCGAGATCGAGCCGGGGTTCCGCTTCCTCAAGGTCGCTCGTTTTCACATATCCGGTGGAGGGGGAGCCGCAGACGTCTCTGGAAAACAGATAGAAATCGCCCGCCCGCCCGCGGAGGTTGCGGTTCTTGCTGGCGGGGAGATTGATGAAGCCGTTGATGAGGTGGTAGGGGGCGACCATGGATTCGCCGATTCCGCTGAGTTTCACGCTGCGCACCGGGCCGAAGCCACGGTCGTTTTCAGGATCATGCCCGCGCCAGAGTTTTCCGACCCACTTGGTCCACCAGGTGACTTCCGGCGTCACGGGCCGCACCAGATAGCACTCGCACAGCCGCGAACGGTAGTAACGGTGCATGGCGAGCATGTTGATATTTACCAAAAACATACTCCAAAGGAACCACCCCATGGCGATGCCGAAGACGAGCCAAGCCGACCATTTCGCGCCGTCCTGGCCGATGCCCAGATTCCCGGTCACGTAGAAAATCACTAAAATATAGAACAGCGGGCCACTCAGGACGAAGAGTCGCAATGCCAGCGTGCGGAGGCGCGGGTTCTTCACGAGAAAACCACCCGCGCCCAGCGCCATGGCGGCCGCCGCAGTGAGGCTGGCCATTTGTGTTTCCGAAGGGGAAAATCCCACAAGCTTGCGCGAAAAATCGTGCAGCCAATCCCGTACGTCCAGGTAGGCATTCAAGAACCCGGGGAAATAACAGACAAGTCCGCCGGCCACGGCGAGGACGGCGGAGGCGAGCGTGATCAATTCCCAGATGGATCGGAATTTCGAGGCGTTCTCTTCCGGCTGGGCACGCTGAGTGACCCGCTGGAAGATGGGGAGAAGGAACCAAGTGATGCCCGCCACGATGGCGATGCTCACGAACAGGCCAAACGCAAATGAAGTCCCCCCCGGCTGCGCGCTCCAAAAGCCCATCCATTTCAGCAGCGCCAGCCCGCAGGCGAGGAACAACGGGATGGGCAGAATCATCACGATATTCGTGAGGACGCCTGAGGCCAAAAGCCCGCCGATGTTCAGCTTCCCCCAGAGGCCGCCGTGCAGCAGATACTTGCTGTGGTTTCTGAGGTGGCGGACCGGCGTGGCTTCGCGGCCGGTGGGTTCCGGCTCGAAGGTTTCTCTGATCCGCGCCGCATCGGTCTCGGGCGGTGCCAGATCCGTGCCGACCTTGCTGCCGAGGTAGGAGGAAATAAACGTCCCCAGGTAGCCGCCGCCCGAGACGGTGGAAAGGTAATCCATCTGCCGGAAAATCCCCCGCTTCGCCAGTTCCTGCACCACGCCCAGGCAGAAGGTGGCGGACTTGATGCCACCTCCGGACAAGGCGAGTCCCGCCCCATCCATCAGCTCGCCCTCCGCATCCAGTCCTCTGCGAAGCCGACGCTCCCGCACGAATGCGAATTCCATTTCCTCGATCTCCGCAGGTTTCACCGCCCCCGGGAAATCCACATACACGTTCACCTGCGGCTGGATTCCCAAAGGAAACGAGTCGCCCATGGCGGCGGGTTGGTCGCCACCGGCCATCTCCGCTGTCAGCAATTGGGAAATGGGTTCGTTCCAGGAAACCCAATCGTCCACCGTTCTGCCATCCGCATCCGCGCGCTCGCCACGGCGGAGCAGATCGAAGGCCTTGGAATAGCCGAGCAGCTGCGGTTGGAGTTCCCTCAGTTCCTGCCGGAATTCCCGCCGCACCTGCGGGTTGCGGAACTTCATCGCCGGCCGCCCGTCCTTGTCCTTGCGCTTCGGATCGGGCGTCAGCCAGCCATGCCACCGCGCGGTGTAGGGGCGGAGGGTTTGATTGAGCATCTGCCCGGAGATTTTGAGAAAAACCGTGTCATTCGGAGCGGCCGCCATCAATTCGCGGGTTTTGGAAAACAAGGCATGGATGCTTTCAATCGCCGTCTCCTCGTCTCCGGAGCGGAAATGCAACCGCCGCGTGGTGATGCGGGTGGTGAGTTCAACCCACAGAGTGTGGGAGCAACCGTGGTCTGCGGTAGGGGTCGGGGTCATGGCTTTTTCGCACTTAGGTTACGAATGCCGGCAAGGATCCAACCCATGGCGCATTCGACATCTTTGGCGGCGAGGACTTGGCAATATTGGTCGAGGGTAAGGCCGGCGCGGGTGGCGATTTGCTCCAACGACTGGCTTTGGAACCAGGTGAAGGCGTTCCAGCCCTCGCGGGTGCTGGGGCCTTCGATTTCCGATGACCACGGGAGGTCATTCGCATGGGCGAGCATCAGATCCGCCGTGGCGGGAGGGGTGTAGAAGGTCTCTTCTTCGCCGGATTTCACCCGCCGCTGCAGCAGGCACTCGGCGAGGGCCTTGGACGCTCCGCCGAAGGCATCGCTGATGTAGAGGGGCTTGCCGGCGGCGCAGGTGAGGAGCGCTTCTTCGACGATGCCGGGGAGGCGGCGCTCGGGTTTCTCGAAGGCACCGCCGATGCAGATGCGGAAGTCCGTCTCGGCGACGAGCCGCTGGCGCATGTCGGTGAGGGCGCGGATGCGGGCGTACTGCTGAAGCGGCGGTGGTGGAGCGGCGAGCAGGGCGGGATCGAAGCCGGAGGGTAAAATCTGCTCGATGGAGAGGATGCCCTCGGCGATGAGACGCTGGGCTTCCGGGACAGCGGCCGTGGGCGGGGCGTCCGGCCAGGCGAGGAAATTGAGGATGGCGGGTGGGATTTCTCCGGTGTCCGGAGCGGGCGTGGGTGGGCGGAAACTGCGGAAATCCCGGGATTTTTCCACGAGGTAGTTGAGGACGCCGCGGTCGTCCCATTTTCCGCTGCCATCATGCCAGCGGTGCCCGAGGACCAGGCGGCCGCCTTCGAAGAGGAAGTTCATGCCCTCGGTGAAGACGAATTGATTGATGACGGCGGCGGGTTCTCCATAGTAGCCGGGCCAGCCCGGGTCGGCGGCAGGCGGGGCGGAAATGGAGAGTCCGAAGCTGCAGCCGAGGAATTTTCTGGAATCGGTGAGGGTCATGAAATGAGTGGCGCGGGGCGGAAAGTTTCGAGGTGATCCATGACGATGCCGGAATTAAGCGAGGTGAGCCAATCGCGCATTTCGAGGAACTCGGCATCGTAGCAAAGGGCGCGGGGGATCAGCCAGAAATGGAGGGCGGGGGTGACGCCGGGCCAGGCGCACTTGCAGGCGGCGGGGCTGGGAAGGCGCGGCCAGACGCGGAAATTCGAGACGGAACCGGCAATTTCCACCGCAGAGGCCCGCATGAGGAGGAGCTTGAGGTGCTCGCGGAGGGCGACCAACAAGACCCGATAGGTGTTTCCATCCGGGATGCGAACATTCGGCACGGAGGAAAAAGGCAGGGCGGAGGCATTGGAAATCGGCTGCATCAGGGCATCCACGACCACGATCGGCACGCCGTGGAGCATGGCGGTCATGAATTCCTCGCGACAGATTTTCCGCTGTTCGTAGGCGTTGGTGCGCACCGCGATGAAAAGGCAGGATCCCGAGGCGGCGGTGATTTCCGCGAGGAAATCCGAGCCGCTGGTGAGGTCTTCCGCATCGTACCAGGCTTTGAGCTCGGGGATGCTTTCGATGCTTTGTTTGAGCGATTGCGCGAAGAAAATGCCATCCAGCTTGGCGTGGCTGATGAACATTTTGAGCTTGTCCGACTCGCGGGTGTCACCGAGCAGCAGTCTCGCGCGGTGGAGGGCGATGAGGCCGAGCTTGTGCGGGGCGATCCGATTTTCTCCCAGCGCGGCGTTCGGCTTTACCTGTTTCTTGGCGAAAACGGGAGGGAGGTCTGAGAGCGCGATGTCCGATAGGCTGTAGATGAGCAGGTCCGAATTAACGTTTTGCGAAGTTTCGGAAATGAACGAGGCGATCAAATCGAGAGCTGCCCTCATCGGCGGGTCATTGACTAACTGCTCGGTGACCATGACGACGTAGAGCGTGGGTGCGGTTCCCAAGTCCTCCTTTTCTTCCGCCAGCCACTCGGATTCCTGGGTGATGGTCTTGAGTGAGACGCGCTGCCACACGTCCGGCAGCTCATCGAGATCCGAGGTGGAGCGGTCCGGCTGGAGATACTCGAACGCTTTTTGCAAGGCGAGTTCATGCTGGATGACATGGCGCACATTCTTCTGGTGATAGACGAGGATGACCTTGAGCAGTGGTGGCTTTTTCATTCCGGGCGGATGTGTTGGGAGCTGAGTGAAGGGAGGCCTTCTCGGGCGACTTCGCCTTCGTTGTTCCAGGCTTTTTCACGGATCCACTTGAGGGTGGAAAGAGATGGCCGCGTGCGTTTCATGGCACCGCAGCGCTGATCCGCCAGGTGGAGCCACGATTGGATTTCCTCCGGCGCTTCGGTCCATTTCTTCAGCAGGGCGACACCCTGACGGACGAAATCATGCAGCCGCAGTGGCACAGCTTCCGGCTCATAATAGGGGCGGGAAAAATCCTCGTGGTGCGGCAGGATCACGCCGATCAAGCTCGCACCCGCGCCAGTCTCGGATGATGCCATGGCCACCTCCATTTCCATATCCACCCACTGGCTTTCCCGGGTGCGCGGACCGACCAAGACCATGATGTGAGTGCAGGACTCCAGGGCGCTTTTCGCTTTTTCCAGATACACATCTCCGGGGCTGACCTGGGAATTAAAGTTCCATGCCGGGATGCCCAATCCCTGCAGTGTCTCCTCCATCAGGTTGGCGTAGCTTGAATCCGAGGCCGCATGGCTGATGAAAACGAAAGGTGGCGTGGATGGGGATGCTTGCATGGCGCGGAGGGGAAAATTCGCTAGTGCTTGAAGAGGCGGTGAGGGGACGGCGGCCTGATTCAATTTCCAGGTAAACGTTGGGGGTTTCATCAGTCGGTTGTCGAGCTTGGACGCGTAAAATTTTGTTAGCGTAGCGGGCTGGCGGTGCGCGTTCCGCCTTGCTTCCCCGCCGATCCTGGCCTTTTCTCCGCCCGCAATGTCCTTACTTCCTACCGCTGACCTCCTGGCGCTCGATACGGCTGGCCTGAAAAGCCGCCTGTCGAAACTCAGGAGGTATCTTTGACGTCCCGACCCTCGAAAACGAAATCAACACGCTCGAAGAAGCGATGGGCGCGCCCGAGTTCTGGAACGACTCGGATAAGGCGAAATTGATCAGCTCGAAGGCGGCGGGACTCAAAAAAAAGTTAGAATCGTTTCTCAAACTGGAATCCCGCGTTGAGGACATCGATGAAGGGGTGGCTCTCGCCAAGGAATACGACGATGCCGATCTCGCCCGCGAGGCGCTCGCCAATGCCAAGGGCTTGGAAGACGACATCCGCGCTTACGAGCTTCTAACACTGCTCGACCAGCCGAGCGATATTTCCCCGTGCTTCCTCGTCATTTCCGCCGGCGCGGGCGGGACCGAAGCGTGCGATTGGGCGCAAATGCTCCACCGTATGTACACCCGCTGGGCCGAGCGCAAGGGCTACACGGTCGAGACGCTCGACTGGCAGGATGGCGATGAAGCCGGCCTGCGCACCGCGACCTTGAAGATCACGGGCGATCACGCTTACGGATTTCTCAAGAACGAGCGCGGCGTCCATCGGCTGGTTAGAATTTCCCCGTTCGACTCCAATGCGAAGCGGCACACGTCGTTCGCGTCGATCGATGCGACGCCGGAAGTGTCGAAGGAAATCAAGATCGAGATCCTCGACAAGGACATCGAAATCACCACCACCCGCTCGGGCGGCAAGGGCGGTCAGAACGTCAACAAGGTGGAGACCGCCGTCATCCTGCGCCACCTGCCCACCGGCATCCTCATCCGCTCCACCGCTGCTAGAACCCAGGGCGCTAACAAGGAGCTCGCCTTTGATATCCTCAAGGCGAAGCTCTACACCATCGAGGAGGACAAACAGAAAGCCGAAGCCGACCGTGCCTACGGCGAAAAGGGCGACGTCTCCTGGGGCAACCAAATCCGTTCCTACGTGTTCCAGCCCTATCAGAAAGTCCTCGACCTCCGCACCGGCCAAGAGTCAGGGAGCATTCAGGAAGTCATGGACGGCGATCTCGATCCGTTCATCGAAGCCAAGCTGCGCGGCAAAGTCCGGGTCAAGGGCGCGAAGGATGACGAGGATTGAGGCGGGCAGTAGCGCGTCATTTCAGTCCACGCCTTTCTGGATCAGAAACTCGCGCGGTGTGGTCACTTGCATTCCGTAAACCAAGGTTCCGAGCATCAGCCCGAAATCCGCCTTGTCCAGCGTGAGCAGGACGTCGCTCCGCGCGGCGAGTGCGGAAATCAGGACCGGCTTGTCTTTGGAGGCCGCCAGCAACAGCGGTTTCCTGCTGGTCAAGGCGTTCGGAACCCACTCGATTTTTGCCAGCATCTGTGGCCATCGCTCCACGGCGGCGGGTCCGAGCTTGCCGATGTTTTTGCTCGTTTCCGCCCGGCAATACATCGCCGATACGAGGTGCCATCCCCGCCCAGCGGCCAGTTCCGTGATCAGACGCGAGAGCGATTTTTCCGAACCACATGCGGAAAGCAAGACGCTGCTATCCAGAAAAACCCTCACGCATTGTCGGCGTTTCGCCAGAATTTCTCCGCATCAATCTCATCTTCTGCGATCCATTGCCGCAGGATCTCCTCCGGAATGTCGCGCAGCGGCAGAGCCTGTGCGGGTTGGAGGAAAACTCCGCCATCCCGCAGTTCCACCAGCATCATCGGGTGCTCCGCGACATCGAGTCCCAAACTCCGCCGCATTTCCGGTGGCAAGGTAATGGTTCCACGTTTGGAAACTGGGATGCTGATCATGCCGCAATGCTGCAATGCGGCAGCGCTTGTGTCAAACTGGCGATGCGGCACGTTCGACCCGCGTTCCAATATCTTAACCGGTGTGAGTAGGGTTGAGCTCCGGTTTGGAAGTTGCGACCCGGGAGAAATCTCATTAACCTGCGGCCATGACCGCTTTGGAGCAGCCCGTTCTGATCACCATCGAAGACTATCTAGCCGGTGAAGAGACAAGTGATGTAAAGCACGAGTATCTCGGCGGAACCGTCCACGCGATGGCGGGCGCGACGAATCAGCACAATGTCATCGCCCTCAATTCGCTCATATCGATTGGCGGCCAGCTTCGCGGCAAACCGTGTCAACCCTGTAACAGCGACGTCAAAGTCCGCATCGAATTCCCGGATCCCACCCGCCTCTACTATCCGGACGCGATGGTCGTCTACAAGTCGAACCCGCTCACCGACCATTTCCAAGATCAGCCTGTCGTGATCATCGAAGTCCTCAGCGACTCGACCCGCCGCGCGGATTTGAGCGAGAAACGCGATGCCTATTTGACGCTGCCGTCGCTGAAAGTTCTGATGTTCGTGGAGCCTGAGAAACCATCCGTCACCTTGCACCGCAGAAAACCGGGTGGTGGCTTTGCCATCGAGCATCACCTCGGACTCGATGCGGTGATCCCGCTATTGGAAATCGACGCGTCGCTGGCTCTAGCGGATCTCTACGATCGCGCGGAGTTCGCGGAGCGCTGACTCCAGAGGCTGTCGGGAAACGATTCGGTCCCGGGCATCTAGCCGCCCCGGGCCGGGCAGGTTTGAGCTGAAACTCAAAATCGATGCTCAAAATCGGCGGGAACCTCTTCCTAGACCTGGTGCGCGGGTCGACGCGACATCAGGGGACTCCCTGGGTGGCTGAAAACGGGGCGG
This sequence comes from Akkermansiaceae bacterium, assembly GCA_031389115.1. GTDB lineage: Bacteria > Verrucomicrobiota > Verrucomicrobiia > Verrucomicrobiales > Akkermansiaceae > Luteolibacter. The sequence continues at coordinate 14,302 of JANMSI010000184.1, forward strand.
TCCCCTCCATTTTCAGGCGGGCTGCGGCGCGTGGCCGGCATGGCCAAGCTGAGAAAAGACGGATCCCCGACGATCATCAAAGGCCCGCACTCCGGCGAAGCCATCGCCCTCGATTACGTCTTGCCCATCTCCATCGTCCCCGAGCTGGCAGCAACGTACTACAACCTCGAAGCTAGTCCAACCGCATTGGAAAGCGCGAACTAGATCTGTCACGCCGCTGGCAGCGAGAGGGTCTAATTCCTATGGAAGGCTTGGCCACCACAAGGGAAGCATCGAATCGGTGATAACCGGGTTCAGCAAAAACAGTAGCATCACAATGGGCGACTCTTCTTCTTAGTCGTTTTGGGAGATGATGCATCATTGACAGTTTCACCCGTTGGCTGCAGTTCGGCTTCAATGCCTTTGGCCATTTTATCCACCTCTTGCTTGTCGCTTGTAGCTTTTTTACCCGAGGCTATCTCAATAGCTTTACAATGAGATTTGCAGCTTTTCCAAAAGTGCAGCCATATGATTCCCGACCCTAATAGGTAGGAAACAATCGGGAGCAACAAAAGGTAATTGTGTCTGCAGCTCCAGTTAAAATACAGCATTACGAAACCTGAAAAAACCATGGCCAAGCCGAACAGATAGCAGATTCCCCACAGCCATTTATACGTATTATCAACGTTAGCGAGCATGCTTTGGAAATGCTCCTCAGAGTTTTCTCTGAGATCATCGTCGATGATGTCTGCGCAAGCCTGACGGACAATTTCTCGACAATCGCGATCAACGAATTTTAAGCGTTCTTGAAAGTTGTCCCAAGCGACAAAAGCTAGGTTGACGCCCGATGCGAGCTCGATAAATGAGGATCCTCCCGCGGATACCCAATCAATCGTAAACGCAGCGTGAATGAAGAACACAAGGTTAGCTGCACAATATTAAGCGGATGCGAGAGCAACAGAGGATCTTTGCTTTTGCGATGTAACGTAATTTGCTCGCAATAAATTGAAAAGGTTTGCAAGCCCTCCTGCGAGTTCCGAAGAGTTCATACTAGCCGTCGCTTTCATCTCTTTTGAATTTCGCTCTAATCGATATGCGCGATTGTCCATGATTGCAAAATTCTGGGGGAGGGCTGCGATTATCGGACTTATTTCTGAAGCATTGGGCATAAGCTCCAAGCGCATGGACTCTTTTTCATCGAGTGCCGATAAACGCTCGATGAATTCAATCGATTCAGGCGTTTTTTGGACCATTATGTCCAGCGCAACACCACGTTTGAGTGCATCTGCTGCCGCTTCTATGACCCGCGGCTGATCAAAAACGTCTCTATCTAAGTGATGGCAGAAAATTTTTACGCTTTGAGCGGCGTGCTTAAAAAAAACTTCAAATAGAACTGCAGCATGCTGAGGCATGCCGTTTGAGACCAATTTGGACGAGCGTGCACTCATCAAGTGCTCCACGCATTCGCGGTAGGTATCGATTTCAGATTTCATGGAAGAGGTTTGGGAATCACTTAAATCTACAAAAAACAGAGTTTGTGAAGATTTTCACAACCTCGGCTTGGCGTTTAGATAAAACACCGGCTGTGGGAGCGCCAGTAAAATTCTACCTATGGCCGGAAATGGGAGTCGTTAAGGTATTGACATCAGTTTCTCCCACGCAACGGACCGTGCAATAAAACCGGCATTTCAGTGCATTTCGTTGCATTTTGAGAGGTGCCGAAATTGGTGAAACGACTCTGATCAATTCCGCCACCCGCTTTTGGTCAATGACTTGCGAGGTTGATCACGAAATCCTCAAAAGTGCCGGGAACAGGACTCGAACCTGCACACCTTTCGATACCAGAACCTAAATCTGGCGCGTCTACCAATTCCGCCATCCCGGCTGCGAGCGGCAAGTTACCGGGACCGCGGCGCTGGGCAAGCACGCAATATGCGGCCGGGCGGATTCCACTTACGGTTGGTAAAAAACAAACGCCCCGCGCTTGTTGGCGGTGACGACGTCGGGTTTACCGTCGCGGTTAAGATCGGCGACGGTGACCTGCGTGCCGACGCCACTGTTGTCGTCGATCAGGCGGGGGGTGAAGGTTGCCTTGCCGGCTTCGCGCTTGAGCTCGAAACCGTAAACCACGGGCTTGGCATCGGGTTCTGCGTCGCCGGTCGGACCGTGGGCCCAGAAGCGCTTGCCGGTGACGATGTCCTTGAGGCCGTCGCCATTGATGTCCACGAGTTCGATGGCGTGGGGCTGGGTGAAGGCCACGCCGGTTTCGCCTTTTTCCGTGGGAGTGTCGGTTAGCAGGTGGCGGGTCCAGGCGCCAGCGGCGGTTTGCTCGAACCATGCGAGACCATAACCGTGGGCTTCGAGACTCGTGATCACGTCAGTTAGGCCGTCGCCATTTACATCATGACCATACATCTGGGCCCCTCCCGGACCGAAGGCCGCCTGATGAAATACCCACGGCGTGGTGCCGTCCCAAGCGGCGGGTTGCTCCCACCAGCCGTTCATTTCGAGAATGTCGGCTCTGCCATCGGCGTTGATGTCGCCGCTGCCGAGGCCGTGGGTGAAGCGCTGATAGCGTTCCTTGCTTTCTGGAGTGATGGCGTGCCAGGTCCACTCGTTGTTAGGATGGGCCGGGTCGAAGGTGGCGTAGCCGATTCTCCCGCCGCTCATGCAGAGGAGTTCAGGCCGGCCATCGCCGGTTAGATCCAGAAAGGCAGGCGATTCGTTGCTGGTATCGTTGATGACGACGTGGCGTTTCCACGGCCCTCCGCTCGCTGCGGGATTCTCCCACCACAGCGTTTCCTTGCCGGGGAAACCGACCTCCAGATAGTCCGGCCAGCCGTCCGCGTTGAAGTCGCGTGCGGCCGTGACGAAGGTTTCGGAGTAGGCGTTATTCGTGCCCAGAGCGCCCTCGAAGCCGGGTATTTTTACACCGCTGCCGGTCACGAAAAATCGCTCTGTCGGATAGATGGCGTGAGTTTTCTTGAAATCAGGTCCTTCATACCAGAACGGTCCTGATAGAATGTCCTGCTGCCCGTCGCGATTCACGTCCGCCACCGCCGCCGCTTCCGCCCAAAAATGGGGAGTGAGCTGGACGGTCCGCCATTTCACGGCATCGGCGGCGGGAGTTGTCGAAATGTTGGCCGCGCTGGCGACCCCCGGCAAAAGGAGGAGACTGAGTATCTTCATGTCATGAGTTTTGGGATTTTGATCCATGCGCGCAATGATCGACTTCAAACCGCCGGAGGTTGCAGGGCGAGGCGGTGGATCGCCGTTGCCGGAGATTGCTTGCCCGGTTGATTCCAAGATAGTTCCAGAATATGGAAACTCCCGCCGAGATGGGCCGGTTGGGTGAGGGTCTGGAACTGCCTCAGCGCAGCGGCATCGGGGTTCCCCTCCTGCGCTAACAGCCAACCCCGGCCGATCCCGGTGAGCCATGTCCCTTGGCTGCGAAACACCATCGGCTGGCACCCGAGCGCCATCGCTGCTTCTGCCACGGCGGTGAAATCAACGTGCGCCGTAATGTCGATCTCGCCGGGCGTGGCCAATGGATTTTCCCCGGCGCGATGCTTGGAAAAAGTCCGCAGCGTGCCGGCCGTGCGCTCCGGTTGATAGAATTCCGGACGCGCGAAGCCGTAGTCCGCAAACAGCAGCAGGCCGGAGGTGAGGCAGCGCGTCAAGGGTGCGAGGAAATCCTGATAGTTGGTGCGGACCTCCGTTCGATAGCCTTCCGGGAAATGGGTTCCTAACACCTGCAGCTCTTTCCGCAGGGTCGAAGCGTGCTTTTCCCAAAGAAATTCTCCGCCGGAATCGATCGCCACCCGGCAGTCCTGCCAGCCGTCATTCTGCCACTCCACGACATGAAACGGCAGGGCGTCTAGCAGCTCATTTCCGAAGGCGAGCCCGGGAAGCGGTTCTGCGTAAAGTTCGCTGGGGTCCGCGATGAATCTCGTCGATCTCCCGAGCGTTCGCCTTTGCGCCGACTGCAGCCGGGCGAGCGGCTCGGGAATGACGTATTCCAACGCCCCCAACGCCTGCGGAGAAAGCCGGGCCATCGCGTCCAGAATATCCTTGGCCAGCGTGCCGTCGTGAGCGCCGCACTCGATGATCCTCCACCGTGAGGGAGTGCCGGACTCCTCCCATTCCCCCAGAAAACGCCGGGCGAGCAGCTCGCCGAAGAGCGGACCGACGCTCACGCTGGTGAAGAAATCCCCGGCCCGCCCGACCTGGCGGGTTTCGCGGGCATAGTAGCCGAGCGCCGGATGATACAAGGCGGCCGCCATGAAATCGCTAAAACTTAGCGGCCCCTCCCGCTCGATCCTGGCGCGCAAAATCGCCCCCAACGCAGGGGTTGCGGGCAGGGCGGCGCTCCCGTAGTCTGGCGACCGCGTGACCGCTGGCGACTGCGGTGATGAATTCGGATCCGGCATGGCAAAAATTCAACTATCGAATCGGAAGAAGAGCAGCAGGGACTGGTTCTTCAAGCGCAAAGGCTTTTGGATCGGCACCTTGCTGTCAGCCCTGCTGGTCGGCGGTGCGGGCTGGATTTTCGTGGAAGGATACACTCAGGAATACCGCGAACGCGCGGCGGCCTATGATTTAAATCATATCAATGACGTCGAGGAACCAAGCATCATTCTGGATCGCAATGGTAAGGAGATCGGGCGGATTTTCGTCCAGAACCGCAGCGTTATTTCGATCGAGCAGGTGCCGGAAATTTTCATCCAGACCCTGCGTGCCGGAGAAGACTCGCGGTTTCTCGACCACCACGGAGTGGACTATATCGGCATTGCCCGGGCGGTCATCCTCAATGCGCAGGGCGGCAATCAGGGAGCCAGCACGATCACCCAACAGTTAGCGCGCAACGCTTACAATCTGAAGGAGGAGGCGGTGCTGCGCAAAGAGTCCCGCACCCAGCGGAAGTTGGTGGAGGCGTTCCTCGCGCGGCGGATCGAGGATCGCTACTCGAAGCGGGAAATTCTAACGTTCTATCTGAACCGGATCTACTTTGGCAGCGGCTTCTACGGCATCCGCTCGGCCTCGCTGGGATATTTCGGCAAGGAGCCGATGGGCCTAACAACCGAGGAGTGCGCCTCGCTTGTGACGCTGATCAAGAACCCCAACGTGCGGTCGCCCTTGAACAATCCCGAGATCAACAAAGGCGGCCGCAATTACGTGCTCGGCCGGATGCGCGAGGAGGGAATGATTTCCCGGGCAGAACTGGCACGCCTGAAAGCCTTGCCGCTCAAGCTCAATCCGCAACCCTTGCGGCGCGGCACCACGCACCTTTACGAGCGGATCGCCGAAGCGGTCGGCCGGGCGCTCGGCGAGGACGCGCTCGCCTCCGGCAAATTCAAAATCCACACCACGATCCTCGCCGAGGCCCAGAACGCCGCGCACAAGTCATTGTTAGACAGCCTGGCCAGGGCCGAGTCTCGTCCGGGCTATCAGCGCCCGAAATACCAGGACTATCAGAAGGGCGGCACCAAGCCGGCGGAATACCTGCAAGGTGCCGTGCTAATGTTAGACCACGAAACGGGTGAGGTCCTCGCGCACGTCGGCGGGCGGGATTACGCGCAGGTTCCCTACGATTTCATCGAGCTGGGAAAACGCCCGCTGGGCACCGCGTTTTTCCCCTACATCTATGCGGCGGGTCTGAATGGCAGCCAGACTCCGGTGACCTTGGTGGAGGATGAGGCGATGGACAACCGGGCGGTCATGATCGGCGGCCAGGAGGGCATCCTCGGAGAGTGGGGCATGGAAGTGCCCGCGCCGGTTTATGAGGGGAAAATCACGGCTCGGGAGGCGTTGGAAAAATCCAAGATCGCCGCCACGGTTAGATTCGCCGGCCAGACCGGCTTGCAGCGGGTGGTCGATACCAGCGTGGACTTCGGACTGCCGCTGCAGAAAGCCGAGCTGCTGCCCCGCCTGGCGGTGGGATTCGAGGAAGTTTCCATGAAGCAAGCGGTCAAGGCGATGACGGTATTTCCCCTCGGCGGCATGTCCGGGACGGCTGAGCTTGTCTATTTGGATCGCGTCGAGAACACGGCGGGCCGGGTGGTGTATCGCCGCCAGCGTCAGCCGAAGCAGCGTCACCCGGTCATCGATGAGGCGACCGCGTGGCAGGTTCACAGCATGATGGCCGGTTCGCTCTACCGTGGCAGCTCGATGGGAGTCCTCGACGGGTTGCAGGAGAAACCCTTCCACGGAGCTGGGAAAGGTGGGTCCACCCCGGATTTCGCGGACGCCTGGTTCATCGGCTACAACAAGCGGATCACCTGCGGAGTGTGGACCGGATTCTTGATGGGAAATAGCGAGCCCATCTATCAGGGAGCGTTCAGCCGGGATCTGGCGATGCCCGTTTGGCAGGCGACCATGAATGCCGCCGCCCCTGCGTTCGGCGGGGAGGCGCTCAAGGTCCCGGCAGGCGTGGTACAGATTCCCGTTTGTTCGACCTCCGGCCAGCTCGCCACCCAGTATTGCCAGGAGCACGTCGAGGATATCAACGCCGGGACTATCCGTTCGCGCTCGACCTCGGTGATGGAGTATTTCCGCAAAGGGTCCGCGAACCTGCCCTTTTGCACCATCCATTCTGGTGCGCTCGGCGAAGGCATTTCGCCTGACCTGGCGGTCTTCAATCTGCCCGCGCTGGATGCCGTGCCCGTCCGCCCGAAGGAACCGGTCGTGATCGGCGACGACCCCTACCACACCGAGGTTCCCAGCTTCGCGGCGACTTCCGCCGAAAGGGGACTGGTCCGCCGCCGCACGAACGTGTTAGACAGTCTCGATTTGGGTGCCGTCGAGGAAGGCATCCCGCTCAAGCGACCGCAGCGGCTGCAGATCGAAGATGATTGATCCGCGAATTTTTAGCCTTGCGCACCAAACTTAGCCGAGGCTAATTTCCGGGCGAGATGAACGCGCTCGATTTCCCACTTTCCTGGTTGCGGCCCGCGATGATCGCTGTCGGAATTTCTAACAGTTTCGCTGCCGAACTTCGCCCGCTGAGCACGGACCGCCCGGATACCACCGAGAGCGCCCACACCGTCGATGCCGGGCATTTTCAGTTCGAAATGGAGATCGCCAGTTGGACGCGCGACGGCCGGGAGCGCGAATTTTCGCTCGGCGAACTCAATGCCAAGATCGGCCTCGGAGACTCCACCGATCTGCAAGTGGTCATGCCGTTCTACACCCGCGTTCGCAATGGTCCGGAAGGATTTGGCGACGTGGAAATCCGCATGAAGCAAAATCTGTGGGGCAACGACGAGGGCGCGACGGCGCTGGCATTGATGCCGTTCATCAAACTGCCGACGGCCAACGGGGAGCTGGGCAATGACGAATTCGAAGGCGGGCTGATCGTGCCTTTTTCCTTCGACGGACCGTCGTACTGGGCCTGCGCGGTGATGGTGGAACTGGATTTGGAAGCGGATGACGATGGACGAGGCCATCACCTTGCCGTGCTGAATTCGGCGACGGCCAGCCACGATTTGACGGAAAACACCGCCGTCTTTCTGGAGTTGGTCAGCGTGCTCAGTGCCGAGTCCGGCTCGGATTGGGAGGCTTATTTCAACACCGGCATGACATGGGCGCTGACTCCCACCTGGCAGCTTGATGGCGGCGTCCGCGTGGGCCTGACAGATGCAGCCACCGATCTCACTCCATTTTTGGGAATGAGCACCAAGTTCTAACCAATATACAGATCCTGAAATGAACGATTCCAATCGGACCTCCCTGAAATCAGAAATCACCCGTAGCGTTCGTCTGCTCGCTACGGGTCTGTTGGCCATCCTCGCCCTCGGCTGTGACGGGGCGAAAAAACGGTCCGCCTCAGGGAAAAAACAGGTGGTGACCAGTTTCACCATCATCGCCGACATGGCCCGCGAGGTCGCGGGAGACGCGGCCGATGTGGAATCGATCACCAAGCCTGGCGCCGAGATTCACGGATACGAGCCGACGCCCAAAGACCTCGTGAAAGCGCAGAGCGCCGACCTCGTGCTGTGGAACGGCATGAACCTCGAGCTGTGGTTCGAAAAGTTTTTCACCAATGTGAAGGACGTTCCCAGCGCGGTGCTAACAGAGGGCGTCACGCCGATGGGAATCGCCGAGGGCCCCTACACCGGCAAGCCGAATCCCCACGCCTGGATGTCGCCGGCGAATGCCGTGATTTACGTGGAGAACATCCGCAGGGCGCTGGTCAAAATGGACCCGCCGAACGAGGCCGTTTACACGGCGAACGCCGCCGCCTACACCGCGAAAATTACCGCTTTGGACGAGCCAGTTAGAGAAAAGCTGGCTGCCATCCCGGAAGCGCAACGCTGGCTGGTCAGCAGCGAGGGCGCCTTCTCCTACCTTTGCGCAAATTATGGTCTGCGGCAGCTTTACCTTTGGCCGATCAATGCCGACGCCCAAGGAACTCCGCAGCAGGTGAAGCAGGTCATCGACGGCGTGCGGGCTAACAAAATCCCGGTGGTCTTTTCGGAAAGCACCGTCAGCGACAAGCCCGCGCGGCAGGTCGCCAAGGAAACCGGAGCGCGCTACGGTGGCGTGCTCTATGTAGATTCCCTCACCGAATCCGAAGGCCCGGCACCGAATAATTTGAAACTGTTGGAGGCCAATGCCGACACCATCGTGAAAGGATTTCTCGATCCCAAATGACCTCCTCGGAAGATCGCCCGCGCTTGGATGTGGAGGATGTTTCCGTGGCTTACCCCAACGGCCATCTCGCGCTTCACGACGCATCGTTTCAACTCCGCGGCGGCACGATCTGCGCCCTGGTCGGCGTGAACGGCAGCGGCAAGTCCACCCTATTCAAAAGCATCATGGGCTTCGTGACGCCCCGGGCCGGGAGCGTGAAAATCAACGGCCTGCCGATCCGCACGGTGCTCAAGCAGAACCTCGTCGCCTACGTGCCCCAGGCGGAGGAAGTGGACTGGCAGTTTCCCGTTAGCGTGTGGGACGTGACGATGATGGGCCGCTACGGCGCGATGAATTTCCTGCGCATCCCACGCGCGCTGGACAAGGCGAAGGTCGAGGAGAGCCTGCGCCGCGTCTCGATGTGGGAGTTCAAGGACCGCCAGATCGGCGAGCTGAGCGGCGGGCAGAAAAAGCGGGTTTTCCTGGCCCGTGCACTAGCCCAGGGCGGGCGCGTAGTCCTGCTAGACGAACCGTTCACCGGTGTGGATGTCAACACGGAGGAAGCGATCATCCAATTGCTTCGCGAACTCCGCGCGGTGGGTTGCATCATTCTCGTTTCCACCCACAACCTCGGCAGCGTGCCGGAATTCTGCGACCAAGCGGTGCTGATTAACCGAACCGTGCTTGCCTACGGTCCGACGTCGGAAGTGTTCACCGAACAGAATCTAGCAGCGGCTTTCGGAGGTGTGCTGCGGCAGTTCCAGTTCGAGCAGTCCACCATTCAGGAGCACGACGGCCGGATGATCCGCGTGCTGTCGGATGACGAACGGCCGCTGGTTTTCGGCAAGGACGGCCACCTCGAATACAAGGACCGCCAGGAGCATGTGGAGCTGGTGAAGGAACGTTCCGAAAAGCATGACTGAGATTCTCCAGTCGCTGTTCACCCCGTTTCAATACGACTACATGCTGCGGGCCATCTGGGTCAGCGCGTTGGTCGGAGGGACTTGTGGATTTCTATCCTCTTTTGTCACGCTCAAGGGCTGGTCGTTGATGGGCGACGCGCTGTCCCACGCGGTCGTTCCCGGCGTGGCGGTGGCCTACATCCTCGGCCTGCCCTTCGCGCTGGGCGCATTCGCCGCCGGGCTGTTAGCCGCTGGCACCATGGCATTCATCAAGGCGAGAAGCCGGATCCGCGAGGATGCCACCATCGGGATCGTCTTCACCGCCTACTTCGCGCTTGGCTTGCTGCTGATCTCGCTGAACCCGGCGCGGGTCGATCTCAAGGTCATCCTGCTGGGAAACATCCTCGGCATTTCGGACCCTGACATCGAGCAGGTCATCGCGATCAGCGCGGTTACCTTGTTAGTTTTAGGTTTGAAATGGAAGGATCTCATGCTCTTCTGTTTCGATCCGCACCAAGCCCGCGCGCTCGGTCTGCGTGCGGGCTTGCTGCATGTCAGCCTGCTGGCGCTGCTCGCCGCCACCGCCGTCGCGGCCTTGCAAGCAGTCGGCGCCTGTCTGGTGGTGGCGATGCTCGTCACGCCGGGAGCCACCGCCTATTTGCTAACGGATCGTTTTGGGAAAATGCTTTGGCTGTCCTCCGGCATGGGAGTGGCGACCTCGCTGGTCGGTGCGTATGCCAGTTACTATGTCAATGGGGCGACCGGCGGCTGTATCGTCACCTTGCAGACCCTCGTCTTCCTTGCAGCTTTCATCTTCGCGCCCAAACACGGAATTCTCGCCTCGAAACGCCGCGCGCGCTCCGCAGATGCCGTTCCCCCATGATGACTGAATTCTTCGAGCCGCTATACAACGCTACCATGCGCGACGCGCTGTTAGTCGGGACGATGGTCGCGACGATGTGCGCGGTGCTGTCCTGTTTCCTGATTCTCAAAGGCTGGTCACTGATGGGCGATGCGATTTCGCACGCGGTGCTGCCGGGGATCGTGCTGGCTTACATTGTCGGCCTGCCGCTCTCGATCGGAGCGTTCGTCGCCGGTTTGTTCTGCGCGGTGAGCACGGGATTCATCAAACAGAACAGCCGGATCAAGGAGGACACGGTGATGGGAGTGGTGTTCACGGGAATGTTCGCCTTCGGGCTGGTGCTCTTCAGCCGCACGACTTCGGACATGCATCTCGATCACATTCTGGTAGGAAACATCCTCGGCATCACCCGTTCGCAAGTGTGGCAGACGCTCGGCCTTGGAGGTGTGGTGCTCGGCGTGACGCTCGCCTTGCGCCGGGACTTTCTGCTGATCTGCTTCGATCCCGGCCAGGCGCGAGTGATGGCCCTTCCGGGCCGGTTTCTGAATTATCTGCTGCTCGGACTGTTGTCGTTGGCCATTGTGGTCTCGCTCCAAGCGGTCGGCATCATCCTGGTCGTCGCGATGTTAGTAACGCCGGGAAGCATCGCTCACCTCTGGACGGATCGCTTCGACCGGATGCTTCTGATAGCGGTCGCCGCGGCCGTTGGTTCGACGGTGACGGGGATTTTCATCAGCTATCACATCGATGGATCCACCGGTGCGTGCATCGTGCTGGTGCAAGCGCTGGCCTTCGTTGCCTCGCTGTTATTCGCGCCCAAGTATGGGATCTTGAGGTAGTGGAGGACTTCAGTCCGGTCTTCTAACGATAAGAACGGACTGAAGTCCTCGACTACGATTCACTCACGCAGTCCCGGCGAGACGGTGGTTCAGCGCGATGGAGCGGCGCAGCGCGCGCATCACATCGACCAACCCCTGATGGCCTTCCGCCGCCTTGACGCAAGCCGGATCCTGAGCGGCATGACGGCTGATGAAACGGCCGATTTCCGCGTAAAGCTGGCGCATCTGAGTGTCGAGAACGCCACTTTCCGCTCGCAGAATGGAGATCTCCTTGTTGCCGTCACCGATCACTTGGAACGCTTGCGACGCATGAATCCGGCGGCTCTTTTTCTTCTCGTTGAGGTGGCCGTCCACAACATCGACCATGGCATCGCCCTGCTCGATGTCGGTGCCGATCTGGATGCGCTGGCGCTTGAGGTCCGAGAATTTGATTTTGAGCTCTGCAAGACGGGATTTGACCTGCTCGATCTGCTGTTTGTTCGGCTCGGACCCGGTGTCTTCCTTGGCAAGCACCTCGAGTTTCATTTTCATGCCGTCGTAGGTGCGACGGATCTCACGGGCTTCGCCGACAATTTCATCCCGGCGGCGTGCCAGGTTTTCCAGTTCGGTTAGCAGGGCGACGCGTTGATCGATGAGATCCTGGTGAACTTCCGGCGTGTTGTTCAGCACGGTGGCGCGCTCCTCGTGGGCGTGATCGAGGCGGGCCTGGCAGGCGGCGAGTTTCTGCCGGATGATGTCCTTTTCCTTGATGAATTTCCGCAGGTTCCAGTACTCGACGGAAAGCGCCTCGATGCCCTCGACCTTTTCCCAGATCGCCGCGCCGAGCTGGGCCTCGGCCTCACGGAGGAGGTGCATCTCGCTGGCCGCGTCGGCCATGCGGTGGTTCTTTCGGAAATAGCCGAAAGCCTGGGCAAAACGGGCAATAAAATAGCGGGAAGAAGTCATGGCGGGGGGATGGAGGCAGCCTTTTGGGTAATCACTCGCTGCAGGTGCTCGATGACGGTGAAATCCTCCAGCGTGGTGACGTTACCTGAGATTTTGCCGGTGCAAACGAGTTCTTTCAAGAGCCGGCGCATGATTTTTCCCGAGCGCGTCTTCGGCAGCCCGGGGGCGAAATGAATGTCGTCCGGTTTCGCGATCGCACCGATGACTTTGCCCACATGATTGCGCAGCTCGGCATGAAGGGATTCGGATTCCTCGAACCCGCCCCTCAAGGTCACGAACGCGGAAACGGCCTGGCCCTTCATCTCATCCGGGCGGCCGACCACCGCGGCCTCGGCCACGGCGGGGTGGGAGACGAGCGCGCTCTCGATTTCCGCGGTTCCAAGACGGTGGCCGGAGACGTTGAGCACGTCGTCGAGACGGCCGATGATCCAGAAGTTGCCGTCCTTGTCCCGGCGCGCGCCATCGCCCGCCGTGTAAATGCCGGGATAGTCCGACCAGTAGGTTTTTTTGTAGCGCTCTTTGTCGTTGTAAATCGCGCGGATCATCGACGGCCATGGCTTGCGGATGACGAGGCGGCCGTCCTGGCCGGCTTTGCACTCCTTGCCCGCTTCGTCGAGGATGGCGGCATCAATGCCGAAAAATGGCCGCGTCGCGGTTCCCGCCTTGCAAGGCGTGGCCCCGGGCAGCGGGGAAATCAGGATTGCGCCGGTCTCCGTCTGCCACCAGGTATCGACAATCGGGCACTTCCCGCCGCCGATGTGCTTGTGGTACCAGTTCCAGGCCTCCGGATTGATCGGCTCTCCAACAGAACCTAACAACCGCAACGAGGACAGATCGTGCGCCGCGGGGAAATGGTCGCCGGCCTTGATGAAGGCGCGGATCGCGGTCGGGGCCGTGTAAAAGATCGAGACGCCGTATTCTTCGATCATTTTCCAGAAGCGCCCGAAGTCGGGCGTATTCGGCGCGCCCTCGTACATCACCTGGGTGACGCCATGGGCCAGCGGGCCGTAAACGATGTAGGAGTGCCCGGTGATCCAGCCGACATCGGCGGTGCACCAGTAAACATCGTCGTCGCGCATGTCGAAGACGTACTTGCAGGTGGCATAGGTGCCCGTTAGATAACCGCCGGATGTGTGCAGAATCCCCTTGGGCTTGCCCGTGGAGCCGGACGTGTAGAGGACGAAAAGCGGATGCTCGGAATCGAACCCTTCGGCTTCATGCTTCGAGGAAACCTTGGCCACCTCGTCGTGCCACCAGACGTCGCGGGTGTCATCCATATGAATCTCGTTGCCGCACCGGTTGTAAACGATCACGCGCTTCACCTTCTGATATTTCGCGAGCGCCTCATCGACCACCGGCTTGAGCGGAACGACTTTTTCCCGCCGCCAGCCGCCGTCGGCGGTGACGATCACGGTCGCGCCTGAGTCCTCCAACCGGTCAACGATCGCTTCCGCAGCGAAGCCGCCGAAGACAACGTTGTGCACTGCTCCGATCCGCGCGCAGGCCAGCATCGCGATCGCGGCTTCGGGGATCATGGGCATGTAAATGAGAACCCGATCCTTGGGCTTCACGCCGTGTTTCTCGAGGACATTGGCGAATCGGCAAACGTCCTTTTGGAGCTGGCCGTAAGTGATCACCCGCTTGTCGCCGGGTTCGCCCTCCCAGATGATCGCCGCCTTGTTCCGGCGTGGACCGGTGGCGTGGCGATCCACGCAGTTTTCGCAAACGTTGAGCTTGCCGCCGTCGAACCATTTTGCGTTGGGCGCCTTCCAATCGAGCACCTTCGACCATTTTTTCTGCCAAACCAACTCCTTCGCCTCACGGGCCCAGAACTTCTCCGGCTTGTCGATGGACTCCTTGTAGAGCTTTTTGTAAACCGCCATCGAGGGGATGCGCGCCTTTGAGGAGAATTCCTTGGACGGCTTGTGGACGGCGTCCTGATCGTGGCTGGGGAGGGTTTTTTTTGCGCTCATGAGGTCGGGCAAAAACTAGGAAGGCATCGACCGAGCGGCAAGCGCTCAGTGGCGATCGCCGCCACCCTCGCGCTTCTTCGCGGGCTTCGGATTTCCCAAAAGCATCTGGACCTCCAGCGCATTCAGGGCCGCCCACGCGCCCGGCTCCAGATCGCCGAGCCACAACGCGCCGATGCGCACCCGCAGCAGCTTGGTCACCTGATAGCCGAGCGTCTCGAACATCACCCGGATCTGGCGTTTCGCGCCATGGTCGAGCACCACCTTGAGGCGGCGGGACGAGAGGCGCTCAATGGCTTTCGCCTTCAATTTCCCCTCATCGGTGAAGACACCTTCGAGAAATTGGTCGAGGTGCGAGTTCTCGAACGCCTGGTTCGAGGTGACGAGGTATTCCTTCTCGATCGACTTCGAGGGATGCATCAACTGCTGCGAAAGGTCGCCATCGTTCGTTAGAATCAGCAACCCTTCCGAGTCCATGTCCAGCCGCCCGACGTGGTGCAACGAGTGCAGCGAAGCCGGCAGCAGCGAGTAAATCGTTTCCCGCCCCATCTCGTCGTCGCGCGTGCAGACGTAGCCGCGCGGCTTGTGGAAGGCGATGATCATCACCTCGCGCGGAGCCACGCGCTTGCCATCCACCTTCACGTGATCGCCCGCGACGATGCGGGTGCCCATGTTGATGCAAGGCGCGCCATTCACCTCCACCCGACCGTCCTTGATCAGTTCATCGCAGGCGCGGCGGGAGCCCACCGCGCAGGACGCGAGGTATTTGTTGAGGCGGGTGCCGTCGTTGGTGGCCATGGGAGCTGTAAATGCAAAAGGCGCGAACCCGGTGGGATCCGCGCTTTTTAGAGGAGTTTGAAAGCCAGGGGATTAACCCTCGTGCTTGGTCTTCGGAAGCCCGACAGGGGACTTGCCGGCTTTCCATTCGCCGCGCTCCTTGAGGAGTTTGACGCGCTCGAAGCGCTTGAGAACGGAACGTTTGCCACCGACGGTGGCATTGGACTTGAGGCTATTGTGCTTGGACATCTCGGGATGAGGTTAAAGATCGCGGGAGGCGGAAGCTAGGGACGCCCTTCCCCCGTGGCAATCCGAAAAAGGGGGAATTTTTTGGGAAAAAGTAGTCCAGGACTTCAGTCCGTTCTTCCGGGTTGAAGAACGGACTGAAGTCCTGAACTACCTTGCCACCTCACGGTCGGTACGCATGGCGATTCCTCAACACCTGCTCGAACGCAGGCGGCGGGTGACAGAGCCGCGAGACGAGATCCTCCCAGATCTCCCGCCCTTTGAGGATCTCCACCTCGATCCGCAGGAAAACCACCGGCACATCGATCGACTTCGGCCGCGGAAACCGAACCGCGTCCTTCTCCGTGGTCACGATCAGCTCCATATCCCGCTCCACGCAGCGTTGCATGAAATGCTCCACGTCCCGTTTGGTGAAACGATGGTGATCGGAAAAACGCCGTTTGACTTCCACCCGTGCGCCGAGCCGTTCCAACGAGCCCTCGAATGCCTCGGGCACCGCAATCGCGCTGATCGCCCCGACCCACTTGTCTTTCAAAAACCCCAGCGGCTGGCGCTCGCGCGTGAAGACATCCTCCAGATAGATCGGCCCGTGCGCGCACTCGATGATCTCCGCCGTCCGGTTGTATTTCCGGATGCGGGAGATCAAGGCTTCGTTCGAGCTGCCATCGCATTTGGTGATCATGATGTAGCTCGCCCGGCGCAGGTTTTTCGGCGGCTCCCGCAGCGTTCCGCGCGGCAGCAAGGCCCCGGTGCCGAACGGCGATCCCGAGTCGATCAGCACGATATCGATGGAATGCGCCAGATCGAGATACTGCATGCCATCGTCTAGCAGCAAGGTGTCCGCGGCGAGCTGGCTGACTGCGAACAGTCCGCCCTTGACGCGGTTCTTGTCCACCACCACCGCCACGCCATCGAGGTTCTTCGCGAGCATGAACGGCTCATCGCCGGCGAACTGCGAATCGAGCAAAAGCGCGCGACCGGTCGATACCACCTTGGGCATCCGCTCGCCCGGGATCGCATCACCCCGTTGGTCCTGCCACTTCTGCGGGCGGTCGAGCTTCTTGCTTTTATAGCCGCGGGAAAGGATCGCCACACTGCGCCCGCGGTCGCGCAAGGACCTGGCTAACAGCTCAACCACCGGCGTCTTGCCCGTGCCGCCCACGGTGATGTTGCCGATGGCGACCACCTGCGTTCCGAGATGCTGCTGCCGCCGCCAGCCCGTACGGTAGCGCCAGAGCCGGATTTGCACGATCACCCGGAAAATTCCTGAAAGCGCCCGCATGGCGAACCTCATCAACGCCGCCCGCAGCCCCTTCGCGCGGCCGAAAATCACATCGGCTCCCCAGCGTTCGAGTTCTTCGATGAGTTCCTTCATGCGCTGCGGCGACCATGTCCCGCCGCGTTAAGCGCGGGCAAGCGCCAATCAAGGAGCGTAGGCGTCTTGGTCAGTCCCTGCGCCCCAGCGCCATCATCAGGAAATATAGGAGCTGAGCAAGCGAGCCGATGGCGGCGGCGACGTAGGTCATGGCGGCCCAGAAGAGGGCGTTCTTCGCGCAGTCATGCTCGATGCTGGAGGCGATGCCGCTGCTTTCCATCCACACCAGCGCCCGGCGGCTGGCGTCGAATTCCACGGGCAGAGTGATGAATGAGAACAGCGTGGTGACGGCGAACAGTCCTACCCAAATCCACAACATGGTCGGGTTGTTCATGAAGCCGATTCCGAGGAAACCGAGGATCATCACATAGTTCAGCATCTTGCTGGAGAACTCGACCGCCGGCACCATTTTCGACCGCAGCCCGAGCCAGACATAAGCTTGCTGGTGCTGCACCGCATGGCCGCACTCATGGGCGGCGACAGCAGCGGCGGCGACCGAGTTCATGCCATAGACGGATTCGCTGAGATTGACCGTTTTTTTTGTCGGGTCGTAGTGGTCGGTTAGCTGGCCCGGCGTGCTGATGACCTGCACGTCGGTGATGCCATTTTGGCGAAGCATCATCTCCGCGACCTCCGCACCGGTTAGGCGGATCGGGATTTGGGAATACTCGGCGAAGCGCCGCTTGAGCGTGCTGCTGATGAGGAAGCTCACGAGCACGGACACACCGAGAATGCCAATGTGAATCATCGAAAACCCGCCGAGCGAGTAGCCGGCCTGAGCCAGTGGAAATGTTTCTAAAATCATGGGGGGACTTTACGGTTCGTCCTAGGAGCCGCAACTGATTTTCCGGTGGAAACCGGACGAAATTTTCCAATGGGTCGAACCGCAGCCGCTGCCACAAAAGCAAAAGTTTCCGATTGGAAAGGTCGCCTGATTGCGCTCGTATTCGGGCCGTATGAAAAAAGAACTACTGTTACTGGGCTGCGCTGCGGGACTGATGCTGATGCCGATCAAGGCGGAAGAGGAGCACACCCCGCTGGAGGAGCAAATGGAGGTGATGAACGATGCCTTCAAGGCATTCCGCAAGGAGACGGATCCGGTCAAAGGCGCGACCCTGGCTCGCGAGGCCCAGACGGCGGCGCTCAAAAGCGCGGCGGAAGTTCCCGCCATGCTTAAGGAGATGCCGGAAGGTCCGGAGAAGGCAAAGGCTCTCGCCGAGTATCGTAAAATGATCGGCAAGCTCTACGTCACGCTCTGTGAAGTGGAGGAGGCGTTTCTCAACGGAAAAATCGACGAGGTCGTGAAGATCGTCGAGGTGCTCAAGGAGTCGAAGAAGGCGGGCCACAAGAAGTTCGTCAAGGAAGAGGAGGAGTGATTTCTAACGTTTGTTAGAACCAGCGAAAACGAAAGGCCCGGTTGCGAGCGCATCCGGGCCTTTTTCGTAAAATGGAAAATCACGCGGTCACTCGACGACGACTCGCGTTCCTTCCTTCACCTTGGAATAAACGACGGGCATCGTCGCGCTCGGTCCGCGGATGCAGGCATGGGAGGCGGGCCGACGCTTCACCGGACCGATGTGATGGCCCACACCATCGTTGGTGAGGCGCATCCAGTAGCGCATGGCAGCACCGACAAATTTCCCGCCTTCGGGGATCGCGTCGATGGTGGAGTCCGCGTCGCTGTTCACGACAGCGCCCCCGGCGTCGTAGATCTTGCCGTATTTGTTCGATCTCTTGTCCACGGTTTTTTCAAGGACATAAAACGTGCCGACCGGGGTGGGGCGGCTCGGGATGCCGGAGCAAATTGGGTAGTCCAGCGCGACGTCCTCGCCGTTCATGAGAAAGCCACGTTGCTCCTTGAGGCTGATCCGGATCGAGGAGTTACCGGCGTTGGTGCGCGAAAGCACTTCCTCGTTTTTCCAAACGGAATAGGTTTTCGGATAGGTCGGCTCGGCCTTGAAATGATCGTAGGTGCCGGCGGGATAAGGGTTCACGGGCTTCCCGTCCTGCGTCAGGGCGGGTTTTTGGGTAGCGCAACTCGCCAGCAAAAGGGTGGTGACGGCGGCGGTGATTTGGGAAACAAGTCGGATCGAGGTCATTGGCAGAAACGTGGGACGAGGGGGAACTAGGACAGTTCCCTGAAAATTGCAACCCTCTTGGTGGGCAGGAAAAAGCCCGCCTCCTTTTCGGGAAGCGGGCTTGGAAGATTCAAAGCTGGAATCTTACTTCGAGGACGAGGTGAAGCTCGCCTGGCTGGCACCTTTCTTGATCTTGGAGGACTTGATCCAGCTCATCGTGGAGCGAAGCTTTTCACCGACCTTCTCGATCGGATGCTGCGCTTCAGCCTTGCGGATGGCGTCGAAGTTCTTGTTTCCGGCCGCGTACTCGGCGGTCCATTCCTTGGCGAATTTGCCGTTCTCGATGTTCTTGAGCTGGGCGACCATCCGCTTCTTGACGGAGGCATCGATGATCTTCGGGCCGACGGTGACGTCGCCATACTCGGCGGTTTCGGAGATCGAAAACCTCATGCCGGCGATGCCCTGCTCGTTCATCAGATCGACGATGAGCTTGAGTTCGTGAAGGCACTCGAAGTAGGCCATCTCCGGTTGGAAGCCAGCCTCGACGAGCACTTCGAATCCGGCTTTCACCAGTGCCGTGGTGCCCCCGCAAAGAACGACCTGTTCGCCGAAAAGGTCGGTGACGGTTTCCTCGCGGAAGTTGGTTTCAAACACACCGGCGCGGGCGCAGCCGATGCCGCCGGCCCAGGCAAGCGCGGTTTGCTTGGCCTTGCCGGAGATGTCCTGATGGATCGCGATCAACCCGGGGACGCCTTTGCCCGCCACGAACTGTGAACGGACGGTGTGGCCGGGGCCTTTCGGAGCGACGAGGATCACATCCACATCGGTCGGGCAGGTGATCGTCTTGAAATGCACCGCGAAGCCGTGGGAAAACAGCAGGGTCTTGCCCTTGGTTAGATGCGGTGCGATGTCCTTGTTATAAACCGAAGGAATCACCGTGTCCGGAGTGGCGACGAAGATCACGTCGGCGGCTTTCACCGCCTCGGCGGTGTCCATGACCTCGAAGCCGAGCTTCTTGGCGACTTCGCGGGACTTCGACTTCGGATAGAGTCCGATGATGACCGTTAGGCCACTGTCCTTGAGATTGAGGGCGTGGGCGTGGCCCTGCGAGCCGAAGCCGATCACGGCGAGGGTTTTCTTTTTGAGAGACGCGATCGGGGCGTCCTTGGTGGTATAGATCTTCGCGGCCATGGCGGATCGGTAGTTAGTTTCGGTTAGGTCACACCGCTGCCATCGGGGCAAGCGGCGGGGCGGCACACTGGCGGGACCGCGGAACCGGGTCAAGCAACAACCGGGGCAAGAAACGGTGGCGTCCCGGCGTAAAGGGCGCTACTGCTCCGCGCACTGATGTCCCGTCACGATTTTCAAATTCCCGTCACCTTCAAGCATCGTATCGTTTTCACCCGGGACGCCTTTTCTCCCGGAAATCCCGCGCTCGCGGAAATCCTGAGCGAAGGCGGCGGGCGCCGGGCAATGGTCTTTGTGGAAGAGACGGTCGCCGCTGTCTGGCCGGATCTGGTGGACGAGATCCAGGCGTATTTCGCGGAGCTCGATTTGGATTTCCTGGGAACTTCGATTTACCCCGGAGGCGAGTCGGCCAAGGCGGACGAGCACCTTGTTAGAGAGGTGTGGGCGGCGATCGACGCGGCCCATCTTGACCGGCATTCCTACGCGCTCGTTATCGGCGGCGGCGCGTTTCTCGATGCGGCCGGCTATGCGGCCGCCACCGCTCACCGCGGTGTGCGGCTGATTCGATTTCCCACGACCACGCTGTCGCAGGACGACAGCGGCGTGGGCGTGAAATGCGCGATCAATGCCTTCGGCAAAAAAAACTGGGTGGGTTCGTTCTCCGTCCCGTTCGCGGTCATCAATGATTTCCGCTACCTTCACAGCCAGGATGAGGAGACCCGGCGCGGCGGCCTGATCGAAGCGGTCAAGGTGGCGCTGGTCCGCGACAAGGAATTTTTTGAGTGGATCGAAGCCAACCTAACATCGCTGGCGGCGCTCGACCCCGCGACGCTGGAAGCCTGCGTGGAAAAGTCCGCCCTGCTCCACGCCGGGCACATCGCGACCGGCGGGGATCCTTTTGAAACGGGATCTAGCAGGCCATTGGATTTCGGCCACTGGGCGGCCCACAAGTTAGAAACGCTGACGTCCTATCAGCTCTCGCACGCTCCGGCCGTCGCGGTCGGGCTGGCCTTGGACACCCTTTATTCGGCTCGCGCGGGATTGCTTAAATTTTCCATCGCGGACCAAGTGCTGCGCGTGCTCGACCAACTACAGCTCGGCATCTATCACCCCGCTTTGGATTGGCTCGATGAAAACGGACGGCGTCGCGTGCTGGATGGTCTGGATGAATTCCGCGAGCACCTCGGCGGCCAGCTCACCGTCCTGCTTCTCGAGGAAATCGGCACCGGAATCGACGTCCATCAGTTCGACGAGGTGCTGCTTGGCGGCTGCATCGACGAGCTCCGGACGCGCTGGGAGAGCCGCGGTTGAGGTAGTTTCATCGCGCTTGCAATGGCCGGGAACCCGCGCCTATTTTTGCGAATGCGCCTTCGCTCGATCCCTCAACTGTTGCTGTTTTCAGCATTTTCACTCTCCCTCCACGCTGCCGTATCGCTGCCACCGGAAGGCTCGGCGGCTATTCCCGCCGCTGCCGACGGCCCGGCCAAGGAGGCCATGGACGCCTTTCAAGCGGGCCGCCATGGGAAGGCGGTCGAACTCGCAAAACCCCTTGCCGATAAAGGCAACCCGGACGCTCTCTATCTGATGGGATTCGCCCACGAATCCGGCAAAGGCGTGGAAGCATCGAAGGACACCGCGCTCG
This sequence comes from Akkermansiaceae bacterium, assembly GCA_031389115.1. GTDB lineage: Bacteria > Verrucomicrobiota > Verrucomicrobiia > Verrucomicrobiales > Akkermansiaceae > Luteolibacter. The sequence goes on from JANMSI010000184.1 coordinate 35,736, forward strand.
AATACTATCGCAAGGCCTCCGCAATGAAGCACAAGGATGCGACCTATCGCCTGGCGTTCATCTTGCTGGCCTCCGAGAAAGAGGAGGAACGCAACCAAGCCCGCGAGGCCCTCGAAACTGCGGCCAAGGAGGATCCCACGGTTGCCGCCCGGATTTTGGGCGAAGCCTATTTGCGCGGTCGCCTCACTCCCGCCGCCGATCCCGACAAGGCGATTTTCTGGTGGAAAAGCGCGGCCGACGCGGGCGACATCCCATCGCTTTTGCTGATGGCTCGATTTTATGAAGGCCAGTTCGGATTCCCTGAGTTGAAGGATTCGAAGGAAGCGCTCGCCAGCTACAGCAAGGCCGCCGGCCTGGGCGACGCCGGAGCCATGGCCGCCGTCGGCTCCCGGTTCCTGAGCGGAGACGAGAAAATCCGCGATGAGAAAAAAGGCCGCGAGTGGCTCAAGAAGGCCATCGCCGCCAAGGAATACAGCGCCTATCTCGCCCTCGGAGACTACGAGGAAAATGTGAAGAAGGATCTCAAGACCGCCCTCGCCGAATACGAACGCGGCAAGGACGCCGGCCAGATCGACTGCATCCTCCGCACCGCCGATTTCTACATCCAAGGCAAAGGAGCGGACAAGGACGTGGATCGTGGAATGGCGTTGCTGGAAAAAGCTGCGGAAGCTGGAAATCCGGTCGCGAATTTCCGCCTTGCCGTGCAGTCGCTGTCGGCCGAAAAACCGGAACTCCTCGTCGGCTACAAATACCTCGTCACCGCTGCCGCCGGAAATCTGGTAGAAGCGCAGAATGAACTCGGCCTGCTCTACCTCTCCGGCAAACTCGCCGTGGCCGATGGCGCGGCCGGAGTCGCCTGGCTCACGCGTGCCGCCCAAGGAGGCTACGCCCAAGCGCAGAACAATTTGGCCACTCTCTTCGAACGCGGTGCCGCGGGAGTCCCTCAAAACCTGGAAAACGCCGGCCAGCTCTACTCGCTAGCCGCCAACCAAGGCAGCGGTCCCGCCACGCTCGCCCTGGCCCGCCTGCTCAACGAAGGCGTCGGGACCAAGGCCGACCCCGTCAAAGCATGGGCGCTCGCGAGTCTAGCTGACGAACGCGGCGAGGAAACCGCCAAGAAACTCATCGCCGACATCGCCGCCAAGCTCGACGACAAGCAGAAGGCAGACGCCAAAAAGCAACTTGAAGAACTCAAGTCCGGCAAAACCCCCGATCCTAAAGCGCCCGCAGCAAAACCCGCTCCGGCTCCCGCGCCCGCGCCCAAAAAGGTGAAGTAACCCAAGCCGGGACGGCCATGCACCATTGGCGTTTTCAGAAATCATACTGCGCGGCAGTCCGTTATGGCCTGCCGATTTCCAGGCGGATGAACTGGCGCGGGTGGTCGCCGACGGGGTCGGCGGTGCGGACCTTGACGGTCTCGGTGCCATCGAGGTTGTTCGCCGGATAGCCAGCGATCCCGACGGCCGGCTGCCATGGGCCGGTGAGTGAGAAGGCGGTCTTGTCCTGATAGGTCAGGCCCGCCAGCGGGGGGCGCGGGCGGACATAGGTGAAGGTGGCGTAGCGGATGCCGGCGATGGTTTCGATTTCGGCGACGGGGAGCCGGTTGGTGTCGCCGGCTAACGGATTTCCGCCGAGCGCGGCTTCGAGCAGCGTGTTGAGGCCGTCCGAATCGGTGTCTGCACCATCCGCGGCAGCGGGGCCTTGAGCGGCGGCGAGGCTGCCAAAGGTGGCGATTTTCCACGAGTTCAGCGGTGAATCTTGGATGACGACCTGTGCTCCATTGCTCGCGCCGATGACGTAACCGGGCGCTTCGGCGAGTGAGAGCGTGACATTGAGCGGTCCGGTGACCTGGGTGCGGTCGAGCGGATTGACAAACATGCTGGCAGCACTTTGACCGGGCGGAATGGTCAGCGCGGCGAGCGCGGGACTCAGGGTGTAGTCGGTGCCCTGCGTGCCTTGGCTCGTTCCGGACCCAAGAAACAGCGTGATGGAAAGGGGGCTGACCGTCGGTCCGGTGCGGGTCACGGTGAATGCGCCGGAATCCGCCCCGGCCTTGCGGGCCGAGGGGTCGGATGCCACCAGCGAAACGGAGTTCTTCTTGGTGGCGAGGGCGTTGATTTCTCCCGCAGACAGGGCGCTGGCGAACAGCCGGACGTCGTCGAGATAGCCATTAAGGTGATCTCCTGCGATGGAGGCCGGGGTCTTGGTGCCGAGGTAGAGCGGGTCGGCGGTGACGGGAATCTGGCCGGTGGCCGGTTGGCCCGCCACTTGCACGCCATTCACGTAAATCCGCATCGCCCCCGCGCCATACGTCGCGGCGAGGTGGAACCACGCGTTAGGCGGCGGCAGGTTCGTTTCCAGGCGGCCAACCGCTTCGATGTGCCAGACGAGGTTCCCGCCTTCTGCCAGCAAACGGTATTGGTTGTCGCCACTGCCCTTTTGCAGAATCCGGCGATTTCCGGCCCAGTCGAAGGGAAATACCCAGCTAGCGATGGTGATGGCGGCGGTGGGATTGAGGGCGGTGCTGTTCGGGACGGTGACGCTCTGGAACTGCTCGCCGGTGAAGTTGAGCGCACTGTCGAGCAAACCGTTCGCGGTCCACAGGGGCGGTGGTCCGGTCAACGAGCCGTTAAGTCCCGCGCCGGAGCTATCGGAGGCGGTCAGCCCGCCGGTTTCGTCGAATTTCCACCACGCGATCAGGTTTTGCGCCGTGCCGATACCACGGATGGCGAAGGTGGTGACCGGTTCGTCCGGGTCGTCGGAGGCGATCGTAACGGTGGCGGATTTCGTGCCGATCGTGGCAGGACTGAAGCGAATCTGGAATGTGACGCTTCCGGGACCGGGCACGGTGGCGGCGGGTTGCGCGATCACCGTGAATGAGGAGGCGTCCGAGCCGGAGATCACGACGCGCGGCGAGCCGCTGAGTTGCAAGGCCGCGTTGCCGATATTTCCCACGGAAAAGGTGCGGGTCACGGTGCCGGCAGGCGGTGTGGCGACGCCGAAGTCCGTGCCATCGGTCGGTTCGGGGGTGAGGTCGTCGTTTGGAATGAGGAGCCCGTTGCCCGTCAACCGCACTTCCGGCGCGGGCGGGCCGACATCGGTGATCACGGAAACCACGTTGGAGCCCGGCGAGGAGACGTAGGTGGCGAAGGACCGGACGCGATAGTAGTGGGTGGTGAAGGGCTCCGCCGTGGTGTCGCTGAAGGTCGTCTCGCCGGGTCCGACGGTGGCAAGCTGGGTGAAAACGAGATTGTCGAACGAGCGGTCGATGGCGAAGCCCACCTCGTTGACGGAGAGATCCTGCCAAGTGAGATCCACCTGCGTCTTGGAGACCGCGACGGCCGCAAGGGTGCCGGGGGGAGTCACTTCTTCCGGCTCCAGGCCTTGAATCCACTGGGTCAGCATGGCCACGCCGGCGTCGTCCACCAGATTTCGCGCTAGCGGCGGCATTTGGTTCGCACCGACGACGCTGGTCCGCCGGTGGAGGATCGAATTCAGAAGATTTTGCGGCACGACGACCCGCGATTCGGGATTTCCGAGATTGTTGGTCACGACGCCATAGATGATGCCCTGCTGGCTGAGCGGAGTCTGGAAGCGCGCGTCCCAAAAGGCGTGCGCGCCGTCCGGGCGGTGGCAGCCCGCGCAATTCGCGTCGAGATACGAGCGGGCGCGATCCTCCAGCGAGGCGGTCGTGTCCGTGTGATGGTGCAGTTTTTCGAGGGTCGGGATGGCGGCTTCGAGCGGGCCGTTTTCGAAAAATCCGACGTGGTTCCATGCCCGGAGCTGATTGTCGGTGACGCCATTTTGGAACAGCAGATCGCGGTTCAGTTGGCGGGTGCTGAGGCCGAGCACGCCGCCGGATTGTGAAGTGTGGCAGGAGATGCAATCCTGCCGACTGGGATAATACCAAGGCTGTCGGCGCGTCTCGACCTGGAACTTGGCGGTCGTCCGCGGCGAGGCGGTGTGGGCGGTGACTGCCAGGCCGAAGCGGATTTCCGCGGGCATGGACAAGGTCGTCCGCGCGTATTCCCGCCAGTTGGAGCCGTCCGAGCCCGAGAAGGCGATGAACGTGTTGCCCGCGCGCTGCAGGCGCAGCCAGGTGTCCGGGTAGTTCACCCGCGGCTGCGGCTGCGGCGGATAGAGAGCGGTCGCGCCGCCGCCGGTGGTGGCGCGATATTGGAATTCGTAGCCGCCGTCGTTGTTGTTGCGCGCCGCGTTGCTTGGGAAAACGAGCGCCATGATGTGCTTGGCATTTGCATCCAACGACTCGCGGACCATCAGGCCGGTCTTGGTGTAGAGGTCGGCCTGCGACGCGGATTCCACCCGCACGGAGATGTCGAAATCGCCGGAGCGGAGCTGATGGGCGAAATGAAACTGATCGCTCGTGCCCCAGATGTCCGTCCCGCCGGCGGTGATCGTGATTTCATTGCCGACCCGGGTGGTGGAACCGCTCAAGGCCGGGCCGCCGATGTCTTGGCCGAACAGAGCGCCAATCGGCGCGGTGGCGATGGGGATGCTTTCCGTCAGCGCGCTGTCGAGCAGGTCGGCGTCCAGTTGATTTTCCCGCCATTTGTAGGTCGCGCCGTAGATCGAACCGTCCGGTTTTTTCACGATGAAACGGGTTTCGATCCGCCGCCGCGCCGCCGCATTGACATCGCTGACCGGTAAATCGAAGTGCTTTACGAAAACGCTGCCGGTCGGAAATGACCAGTCGCCCGTCGGTTGGAAGCCGATGGTGGTGGTGTTCGGGATCGCGGCGAAGCGCTGCTTCACGGCGCGATCCGACCAGAACGGCGCGTTGATGTCATACGGCAGCAGCCGGTTGCTCGGCGTGAGGGTCGCGAGATTGTCGAAAAACCCGGTGGCGCCGAGGGTGGCCGGAAGCGGCGTGCCCGGTGGGGGTCCGCCGCGCTGGAGCTTGTAGATTCTGCCGTCCGTGCTGCTCAGGCGGCAGAGGTAAATTTCCCCTGCGGCATCCACGCCGAACGAGCCGAGGCCGCGATAATCGTTGCCGGAATTCGGGCCCGGGCCATCGGGCAGGGTGGCAAGCAGGACTTTCACGGGCGGGTTCACACCTTCATCCAGGATCCAGACCTTGCCGGTCATGTTGTCGCCGAAAAGGTATTTCCCCGAGAGCTCGGGGAACAGCCCGCCGCGGTAAACGTAGCCGCCGACCACGCAGCTCCCGTCGCTGCCCGAATGGGCGTAATCGATGATCGGAGGCTTGTTGGTGCCGATGAAAGGCGCGGTCAAATTGCCGCCTTTCCCCTCAATGCGGTCCCACTGGAAATTCAGACCCGGCGGATCGTTCGGCTCAATCACGCTGATCTCCTCACGGGATCCCCCGCCCACGTCGCCGATGAAAATCCGGCCGGTTACGGGATCGATGGTCATCCGGTGCGGGCTGCGCAGGCCGATGGCGAAAATTTCCTCCAGCGCGTTCGGCTGGCCGACGAAGGGGTTCGAGTTCGGGACGAAATAGCGGGGCCAGGTCGGGCTCACCTCGTTCAAAGGCCGCTTGGTGGGCGCGTGGCTGACGCTGCCGCCGGTCATGTTCACGTCGATCCGGATGACGCATGAGAACAAGCTGCCGTCGATGCGCTGTGTGGTTCCGCCATTGGCATCGTCGCCATTGGTAAGGTAGAGGAAGCCGTTTTGCGGGTGGAAAAACATCCCGCCGCCGTTGTGCCAGACGCTCTGGTCCTTTTGGTCGAAAATGATGTATTCACTGCCGAGCGTGGCTTGGAAGCTGCCGTTCAGCACGAAGCGGGAAAGGCGATTGCGAGTTGGCAGGTTGACGGAGGGACGGGTGGTCGAATTGCCCATGACCGGACCTAGATCCCCCGCGCCGCCGGTGATTCCGCCACGCCAGTTGTAGTAAACGTACATCTCCTTGTTCGTCGCGAAGTTCGGATGCAGCGCGACGCCGAGCAGCCCGGAATCGTCCCAGCCCTGGCACTGGGTGGACAAATCCACGACCAGCGTCTTGGTGGTCGCGGCAGGATCGTTTTCGAAAATCCAGATTTTCCCCTCGCGTTCCCAGACGACGAGCTTGTTCGTCCCGGGCACTGGCGCCAGGCCGACGGGGTTGAGAAACATCAGATTCGGGAACGCCAACACCGTGGACCAGTTCGCTGGAATCGCCGGCGCTTCCGGGGGTAGCGTGTTGTCATAATAGGCTCCCACATTCGGACGGGTGGTCAGTCCGTAGGGTTGGGCCTGCGCATTTTTACAAAGTGCGGGTAAGAATAACACCGAAGCGATCATACCGATCAGCGTTCGGGGGGCGGACGAAAAGGAAATGGACATTTTCTCAGGGTTTTAGGAACGCGCGGGCGGGCTGTATCAAGCAGACCTCTCCAGACAGGGCAACGATCAAGGTGAATAACGCAGGACTTGCGCGGGCGCTACGGTGGATTTCGGGATATTCATTCCAGAAAGACGCTGTGCCGTCGCGATCTTCGCGGTTGACCGAAAGGTGAAATTTCCTAGATTCGCTGGCGTGAAGCTGCTCCTCGACGGAACCCTGCCGCGCCCCCTACTTCTAGGGTTGGCCGCCCGTTGACCCATTCTTTCCTTCACTTTCGTTTACCGGCCCGCCCATCTTGAGGCGCTGCCAATCCGTTTCTCCACTTTTCCCATTCTTTAAAATGCATCCAAATTCTCTCTCGAAATACCGGCCGTTTCCGCCGGTTTCCCTGCCTGACCGCACTTGGCCGGACCAGACGGTGACCCGCGCCCCCGAGTGGTGCTCGGTCGATCTCCGTGACGGCAACCAAGCGCTGCCGCAACCGATGTCGATCGAGGAGAAGATCGAGTTTTTCAATTTGCTCGTCCGCGTCGGCTTCAAGCAGATCGAAGTCGGTTTCCCGTCGGCGGCGGACACGGAGTTCAATTTCCTGCGCCGCCTGATCGAGGAAAACCTCATCCCGGGCGACGTCACGATCCAGGTGCTGGTGCAGACCCGCGAGGCGCTGATCCGCCGGACGTTCGAGGCGATCGACGGCGCGAAGCGGGCGATCGTGCATATTTACAACTCCACCTCGCCCCTCCAGCGCCGGGTGACGTTCGGCGATGCTTCGCGCGAGTCGATCCGGCAGATCGCCATCGACGGCGCGGAGTTGGTGAAGGCGCTGGTGCCGACTGTCCCGCGCACCGAGGTCGTGCTGCAATATTCGCCCGAGTCGTTTTCGGACACCGAGCTGGATTTCGCCTTAGAGTGTTGCAACGGCGTGATCGACGTCTGGCAGCCGACACCGGACCGGAAAATGATCATCAATCTGCCGGACACCGTCCTGTGGACCACGCCGAACGTCCACGCGGACATGATCGAGTGGATGTGCCGGAATTTGGAAAAACGCGACTCGGTCATCGTTTCGCTGCACACCCACAACGACCGCGGCACCGGCGTGGCCGCCACCGAGCTGGCCTTGATGGCGGGCGCGGATCGCGTGGAAGGCACGCTTTTCGGCAACGGCGAGCGCACCGGAAATCTGGACATCGTCACGCTCGCGCTGAATCTGAACAGCCACGGCGTCGCCACGGGCCTGGACTTTTCCGACCTGCAGTCGATCCGCACGGTTTATGAAAGGGTGACGCGCCTCTTCGTGCCCGAGCGCCAACCGTACGCCGGCGAACTCGTTTTCACCGCCTTCTCCGGCTCGCATCAGGACGCCATCAAAAAGGGGCTGGACCGGCGCGCCCAAGAACCCGCCGACGCGCCTTGGGGAGTCCCTTATCTCACCATCGATCCGCAGGACATCGGCCGATCCTACGAGGCGATCATCCGCATCAATTCCCAGTCGGGAAAAGGTGGCGTTGCTTATGTGCTGGACCGCGAGCATGGCTTCGATTTGCCGAAGTCGATGCACCCGCAAGTCGGCAAGCGCATTTACGACCTCGCCGACGAGCACGGCCGGGAACTGACGACTGATGAAATCCGCGAGGCGTTCTTCGAGGAGTTCGTGAACATCGCGATCCCGCTGGACGTGATCGATTACGAACTCATCCACCACACCGGCGAACGCGGGCTGGTCCAGTGCAAGGCTAGCATCCTCATCGCCGGCGAAAAAAAGGCCATCGAAGGCTTCGGCAACGGCCCGATCAACGCCTTCGTCCACGCCATGGAGGGAGCGGATCTCAAGGATTTCAAAGTCACCGACTACCGCTCCCACGCCGTCCGCGGCGGCTCGGACGCCAGCGCCGCCTCCTACGTCCAGCTCCAGCACGACGACGGCCGGCTCCTCTGGGGTGCGGGGGTCGATCCGTCCATCGAAATGGCGGGTCTCAAGGCGCTGGTGACGGCGTGGAATTTGCTGCGGTAAGGTCATCACGGAGCGTGGGCTCCCCTGGTCAATTCCCCGGAAGCGCCGCTTCCAGGAACGCCCATTCGTCCGCCGTGCGTTCGATCACTTTCGACAGTGATGTCCCCGCGCCATGGCCCGCGCTGGTGTCCACGCGGATCAGCACCGGCGGGCCGTCCTTTGCCTGATATTCCTGCAAGCAGGCGGCAAATTTGAAGCTATGCGCGGGCACCACCCGGTCATCGTGATCCGCCGTTGTTACAAGCGTCGCCGGATAGCGGGTGCCGGGTTTCAGCGCGTGGTAGGGCGAGTATTTTAGCAGCAGGGGAAAATCCTCCGCCTTGTCGGAGCTGCCGTATTCCTTCTCCCAAGCCCAGCCGATCGTAAATTTCTGGAACCGCAGCATGTCCATCACACCCACCGCCGGCAGCGCCGCGCCGAACAATTCCGGCCGCTGCGCCATGCACGCGCCGACCAGCAGGCCGCCGTTGCTGCCGCCCTGAATTGCCAGGTTTTCCGGTTTCGTATAACCCTTTTTAATCAACGTTTCCGCTGCGGCGATGAAGTCATCGAAGACATTCTGCTTCTTCAAAATCCTGCCCGCGTCGTGCCACTCGCGGCCATATTCGCCGCCGCCGCGGAGGTTTGCCACCACGAGGATGCCGCCGCGCTCGAGCCAGACCGCGCGCTGCACCGAGAAGCCTGGCAGCATGCTGATCTGGAAGCCGCCGTAGCCGTAGAGCAGCGTCCGGTTCGTGCCATCCATCGGCGCGTCCTTGCGGCGGACAATGAACATCGGAACCTTGGTGCCGTCCTTGCTTTCGAAAAATACCTGCTCGGTCACGAAAGCCGCGCCGTCGAATCCGACTTCCGGCTTCTTCCAGAGCTTGCTTCCGCCGGTGGCCAGATCGAGTCGATAGATCGCGCCAGGATCGGTGAAGCCGGTGAAACTGTAGAAAACCTGCGTGTCCGTTTCCTCTCCCTCGAATCCGCCGACCGTGCCGATGCCCGGCAGCTCCAGCTCCTGCGGGTTCTTCCCGTCGCCATCGCACCGCACCACCCGGCTGCGCGCGTCCTTCATGTAAGTCGCGATGAATTTGCCGCCGACCTTGCTCACAGCGTCGAGCGGTTCCGCCGCCTGCGGGATGATTTCCCGCCAATTCTGGCGTTCGGGATTTTTCGTATCGATCGCGATCACGCGGTGCCTCGGCGCATCCAGATCGGTCGTGAAATAGAACACCGGACCGTCGTTGCCGAGAAAGTCGTATTCGGCGTCCGCGTCCGGCAGCAGTTGCACGACCTCGGCTTCCGGCGCGGCGAGCGATTTGTAGAACACCCGGTTCTTCCGTTCGGTCCCCTGCGAGATGTGCAAAATGAGATAGGCCCCGTCCTCCGTCACCCCGCCGCCGATGCCCCACTGCGGCTGGTCTTTCCGTTCGTAAACCAGCACGTCCTCGTCCTGCGGCTTCCCGATCCGGTGAAAATACAATTTTTGAAACTCGTTCTTCTGCGTCAGCGCCGCACCTTCCTTCGGCGCGTCGTAACGGCTGTAGTAAAATCCGCTGCCGTCCTTCGCCCACGAGATGCCGCTGAATTTCACCCACTTCAACTGGTCGTCCAAATCCTTGCCGCTCGCGATGTCGCGCACGCGGATTTCCAGCCAGTCGCTGCCACCGCCGGAGGTCGCGTAAGCCAGCAGCTTGCCGTCCTCGCTCGGCCGGTATTGGGCGAGGGCAACCGTGCCGTCCTCCGACATCAAGTTTGGGTCCAGCAGAAGCCGCGGTTCCCCCTCCAACGAATCCGCCGCATAAATCACCGACTGATTCTGCAGGCCGGAATTCTTCGTGTAAAACCACCGCCCGCCCTCTTCATCCGGCAGACCGACCCGCTCGAAGTTCCACAGTTTTTTCAAACGCTCGCGGATCGCGTCGCGCTGCGGCAGCGTTTTTAGAAATCCCTGCGTCACCTCATTTTGGGCGGCGACCCAGGCTTTGGTTTCCGGCGAATTGTCATCCTCCAGCCAGCGGTAGGGATCCTTCACTTCGGTGCCGTGGTAGGTATCCACGACCGCAGAATCCTTGCGGGTTTCCGGGTAGCCGAGCTTCATCGGCTCTGCTGAATTCAGGGGGGCTACGATCAGAAAAAAGCCCGGAACGATCAAAGTTGGTGCGCGCATGATTTTTGGATGTCAGACGAATTACACGTACCCTGCCGATCTCCCAATACGTTTCCTTCGGATTTTTTCACCTTGGGAAAAACCCACTCCGGGCGAAACTACCCGCTCTGCCTCGCGTATAGGGCGGGGAAATCTCCGCTTTCCCTGATCGTTTCAATGTCCGTTTCAAAAAAATTTCTCTGCGTCGTCTTCTGTCAGATGGGTTTGGCCATCGCGCAGGAGCCACCGATGAGCGGCGAGGCAATCTATGCAAAACATTGCGCCGAGTGCCACGGCGACAAGGGCCAGGGAGTGCCCGACGAATGCGAAGACCCGCTGGAGGGCGATCGCGCCCTGCCATCGCTCGCCCGCTACATCGACCGTAAGATGCCGGAGGACGACCCGGATTTGCTCAATGCCGACGAGTCGCAGCGGGTGGCGGAGTACATCATGGGCGCGTTTTACTCGCCGGAAGCTCGGGCGAAAAACCAGCCAGTGCCCAAAATGGCCTTTTCCCGTCTTACCAATCGGCAGTTTCGAGAATCGGTCGCGGACCTGATCGGCAGTTTTGGGAAAATCACGCCGCCGGGCGAGGGCAGCGGCTTGAATGCCCGTTACTTTCAATCGGACGGAATGAACAAGAAGTCGAAGAAGGCCTTCGAACGCCAGGACAAGACGCTTGATTTCGAGTTCGGAGAAAACTCGCCTGGCGATGGAATCGAAGCGGATCAGTTTTCCATCGACTGGGACGGTTCATTGCTGGCGCCTGTGACCGGCTGGTACGACTTCCGCCTGAGCACGCCCAACGGCGCGCGGCTCTATCTGAACGGCGAGCGCGAGGAGGGTGACGGCAATCGGCGCGACGACAGTTCTGGAAAGCGGCAACCGGAGTTCATCGACGCCTGGGTCAGCTCCGGCGACGAAGTGCGAGTCTTGAGTGGCCGCATGTTTCTGCTGGGTGGCCGCAGCTATCCGTTCCGGCTCGATTATTTCAAGTTCAAGGAGCCCCGCGGGATGGTTCGCCTGGAATGGAAAATCCCGCGTGGCGAATGGCAGGTTTTAGCGGCGCCGCACCTCTCGCCCGCGGCGGCGGCGCACGTCGCGGTCGTGAAAACCGAGTTTCCACCGGACGACGCCAGCGAAGGCTACGAACGCGGCAGCGGGATCTCGAAAGCCTGGCAGGAAGCTGTCAGCGCGGCAGCCGTCGAAGCTGCCAATCAGGTGTTGGCCCGGCTTACGCGATTGAAAGGGGTGCAGGAGGAAACTCCCGAAGGCCTGCGGAAATTCGTCGAGGACTTCGCCAGCCGCGCCTTCCGTCGGCCGCTCGATGACGGGCAGAGAAAAACCTACGTGGATTCAATTTTCACTGCGGACGTCACGCCTGACCAAGCTGTGAAGCGCGCCGTAATCCTGATTCTCCAGTCGCCGCGGTTTCTCTATCCGGAACTCGGCGCGGCGAAGGACGACTTCACCGTCGCCACGCGCCTCGCGCTCGGCGCGTGGGATTCGCTGCCGGATACCGAGCTGATGGAAGCGGCGCGCGCGGGACAGCTGCGAACGAACGAGCAAGTTTCCACCCAGGCCCGCAGGCTGATGGCCGACCCGCGGGCCAGAGCGAAATTGGCGGGGTTTTTCGAGCGCTGGCTCAAGTTGGATGTCGAAACCGACTTGCGGAAGGAAGCGGAAATGTTTCCCGGTTTCGATGCCGCGCTGGTCGCCGATTTGAGGCGATCGCTGGAGCTGTTTGTCGAAAAAGTCGTGTGGAGCGAGGGCTCCGACTATCGTGAGCTGCTGCAGGCCGACTATCTGTTGCTCAACGAACGGCTCGCGAAATTCTACGGCGTGGCGACGCCGGAAGGCGGCGGATTCGAGCGTGCCGCCGTGGATCCCGCCGAGCGCTCCGGCGTGGTCACCCATCCCTACCTGCTCGCACGGCTCGCCCACCACAACCAGACCTCGCCGATCCACCGCGGCGTGTTCGTGACCCGAAATTTGTTAGGAGGCATTCTCAAGCCGCCGCCGGAGGATATCGAGTTCAAGGACGGCCACTTCGACCCCAAGCTCAGCATGCGGGAAAAGGTCGTGCGGATCACCAGCAACACCTCCTGCATGACCTGCCACGAGACGATCAATCCGCTCGGATTCTCGCTGGAAAATTTCGACGCCGTCGGTCGCTTCCGGTTGAGCGAACACGAGCAGCCGATTATTTCCGAGTCCGACTTCGAGACCTTCGAAGGCGGGAAAATCAAACTGCGAGGTGCCCGCGATGTCGCAAAGCACGCGGTCGAATCGGTCACCGCGCGTCGCGGCTTCGTCCGCCAGATGTTCCAAGCGGTGATTAAACAAAACCCCGGAGTTTACGGTATAGAAGCGGTGGCCATGCTGGAAGCCAGCTTCGTCAAATCCGGCTATCACATCCGCCAGCTTCTCACCGATATTCACACCCTCGCCGCCCTCCAGAGCATCCGCCCACCCGACACTAACAAGCCATGAACCTCAGCACCCGCCGCACGTTTCTCCGCCAGCTCGGGCTGTCAGCCGCCGCATTGCCGTTTCTTCCCGCCCTGCCCTCGCTGGCCCAATCCGCGCCGGGCGGGAAGCCGCAGCGGATCATTTTCCTGTTCACGCCCAATGGCACGATCCCGCCGGAATTCTGGCCGGACCAGACCGGGCCGGACTTCCAACTCAAGCGCATCCTCGCGCCGCTCGAACCGTTCAAGAGCCGCCTGATGACCCTCCGCGGCATCCATAACAAAATCCGCGGCGACGGCGACGGCCACATGCGCGGCATCAGCTGCCTTCTAACCGCCGATGAACTCCTGCCCGGAAATATCCAGGGCGGCAGCGACAAACCGGCCGGCTGGGCGAGCAGCATTTCCATCGACCAGGAGTTGCGCAATTTCCTCCAGGCCCGGCCTGAAACCGCCACCCGTTTCGGCTCGCTCGAACTCGGTGTGGCCGTCCCTAACCGCGCCGATCCGTGGACCCGCAAGTCCTACGCCGGGCCGAACCAACCGCTCGCCCCGTTGAGCGATCCGTATGCCTTGTTCGACAAACTCTACGGCCAAACGAAGGACCGCGAGAATCTCGGCAGCGTGCTCGACGAGGTCCGCGACGATCTCCGCACCATCGCCGCCCATGTCGATCCCGAGGAAAAAGCGCTGCTCGACCAGCACGCGACCTTCGTCCGTGAGATGGAGCAAAACCTGCAAAGCGCCGACACCACGACGCTGTTATTTCCACCGCCGCAACTTGAAGCCGGCGTGGCGCTCGACAATGACGGCATTCCCAAAATCAGCACCATGCAGGCGGACTTGTTAGTCAACGCTTTTGCCAACGGCATGGCCCGCGTCGCCACCCTGCAATACACCAACAGCGTCGGCCAGGCCCGCATGCGCTGGTTGGACATTCACGACGACCATCACCACCTGTCTCACGAGCCGGACACCAATGCCGACGCGCAGGAAAAGCTCGTGAAAATCAACATCTGGCTCAGCGAACAACTCGCCTACCTCGCCCGCAAGCTGGACGCCATTCCCGAGCCTGGCGGCCAGGGAACCATGTTGGACACCACCACCATCGTCTGGACCAACGAGCTCGGCAAAGGCAACAGCCACTCGCTCGATAACATTCCCTTCGTCCTGCTCGGCGGTGGCCTCGGTTTCAAGACCGGCCAGGCGATGCAGTTCGACAACGTCACACACAACCGGCTCTGGCTCTCGATCGCCCACGCCTTCGGTCACCATCTGGCGACTTTCGGTCATCAAGAGTTGAGCCAAGGCGGCGCATTGGATCTGGCTTGATGAGGGGAAGGTACGTCTCGTCCCTTCGCACGGACCAGACGTCCATGCCCCTTACGAACAGCGTCGTACGTGGGTGTAGAGGGTTCCCAATGCGAGTAACCAGCAATTGGACGGGCCTCCAGTGTACAATCGGACGGACTCGTAACCGGCAATCAGACGGCTTTACAACCGGCAATCGGACGCTATCCTGACCGGTAAATGGACGCCGGCGCAATTCCCTTTCCCCGCTCCCTCGCAAGCGCTCTGGGGGAAGCCATGCAGGACACGCCGGTGGTCTGTCTGCTGGGGCCGAGGCAATGTGGGAAAACCACGCTGGCGATGTCGCTGGGTCCGATGGACGCCTATTTCAGCCTGGACGAAGATGCTTATTTCCGCGCGGCCACCGACGATCCGGATGGTTTCGTGGCCCGGCTGCCCGCGCGGGTGATTCTCGATGAAGTCCAGCGCGTGCCGACCTTGTTAACCGCGATCAAACGCTCGGTGGACCGCGACCGCCGACCAGGCCGGTTTCTGCTGACTGGCTCGGCGAATCTGCTGCTGCTTCCCGGCGTAAACGAATCCCTCGCGGGCCGCATGGAAATCATCCCGCTGCAACCGCTGAGCGAGTCGGAGAAGGAGCGCAATTCCGGAAATTTCCTGAGGACGTTTCTCGATGGCGGTTTCCGCACGGCCAAGCTGAGGGGCGAGTCCGACGACATTTCCGCAGACCTGCCGCAGCGGGTGGTGGCAGGCGGCTATCCCGAGCCGCTCACCCGTTCCGTGGCGCGGGCGCGGCAGTGGCACCGGGCGTATTTGAAATCGATCATCGACCGCGACGTGCAGGACATCGCACGGGTGAAAGACGGCCGCGAGGTTGGGCGATTGTTCGAGTTGCTCGCCCTGCGTACCGCCACGCTGCTGAACGTGATGAATCTCTCCAAGGAACTCGCCCTGCATCGTGAAACGGTCGATCACTACCTCGCCATCCTGGAGCGGCTCTTCCTCATCCGCTTGCTGCCGAGCTGGCACCGGCATCCGGCGAAGCGCTTGATCAAAACGCCGAAGATCCATCTCGTGGACAGTGGCTTGGCGGCGACATTCGCGGATCTATCCGCCGGGGATTGGCTCGGCCGGCGCGACCGCATGGGGCATTTGTTGGAAACATTCGTGGTCCAACAGATTATCGCCCAAGCAGCGTGGACGGATCCCGATCTGCGCTTTTGGCACTACCGGGACAAGGATCAGGTGGAAGTGGATCTGGTCATCACCCGCAGCGAAAAAGTGTGGGGAATCGAGGTCAAGGCAAGCCGCTCGCTGAACGCTAAGGATGGTCGCGGCTTGGACCGTCTAGCAGATCAATGCGGCAAGGATTTCCAAGGGGGTTGCGTGCTCTACGACGGCTGGGACGTTCTTCCCATCGGTGGATCGAAGCACCCGGCAGTGCCGTTGCGAAAATTGTGGGAGATATGATGACTGTGAACGGCCATTACCGGTCAGGACGAAGCGGATGTCTGAAAAATCAAAAAGGAGCGCATTCATCCTAACATCGTCGCTTGCTTTCCTTGGGCGCACTGTCTAAAAGCGTTTTCATGAACATAGACGCAATGGTTCGGGCTGTGCAAAAGGAACTCGGGGTCGGTGTGGATGGAAGGCCGGGGCCCCAGACATGGATGTCGATCCATACTCGGATTTGTGGCACCAGCGCCGCAGGCGATCCGCCCCCGAAACTCCCTGCTGGCACCCATCAGAAGGTGGACGAGCGCAGCGAAAAGGTGATCGCGGGCTTGCGGCCGGAGGTGCACTCCTATGCCCGGGCATTGGTGCTGAAGGCGGCCTCGGTCGGTATCACAATCAAGGTGATCAGTGGATTGCGAACATACGCGGAACAGAACGCGCTTTACGCAAAAGGACGCACCAAGGCGGGTTCCATCGTTACCAACGCCCGCGGCGGATTCTCTAACCATAACTTCGGGATTGCGTTCGATATCGGCGTTTTCCGCGGTACTAGTTATATTTCCGAATCTCCGCAATACAAGGCGGTGGGTGCGATCGGCACCGACCTCGGCCTGGATTGGGGCGGCAACTGGACCTCCATCAAGGACGAGCCGCATTTCCAACTCAAGCCGGATTGGGCTGCCAACCGCACCGAGCGCGAGATGCTCGCGGAACTGCGGAACCGCAACGACTCCGGCAAGGCGATTTACGCCTAACAAACACTCGGTTTTTATTCGTGCATCTATGAAATCCTACCTTCTAACATTGCTTGTGGCGGTCGGCCTGCCACTTTCCGCTGCCGCAGCGGGGTTTAATGGTTCGGTTGAGTTTACGCCTGCGGAAATGGCGGCGCACCAGAGACACATCGGCACCATCACCAGCATAGCGCGCCAGCACTTGGAGAATATCTGGCGTGAGCACGGGACATTCTATCAGAGGTATCGTGTCTCAAAATTTTACGGCGACCGGAACCTAGGTCTCGACACGCGCAGTGAACGCATCGCGGCCTTGCGGCAGGCTCGCGCTTCCACCTCGCTGGTGGATCAACTGAAGCCGACGAGTTGCATTGGGCTAAGCTTAGATGCCCTGAACGCGGGGTTTAATGCGCCCGGAGACGCCGAGCTGGCCGGGGCATGGCGCAAAATCTATCAGTTCGCGAGGGCCAACAGCCTGGACGGATGTTCCGTGTTGCACGCGTTGCAGAAATTGGGTTGGCAAATCCTGTATTGGAACCCAAGTCCCCATGATAATGATCGCTGGGATCGGGAAGATGGCGAGCGGCGAAGCAGGGGATGGCACGCTTACCGTTACCTCACGGTGATGCGGTCGGGCACCTACTATTTCAACAAAGTGGATAACAAAACCATGCTCGTCGGGTTCGGGACCACGGTTCCTGCGGAGTTCCGCAGCGTGCCGTTTTTCGTGGGCGTAGCGCATACCGGCTATCATGTTTTTCCAGGGTTCGCGGGTGACATCATTGAGGCGCATTCCACCCGCAGGCTCGATTCGTTCGACAATTTGGAAAAGAGCCCCTTCAACCCACTGAAAAACGGCGGTGGTCCTCGCTGGACGACGACGGAAAAGTATCGCTCCGGCTTGATCGGAATTCCCCCGAGATAGAAAATGATTTTTCCACCGGGTTCTTCGATCAATTGCCAAGTGCGTCGATTTGTTTCAGATTGCCGATTGTGAATGAATCCATCCGTGCCGACAAATGGCTGTGGGCCACCCGCTTTTTCAAAACCCGTGCGCTCGCGGCGGACATTTGCGCGGAGGGAAAAGTCCAACGAAATGGGCATCCCATGAAGGCTGGGTCGCCAGTCCATCCGGGCGATCTGTTGGAAATTCCGTTTATCGAGGGGCCGGGAGTCAGGACGATTTCCGTGACAGCGGTGATCGAGAAGCGGGTGGGAGCTGCCCAAGCCCAGGCCTGTTACCAGGATCTAACAAAGCCGGAGGTTTACGAGTCGCTGAAGCTCTGGCAGATTGCGAAACAGGAAGCCGCCAAAGGCCGCCCGACCAAGCGCGACCGCCGGGAAATCGATAAGATCCACGGTTTCTGGGACTAACAGGATCATGCTGGCATCGGCCGAAAAACGCGCGGGGCTGGAGTAAAACGCGATTCAACGCAAGGTGACGGCATCGTAACGGGAATTCGTTCGTGGAGTCTTAAATTGAAAACAGTCCATTTTGTCAAAATTCCACCACTTTGAGGCTTGAGGCTCTGAAATCCGCAGAATCATTAATTCATTACCAACGACTTGCGTGTTCATTATGAAAGTTTTCCAAAAAACTCCACAAAAGGGATTGACCCGTATCGGGTGGGAGGAATAGGTTCCGCCCGTCGCCACGACGGAGGGCGACCGAGAGACAGGATGTCGATCGCGGTGCTCACTTCCGAGTGCAACCACCCGATCGGCTTTTTAGTCCCCTCGAAACAAGCTCTTTGACAGTATGGCTCAGCGGCAATCGTGCCAGTTTCCAACGCAAGTTGGAATCCAATGAAAGTTGGAACTGGCGATCCTAAGCAGATAGATTTCGCTGAGAAGAGGAAAAAGATTAAATTGTGCGCTGCGCGTCGGTATCTTCGGATAAGTCGAAAGGGATCTCCCCTCAGACAACGATGCGTGGAAGTTGGAATCATGAAAGTGAGGTCCGACACCCCGATTTAAAGTTTTTGGAGCTTGCTCCACAAATGAGTAAATCAATTTTTACGGAGAGTTTGATTCTGGCTCAGAACGAACGCTGGCGGCGTGTTTAAGACATGCAAGTCGCACGGGATTGATTGAGTAGTAATACAAGATCAGTCTAGTGGCGCACGGGTGAGTAACATGTGAATTACATGCCCTTCAGTGGGGAATAGCCCAGGGAAACTTGGATTAATACCCCATGGTATCGCAAGATTAAAGGTGGCCAGCAATGGCTGTCGCTGAAGGATTGGTTCGCACCCTATCAGCTTGTTGGCGGGGTAACGGCCCACCAAGGCTACGACGGGTACCTGGTCTGAGAGGACGATCAGGCACACTGGAACTGAGACACGGTCCAGACACCTACGGGTGGCAGCAGTCGAGAATAATTCACAATGGGGGCAACCCTGATGGTGCAACGCCGCGTGGAG
>JANMSI010000030.1:0-1735 GCA_031389115.1 Akkermansiaceae bacterium
TCGACCGGCTCAAGGCTTACGAAGGAAGCGAACCTCAGCGCGGAGGCGTTCGACCTCATCAAGCAGGTCGAACATGGTTTTGATCCAGGCCACATCGAGACCGTGTTCGGCACGCACGTCCTCGACCCGCCGAACCGTATAAATTGCCTCTTCCGTGAACGCCATGACCCCATGTGGCGGCTGAAAGACGGGTCGCACCAGACCGGCGCGACAATAGATCAAAATGGACCGGCGAGGGACGCCCGCGAGATGAGCTGTCGCATCCAGGGTGTAGAGCACGTTGGGACTCGGCTGAAACAACTCCAGTGCAAGTACGGACGGGGGTTCTCGATCATCTCGGCTGCTCATTCGCTTTCCCTCGGGTTGAACTCGGACCCTGCGGCCAACTGCTCCCACAGGACTTTCTCTTCCGGCGTGAGCTGCGGCGGAATCTGGATATGCACCACAGCGTGCAAATCACCGCGCGTTCCGTCTCCTGAGGGCAAACCCTTCCCGCGCAAACGGAATTCCCGTTCAGCCGTTGTGCCCGGCGGAACTTTCAAGGACACCATTCCATCAAGAGTCGGGATTTGGACGGTGGCGCCCAGCACTGCCTCCCAAGGCGATAGCTCGAGATCGAAATATAGATTGGCGCCGCGCACGCGGAACTCCGGATGCTTCGCGAATATGACGCGCAAATACAGGTGCCCCGATTCGCCGCCGCCGATGCCCTCCTGTCCATTGCCAGGGAGGCGAATTCTCTGCCCTTCCCGCACGCCGACGGGGATTTTTACCCGCAAGGTCTGCGTGGTCGATTGCCCGGTGTGCGGATCGGTCCGCTGGAGTTGGATCGTGCGCGTCGCGCCGTGCAAGATTTCGTCGAGCGTGACGAGAATATCGCCTTCAACGTCCTGACCGCGTTGTGCGAAGGCAGCACCACTTTTGCCGTTTTCCCCCGTTCCGCCGAATCCGCCACCTGAGCTGCTGCGACTGCCAAAGAATTGCTCGAAGAAATCGCTGAAGCCGGTGCCGCCGAAATGGAATTCAGAACCCTGCCGAGGATCTTCGCTGCTTCTACTTTGCGGAGGTGGTGGTTGCCTTCCCGACTGGTTCCAATCCGCGCCAAGCTCGTCATACTTTCGGCGCTTCTCCGGGTCGCTAAGGACTTCGTTGGCTTCGTTGAGTTCCTTGAATTTCTCCTCGGCTCCTTTCTTGTCTTTGGCGACATCGGGATGATGCTGCCGGGCGAGCTTGCGGAAAGCCTTCTTGATCGCCTCGCCGCTGGCGTTTCGGGGCACGCCGAGAACGTCGTAGTAGTCCTTGAATTCAACGGCCACGACCGCCTCCGAAAGACTGCGCCGTCGAATTAACGATGACCTTGGCTGGACGAAAGACTTTGTCCCCGCGGCAGTAACCGCGCTGGATAACTCTCAAGATAACATCATCGGGTTTCCTGTGGTCATACCCCAAAGATATCGCCTCGTGCCGGTGAGGATCGAAAGGCCGCCCTAAATCTTCAACAGCTTCGATGCCGTGGCGGTGGATCAACTGTGCCAACCGGTGCAGCGTCATCGCCACACCTTCATACATTTGCTCGAAGGAACCGGGTTGCTCACGGGGAAGCGCCCGTTCCAGATCGTCGAGCACGGGCAGGAGGTCGCGAATGAAAGACTCCTTTTCCGCTTCGGCTTGCCGCTCGGAATCGCGTTGAGTCCGCTTCCGGAAATTATCGAAATCTGCAGCGAGGTGAAGGTAG
>JANMSI010000034.1:0-39071 GCA_031389115.1 Akkermansiaceae bacterium
ACCGTGTTCGGCCTGGGCGAGAAGATCGGCTGCGACAAAGGCTGGATTTGCCGTCTCATCGCAGAGCACCATGATTTCACTCGGTCCTGGTAGAAGGTCGATGGCGACGGTTCCAAAGACCTGCCGCTTGGCCTCGACGACGTATTTGTTTCCGGGACCGAAAATCTTATCCACAGGGCGGATCTTCTCCGTGCCGTAAGCCATGGCGGCAATCGCCTGCGCTGCGCCGATACGATAGATCTCGGTCGCGCCGCAGAGTCTGAGCGCGGCGAGCATCTGCGGGTTGAGCTTTCCGTCTTTGCCACACGGCGTGCAGACGACGATTTCCTCGCAGCCCGCAGCTTGGGCCAGAGTCGCGGTCATCAGAACGGTGGAAACCAGCGGTGCTCCACCTCCCGGCACGTAGATCCCGACGCGGCCGAACGGCTGATAGATTTCCCCGACTTCCGCGCCTTGGACATTGGTCATCTGCCAATTCTGCCGAAGCCCGCGCTTTGCAAAGGCGAGGACGTTGGCATGAGACGCTGTGAGGGCAGGGTCCACTTCGGCCCCGGCGGCTTCGATTTCGGCAAAACCTACGAGAAGAGTTTCCGGCGTCAGATCGATTTGATCGAATCTCTTTGCGAAATCGATCAGGGCGTCGTCGCCCCGGGTTTTTACCTCGGCCAGGATGCTTGCGACCAACTTTTCAACGTCCTGCCCGGGGGCGTAGCGCCGGTTCAAAAGCGCGAGAGCGGACTGGTCAGCCTCGGAACGGGTGGAGAGTTTTTTCATCGTTGTTTGCCGAGTGGGAACAATCAGAACGAGAAGGCCGCGCCGGTCACAACCAGATCGTTGTCCTCGCCATCTCCGCGCAGAAGCTGGACGCCGGCAAAGACCTTCCATTGCGAACCGATCTTCACTTCGGGAGTGAAAGAAATGGAGTGCCGGGTCCGATCCTCATAGCGAATGAGCGCGTAACGACTGGCGAGCGTGAGCCATTCCGTCACTTCGTAAGAGGCCTCGATGCCCGCGGTATCACGGGCGAAGCCGTCGTTGTTCTCATAGGCGGCGAGGTGGGTCATTTCCTCAAGATCCAGATGGGTTTCCAGCCCCACGGAATCGCGGCTGAAAAACGAATGACTGCCAAACACCGTGAACTCAAGCGGCCCCGCCTCGACGGTGATACCGCCTAGCAGCATGAGGTGACCGATGCTCACCGGGTTGTCCGTCGCCTCGTCGATCGCGCGCACATGCGCGTAGGCAGGACCAAAAAACGGCGAGAGGGAAACGCGGTCGTTCAAGTCGAAGGTGCGGCTGCCACGCAGGCCAAGCGCCCACGCGTGCTGGTCCTCCACGGGCAGATAGCCAAATGTGAATCCTTCCATTTCGTATCCATCCCCCAGGTCCTGGACGAACTCCGCGCCAATCGATGGAAAGATTTCGCCTTTGGAAACCTCCCGGACGAAGTGGCTGACGAAACCAATTTTCTGCTCCTCGTTGAGCGGTATGATCACACCAAGTCCGCCATGGAGATAGCCTCGCTTTCCAGCATAAAACTCCGTTTCGGCTTCGAAGCCGGGTGTTTCCTTGAGTCCGGCCCGCCCGGTGCCTTCCCGGGCAAGCGCAAGTGAATTGGCGAAGGCTAGCAAGATGCCTGCCGAAACTATCCAGCGACCGTGGGTGCCTGATCTGTTAAATGCGTAGCCAATCATGGTGATGGGAATCTCGCGGCTGGCGGGTGCCGGGGGTGTAGTCCATCCTGCGCACTGTTGGATTAATTCCGAAAGCGGGTCGCTTCAGACCGGCCCATTGACAAACCGGATGCAATCGCCGGGCGGGAAATTCTTCCAGCCCGCACGCCTGCATCCTGTCCACAGCTGCAGTTTCAGTCCTTATTTCGCCTTAAGAGCGGTTTCCAAAGTGGTGACTGCCGTTGCCAATTTCTTGACGTTCTCCTCGGTCACTTTCTGCGCGCCACCGGCGGCGGACTTATCGATGGCGGAGGCGAGCTTGTTGATTTCCGGGACGGCGGCCTCGGCTTTGGCCTTGCTCTCGGCAGGCACCTTGGTGGGCAGCGCTCTAACAAGGTCGCGGATGGCGAAGCCGTGATCGTGGGCTTCTCCCAGTTTCTTCGAGGCGACTACGGCATCCAGCTTGGTCTGCTGGTTTCCAATTTCCTTCCAGACTCCTTCAACGGTTTCGGGAATTTTGATGAAGTGGCTATGACCTTGGGCGGACGCTTGGGGTGCGGTGAAGGCGGCGAGCGCGAGAAGGCTCATGGCGAGGCGTGTGATGGTTTTCATCGGTTGTTTTACGGGTTGTTTGTTTTATATCTCTTCGGTTTTTTCAGCTAGGAAAGGGTCGGTTATTCGGTGGCTGCGGGGGGCTCGGTGGCTGCGGGGGGAACGATGGTTTCGAGATCCCGGTTGGTGTCCATTTGTTCGTGGATGTGATAGTGTTCATCCTTGTTCAGAGGGAATTCATCGATGTGGTGAGTGTGCTGATAGCCGTGCAGTTGCATGACGAGCAGAAGCAGACCGGCAGCCATTAGCGCGACGTTGGAAGCCTTGCTGAATTGCATGAACGAGGGATGTTTGCGCCACTGGGAAAGGACAACTAACATGGCAGAGAGCGCGATGATTTGGCCAATTTCCACGCCGACGTTGAAGGACAGAATTCTCAAGATGAGCCCGTCCTGACCGAGCGGAAGTTGCTGCAAGCGAGTGGACAAACCGAAGCCGTGGATGAGGCCGAAGAGGAACACCGCAACGAGCAGATTGGGAGATTTCATCCCGAAGTGCTTCTTGAATCCGTCGAGGTTATCGAAGGCTTTGTAACAGACGGTCAGCGCGATAACTGCGTCGATCAGATAGAAGTTTGCCTGGATGTGAAGCAGGGTCGCGAAGACCAGCGTGATGCAGTGGCCGAGCGTGAAGGCGGTGATGAACTTCACGATGTCCCTGAACTTCGTGAGGAAAAAAATCACGCCAAAAAGGAACAACAGATGGTCGTAGCCCGTCAGCATGTGGGATGCACCCAGCTTGATGTATTCGAGGTTGCCACCGGATAGAATGCCTGCTTTGTCCGCATCAGAAATGCCGTGGGCGGATGCGGTTAGACTTAGAAGTAAGTTTGCGAGGAGGAATAAGACTAGTTTCATGTTAGTTTGATAGATTGACTTAGATGTGGGTGAATGGGGATCATTTATAAGATTTTTACTCTTCGATTTTCACGCGTAGGAGTTTGATGGAATTTACAAAAACAAGGATGTCCGGGCCGAGGTGGAGCAGCGCGGCCTGAATGGGGCCGATCCAGCCTAACAGCGCGGCGGTGATGCCCAAAACATGGACCACGCCGACGCCGACGAAAAGATTCTCCTGAATGGTGCGGTAGGACCGGCGGGCGATGGCGCGGGCCATCACGATTTTTGATAGATCGTCGGTCATCAGGGCCACATCGGCGGCTTCGATGGCGGCCTGGGTGCCGCGCGCGCCCATGGCGATGCCGACTTGGGCGCTCGCCAGCGCGGGCGCGTCGTTGACTCCGTCGCCGATCATCGCGACGGAATGCCCGGCTTGTTGCAGGGCGACAATGGCGTTGACTTTGTCTTCGGGAAGCAGGCCGGCTTGCACCTCGTCGAGCCCGAGTTCCGCGCCCACGCGGTTGCCGATGCGGGCGTTGTCACCGGTGAGCATAATGACTTTTTTGACGCCGGTGGCTTTGAGTCGCGCCACGGCCTCCTTCGCGCCGGGGCGGATCTGGTCGGCGATGTCGAGCGTGCCGATTTCCATGCCATCGACGGCGATGTAAATGGTCGATCCCGTGGGTTCGTAGCGAAGGTCTGCGACTTGGATGTTGTTCTCGGTTAGAAACGCGGCATTTCCGGCGAGGACCGTTTTTCCCTCGACGGTCGCTTTCACGCCGCGGCCTTGGACCATTTCAAAGTCGGTGGGCTCGGGCACCGTTAGCTTCATTTCATCGGCGCGGGCGACGACGGCTTTGGCTAACGGATGGCCCGAGCGGCGGTCGGCGGCGGCGGCGATGCGCATCAATTCTTCCTCGGTGACACCGGGACCGGTGGGATACACTGCGGCGACGACCGGATGGCCGACGGTGAGCGTGCCGGTTTTGTCGAAGACCATCACATCCGCCTTGGCGAGCAGCTCTAGATAGATTCCGCCTTTGACCAGAATGCCGTTGCGGGCGGCGCGGGCGATGGCGGCGATCATCACCAGCGGCGTGGCGAGGCCGAGTTCCGCCGGCGAGGTGAAGATGAGCAAGGTGACGATCATGCGAAGATCGCGGGTGTAGAAATAGACGGCTATCAGGAAAACGAAGACAATGGGGATCAGCCAGGAGGCGACCTTGTCCGCTAGCTTCTGCACGGGGGCTTGAAGCTCCTCGGCGTTTTCCACCAGCGTGATGATCCGCGCGAACATGGTGTCCGCGCCGAGCTTGTCGGTGCGGATGTCCAACGCGCCGGATTCCACGAGGGTGCCCGCGAGGACCGAGCCATCGACGCCCTTTTCCTGCGGCAGGCTTTCGCCGGTGATCGGCGCTTCGTTCACCGCGCCCTGCCCGCTGACGACGGTGCCATCGACAGGGATTTTTTCGCCGGCGCGCACCAGCACGACATCGCCGATTTTCAACTCGTTGATGGGGACGGTCCGTTCCTTGCCATCCGCGCGGATCAGCGCCGTCTGTGGCACCGATCCGATCAGCGCCTTGATCGAGGCGCGGGCGCGGTCGGTGTTGAGTTCGGCGATGAACTCGGCGATTAGAATGATCGTCATCAGCACGGCCCCGGCGACATATTCCTTGCCGATCATGGCGATGATCGTGGCCACGGTGACGAAGATCTCGGTGCCGATTTTGCGCTCTGTGAAGAGGTCGATCAGCCCCGTCTTCATGAGTGGATAAAGACCGAGCGCGAATCGCCGCGAACAGCCCGGGAAGCGGCATAAAACCTCGCCAATAGAGTAAGGTCATGATGCCAACGACTACGATGCGGGCAATTTCTATCCAACGGTCGCGCGTTAGCAGCGCTAGCAACGATGGGTTTTCTGGGGCCGTGTTAGATGGTTCTGTTTTCATGAAAACTGGGGTTCAGATAGGGTCTCGTCCTCCTCATCCTACACGCGGTGGAATTCCAATAGATCGCGGGCAGGACCAGCGGCGGAGGATAGAATCCCACCGATGACGACCGTCGCGAGGGGGCGCTGCAATTCCGCGCCGGTGAATAAGATCAGCTTCATATTTCTTGGAACGTAGTGGGGTTATGCTGTTTCGAGTTCGTCTGATTCCTTGCTGCGGAAGATCCGATAGAGGCCGGGAAGAACGACTAGGGTCAGAAGCGTGGACGAGATGATCCCGCCGATGACCACGGTGGCCAACGGGCGCTGTACTTCGGCACCGGTGCCAGTCGCGAGGGCCATTGGGGCGAAGCCGAGCGAGGCGACGAGAGCGGTCATGAGCACCGGACGCAGACGCATAAGTGCGCCTTGGATGACGGCCTCGTCGAGGGCCATACCGTCTTTCCGGAGGTCGTTGATGAAGGAAATCATCACGAGTCCGTTGAGCACGGCGACGCCTGATAGAGCGATGAAGCCGACACCTGCGGAGATCGACAGCGGAATATCGCGCAGCCACAGGGCGACAATGCCGCCGGTGAGGGCGAGCGGGACGCCGGTGAAGACGAGCATGGAATCCCGGACGTTGCCGAAGGTCATGAACAGCAACGCGAAGATCAAGACCAGCGCGATCGGGACGACGATTTTCAAGCGTTCCGAGGCGGAGATGAGTTGCTCGAAGGTGCCGCCCCAGGTAATCCAGCTTCCGGGTGTCAGTTCGACCTCGCGAACCTTTTCCTGCGCTTCTTGGACGAATGAGCCGAGGTCGCGGCCACGGACGTTGGCGGTGATGACGACGCGGCGCTTGCCGTTTTCGCGGCTGATCTGGTTGGGGCCGGGTCCGACTTCGAAATCGGCGAGTTCGCCAAGCGGCACAAACATCGGTGCCTCGCTGGCGGAGACCGCGATGGTCTGGAGCGGAGCGCCCACCTTGATTCTAACGGGGATGTCGCGCCACGCGTCCATGTTAGTGCGGAGTTTTTCCGGCAGGCGGAGGATGAGCGGGAAACGGCGGTCGCCCTCGAAGATCTGGCCGGTCTGCTTGCCGCCGATGGCGATTTCGACGACTTCCTGGACTTCTGAAACAGTGAGGCCGTAGCGGGCAAGCGCCTCGTGTTTTAGGTTGACGCTCATCAGCGGCAGGCCGGTGATCTGCTCGACTCCGACATCCTGCGCGCCGGGAATGGTTTCGAGAATTTTCCCGATTGCTTTTCCGGAGGCCAGTAGCGCATCGAGGTCATCACCGAAAACTTTCACGGCCACGTCGCTGCGGACGCCGGCGATGAGTTCGTTGAAGCGCATCTGGATGGGCTGGAGGAATTCGTATTTTGTGCCGGGAACCTGTTCGAGCGAGTCGGACATCCGTTTGATGAGATCCTGTTTGGATTCGGATGGGTCAGGCCACTTCGAGCGCGGTTTAAGCATGACGAAGCCATCGGCCACGCTGGGCGGCATGGGGTCGGTGGCGACTTCGGCGGTGCCGATCTTCGAGAAAGTCTCTTCGACTTCGGGGAATTTCATGAACGCTTTTTGCACCGAATTCTGCAAGTGGATGGCTTGCGACAGGCTGGTGCCGGGGACGCGGAGGCTGTGAACCGCGAGGTCGCCTTCGTCAAGATTCGGGATGAACTCGCTGCCCATCCGCGTGGCTAACAACAGGCTGAGTGCGACGATTACGGCAGCGGCGACCGCAATCACACCGCGATTGGCGACGGAGATTTTCAGCAGCGGCAGATAGAGGGCCTTGGCACCACGGATGAGGAAGTTCTCTTTCTCCGCAATTTTTCCACCCATGAAGATGGCGATAGCAGCGGGGACGAAGGTGACGGATAGAATCATCGCGCCGCCGAGTGCCAGCAAGACGGTGTAGGCCATGGGGTGGAACATTTTCCCTTCGACGCCGGTGAGGGTGAGGATGGGAAGATAGACAACCATGATGATGAGCTCACCAAACATGGTGGCCTTGCGGACCTCCTTGGTGCCTTCGAAAACGGTTTTCATGCGTTCTTCCAGCGTGAGCAGGCGGCCTAGCCGGTGCTGTGCTTCGGCGAGGCGGCGGATGCAGTTTTCCACGATGATGACGGAACCATCTACGATGATGCCGAAGTCCAATGCGCCGAGGCTCATGAGGTTTCCGGAGATCTTCGTGCTCACCATGCCGGTGATGGTGAAGAGCATGGAGAGCGGGATGACCATGGCGGTGATGATCGCGGCGCGGACGTTCCCTAGCAGGAGCAGCAGCACGACGATGACGAGCACGGCTCCTTCGAAGAGGTTCTTCTTCACCGTCTCGATGGTGGCGTCCACCAGCGTGGTCCGGTCGTAAACGGCGTGGGCGACGATACCGTCCGGCAAGGTGCGGTTGATTTCCTCAAGGCGTTCGGCCACGCGCTCGGACACGACGCGGCTGTTTTCTCCGGCCAGCATGAGCACGGTGGCCAGGACGACTTCCTCGCCATCGGCCGTGGCGGCTCCTGTGCGGAGTTCCTCGCCGAGTTCCACTTGGGCGATCTGATCGAGCGTGATGGGAAGATTGCCACGGGTGGCGACGACGATGCGGCGGATGGCTTCCAGATCCTTGAGCTGGCCGGGAGCGCGGATGAGATATTGCTCGCCATTGTGTTCGATGAAACCGGCTCCTACGTTGGAGTTGTTTTTCTCCAGCGCTTCCATGATTTCCGCGATGCCGAGATCGTACGTGACCATGAGTTTTGGATCGGGCGTGACGTGGAACTCCTTCTGATAGCCGCCGATGGTGTTGACCTCGACGACGCCGGGGACGTTGCGGAGTTGGGGCTTGATGACCCAGTCCTGGATGGTGCGCAGGTCCATGGGAGTGACGGGTGTGCCGTCGGGATTTTTCGCGCCGGGCTTGGGCTTCACGGTGAACATGAAGATTTCACCCAGGCCGGTGGCGATGGGTCCCATCGCCGGGCTGATTTCCGGCGGAAGCTTGCCTTTAACTTCCTGCAAGCGTTCGGCGACGAGCTGCCGCGCGAAAAACTTGTCGGTGCCGTCCTTAAAAACCACGGTGACCTGCGAGAGGCCGTAGCGGGAAACCGAGCGGGTGTAATCCATTGCTGGCAGGCCGACGAGCGCGGTTTCCACCAGGTAGGTGATGCGCTGCTCCGTCTCTAACGGCGAATAGCCGGGAGCTTCGGTGTTGATCATCACTTGGACGTTGGTGATGTCGGGAACGGCGTCAATGGAGAGGTTCTTGTAATTGAAGGCTCCCAACGCGGCGACGGCGAGCGACGCCATCAGGATGAACCACCGGTGGCGGATCGAGAATTGTAAGACTTTTTCGAGCATGATCTGAAGTAGTTAGGGGTGCCTCAATGGTCGTGGCTGGCTCCGTCTTTGAGAACATCTGCCTTCACGACAAAGGCATTCTCCGTCACGTAGGTGGTGCCGGCTTCGAGGCCGGCAACGACTTCGATCCAGTCGCCATCGCGCTGGCCGAGTTCGAGAAGGGCGATCTCATAGACCTCGCCGTATTTCATGAAGACCACGTCCCAGTCGCGGAAAGTTTGAAGCGCGTCGTAGCGGACGGCGACGGGAACTTCGCGTTCCTCGACGACCAGAGTGGCGTTGACGAGCAGGCCGGTGCGCCACTTGCCATCGGCATTCGGCAGGGTGGCGACGGCGCGGAGGGTTTGCGTTTCCTGGCTGCCGAATGGGGAAAGCCAGGTGACTTTCGCCGTGGCGGTCTCGCCGGAATCCTCCTCGGTGATGGTGATTTCCTTGCCGATTTCCAACGAGCCGAGATCCGCCCGGCGGACGTTGAGATCCAACCAGACGGTGCTCAGGTCGGCGATGGTGTAGATGGGCTTGTCGGTGGTGACGGCCACGCCGCGAGCGACATCGCGGGCGATAATGATGCCGGACATGGGTGCGGTGATTTCGTAGGTGGTCATGCTCTGGCTGCTTTCGATCACGGCAAGCACCTCGCCCTTCTCCACCTTGTCACCGAGTTTCTTGTTCGCCTCCAGCACCACGCCGGGAAAGCGCGGGGTGACCTTGGCCATCTCGTCTTCGTTAGGGACGATACGGCCGGTCATCTCGGCGAGTTTGCGGATCTTGCGCGGGCCGGCGTTTTCAAATTTCAGATCGACGCTTGCCGCCGCCTGATCGGTGATTTTCACCCGGCCTTCGTAGGATTCGTAGGCCCATTGGGATTTACGTCCTTGATATTCGGCGGACACTTTCACGTCGAAGGAGTGAGGCTCATCCACGATACGGCTGCCGACGAGGTAGTCGTCCTCCTTCTTGTAGGTAAAGGCATCGACGCGGGTGCCGAAGCGATGGAGTTCCATCGCGACCTTCACTTGGTCGGGGTCGAGCGGCTTGTTTTCAAAAAACGGATAGATGCGCGATTGCGGCGGGATGTCGGGTTCGTAGATGGTGACCTCGACGGCGAAGTCGCCGTCACGGAGCATGCGCCCGCCGTGAGGGCCGCGCTCGTAGTCGGCTGCCGCAGCTTCACCGTGTTCGCCGGAAGCGGCAGTGGCGGGTTGCTGTCGGAGGATGCGGACGCCGAGGAAGTAGCCTCCGGCGAGGATGGCTGCGGTGACCAGAATTTTAACGATGAGACTGATGTATTTCATAAAAATGGATGATTGAGTGGTTGAATTATCGGACGGAGGTGGCGAGCGCTTCTTCGAGACGACCACCGAGTGCGCCTTCAAGTTCGGCACGGGCTTCGAGGGCGATGTTGCTGAGGTCGAAAGCACGCATGCGGGTCTGGGTCAGGCGGTTGATGATCGGCTGGATCTGCGAGATGCCGCCCTGGCCTTTCGCCATCGCGTCCTGGGCTTGGGAAAGCGCCGCCTCGAACAATGGCACGACTTCGGAGCGATAACGGATGGCACTTTGTTCGGCGGTGACGGCGCTGCGGTAGCGGAGTTTCACGATGGCGGAAACGCGGGCGGGTTCGAATTGCTTCAACTCGCTGCGAGCGGCATTCACGGAAGCTTGAGCACCGGCGATGGCGGCTTCGTTGCGATTCCAGACAGGAAGATCCATGGTGAATCCGATGCCGACCGAGAGATTGTCGAAATCGATGTCCCTGCCGACCAACAGCCCGGCTTCCATCGGGCCGAGGCGATCCGCTTGAGCGATGGAAAGTCTGGCTCGTGCGGCTTCCTCGCGCTTCAACAGGGCGAGACGCAACGGCGTGCGGCGGACGGCGAATTTTTCCAATGCCCCGCTGTTAGCAGGGAGCGACAAGCCGGACGGGCGCTCGACAACGATGACTTCGCCGCTGCGGCGGCCGATCCTTCGTGCGAGAGCGGCGCTGCGGGCGAGACGCTGGCTTTCCAGCGCGGCCCGCTCCGCCGCTTCATTGGCGACCTCGGCATCAAGCAGTGCGAGCTCGACCGTGCCGCCTTGACCGGCTTTCACGCTCTTTTCCATCGGCTCGCGCAGGAGCAGCAGATCCTCGCGGTTCTTCCCGCGGATCGCTTGCAGTTCCTGGACGGTCCACAGCTCGACATAGCGGCTATAGACATCGTTGAGCACCCCGGCGACTTGGGCGCGGGCATCGGCGCGGGCGGAAGCCTGCTCAATGATGGCGTAGTTCCGGCGGAGGCCGAAATAGCTGCGCTTGATCGGCTGCATGAGCTTCAGATCGAGCAGAGGCTTGTCTGTCAGCTCACGGAACTCCGCCTCCAGCCGGGGATTGGGGATTTCCGTGATGGTGAGGGTTTCCGCAAGGCGAATTCTTAGATCCGCATCGGCGGTGAGGATGTCGGGATGATTCCGCAGCCCCTCGCGGAGGGCGGCGGAAAGCGGTAGCGCTTCTTGAGCTGTCAGAATGGCTGTGCCGCTGTAACCCAGCAGGCAGCATAAAGAGAAAATCGAGATTTTAAGCATGGTGAGAGTGTTGAAATGGATCGGGAGAGGCCGCCGCCGGCAAATTTTGCGGCAGCTGGCAGGTGGCTATCGGGGAACGGCCGAACGTGGCAATTCCCTGCTAAACGGAACATCCGGGCACGAGGGTGCCGGATGGGTCAGCTCACCTGTGGCGGCTTAACCAATTCAAACACGGGGCCGTCGGGGCACGCGTCATCACAGGACACAGCATTCAACCTCGAAACCCGGTGAAAAAACCTCTGATGGGTAGGCGATACGGCGAGCATCGCGACACCGCCGGAGCACGAAAGATGGTGGTGGTGTTCACCATCGTCACCGTCGTGATGTTCTTCATGCTCATCTGGATGCAGATGGACATGGTGGTCCATGTCATGCCCGCCGTGGGCGCTATGGTGGACGATCACCGGTGCGGCCCGAACTTCACTGACCGAAAAAATCGCCATGCAGAGGACCATGAAAAGTCGAAAACACCCCATCAGGGAATCCTGTCCACCAGTCATCCCGGAGTCGGGATGGTGGCGGTGATGTCTCGAATGTTTCATGAATAGCGGAATCGCGGCGAATCGTTGGAGGCTGTGAAGCGGAGATTTCTGATGCACCAAGAATGCGAGACGGTGATTTGATTTCTCGATGAAGGCAAAGAGAATATCACATGCCCTGACGCAATCTCAAGTGCTCGGGAGCGACGATCCAGTGTCGTCCGCAGGTCGCGAGATTTGAAAAAACGTTGATGTATTTGAGAACGGAGCGAATTCACTCGCCGCAGGTGCAGGCGTATTCTTGATTGCTGCATCCCTTGCAAATACTGAGGTCGAGCTTGATGCGGAAGTTTCTGGGCTTGGCTTCGGCGGTGGATTTCACTTGGACGACGACGGTGTATTTCTCGCCCTCCGGCAGCGGGGTTTTTGAAACGAGGAGGTCGCACGATGCCACCGATGCCAACGATCGCGATGGGGCGCTGGACTTCAGCTCCCGCCCCGGTGGGGATGCCGAGCGCGTGGATCGCCACGCTGACGATGAACTCGCGCGGCATCCCCCCAGGCGTGGGGCGGCCATCGCCGCTGCGGGTCCGGCCGGAGCCTTTCAACTGAATATCGAAACGGCTCTCCGAGAGAGGGAAATGCTCGCCTAACAATATCACGCGCGGCGTCGAAGTTGGTGAGACGGTATCTTTAGGGGCGAATGGATTGGATTGCCTGGGCGTTGATAATCAGCAAATCGGCGGAAGAGCCCTCGGCAACCTTGCCGGTCACGGTGACGGCCGCGAGATTGGCGAGGCCGCCGACACCTTCGACGGACTCCTTGAGCACGCGTCCGTCCGCACCCACGATCTGGATGGTGGCGATGCCGCGTTTCTTGTCTTCCGGAGAGTCGCAGCAGTTGTCCCACGGCGTGGTGCATTTGTCGGCAGGGTTTTCATTACAGGCGGTGAGAACTTCGGGATCGCCGAGGACGAAAGCGGAGCGACCGGCGACGAAGGGTTTTTCGTTGCCCATGATCTTGCCGCTCACGGTGATTGCGTCGCCGGGTTTGGCGGTGGCGCGGATGAGATGGATGGGCTTCGGCTCACCGGTGGGCGGAGCCGCGAAGACCGCCGATAGAGCGGCACTGGGGGCGTTTGAGGCTGGGGCGGCGGCGGTGGTTTCCTTCTTCTCGCAAGAGGCGAAAAGTGCGGCGGAGACAAGTGCGAGGCAGGCGGTTTTCAATTTCATGAGTCGATGTTGTTAGCGGTATTCAGGACATGCGGAGAGCGGTGGGAAGCGGTGGCTTGAGGCAGCGGATGGCGGGCGGGAGTGCGCCGAGCAGGCCGAGCAGAAGGCCGGTCAGGATGCCGGTGATGGCGACACCGGGTCCGACTTCCAAGGTGAAGGCACCGATGGAAAATGGAATGGTCCTGCCGTCGAGCAAGACAACCGCGATGACCGAAGCGAGGAGCGCGCCAGTCAGACAGGCCAAAGTGCTTTCTTGGACAAGGCTCGCTAACAGCGCGCCGCGCCCGAAGCCGATGGATTGCAGGGTCGCCATTTCCCGAACGCGGGAGGCGAAGGCGGCGTAGAGCGTGTTGACGCCGCCGAAGAGCGCTCCCGCTGCGATGAGACCGGCGGTAATCCAAGTCATGGCCCGCAGGGGTTTGAAGAAGGAGCTCAGACGGGAATAGTAATCGCTTTCCCGCAGGGCGCTGAGTTCGAGATCGAGCCGTTGTTTCGCGAAGAGATCGGCTTCCGCGTAATCGGCGGGATCATCGAGGCGGAGGACCACGCAGGACAGCGTCTCGCGTTTTGCGAGCACCCGCAGGTCGCCGAGCGTGGTCCAGATCTCGGATTCCAACACGGTTCCCGGCGCGGCGAAGATTCCGGAGATTTTCATAGGCTGGTTTTCCAGCGTGAGGACGCCGCCGATCTTGAGATCGCTTTCCGCGAAGCCGAGTTTCCGCCAGGCGAGGCGGCCGACCATGAGTTCCCCGGCAGCGGGGAAATTTCCTGCGGCCAATCTAACTTCCGGATGGACCCGCAGCGCTTGCAGCGTGACGCCCCGGAGCATCGCCTGGCTTTTGCGCCCGTCCGGCATGCCCAGATAGTTCATGTAGTGGATCTCGCTGGAAACGGCGCGGACGCCGAGGGATTCCGAGATGCCGGGCACGGCGGCTTCCGCGATGCCGGCGGTGCGTTCGGGGACTTCGCTGCGCTGGATGCTTTCCTCGGAGCCCGCGCCGACGAGGATGACGTTCCGGTCCGATCCGGAGGCGGAAAGCACGCGTTTCATCCCGTTGTTAATGGCGACGGATGCCATCACCAGCAGCACGACCATGGCGCTGCCGCCGATGGTTTGGAGCAGTCTGGACTTGGAGCGGAACAAATTCCGCACGGCATAGGAAAGCGGAAGCATGGTTCTAACTGCGGAGGTTCTTGACGATGGGCTGGGTCATCGCCTGCCAGGCGGGCCACAGCGAGGCGAAGATTCCCAGGACCAGCGCTGCTAGAACGCCGACGACGATCACCGTGGCGTCCGGCTGGATCGCGAGGGTCTGGCCTTCATTGCCCATGGTGAAACTCTGCCAGCGGAGAAATGCGGCGGCCAGCCCGACGCCCACCACGCCGCCGGCCAGTCCTAACATGCCGCCCTCGCTCAGCACGAGCCAGCCGATGGCCCGGCCGGGAAATCCGAGGGTGCGCAGAACGGCGTTTTCCTTCACCCGGCCGCGGACGACGAGCAGCAGGGCATTGGCAACGAGGCCGCCGACGGCGATGACCGCGCCCATGCCGAGCCAGCGGGTGAAGCCGATGAGTTCGACGAGTTCGGACGCGGTCTCGGCGAAGAAGGCCTTTTCCGGGCGGGTGTCGGTGGGCTCCTGGCCGCTCCGGAAGAGCTCGTCGATGGCGGTGGCCACGGGTTCGAGTTGTTTGGAATCGCTCACTCGAACATTAAATTGCGTGACCACGCCGAGACCGGCGCGGGACGCTTGCTGGAGGAACGGGAGCTTCACGTAGGCGACGTTATTGTCCTGCGCGAAGGGCGAGCGGAGGACGCCGGAAACCGTGACGGTGACTCCGGCGGCGTCGAAGCGGTCGCCGGGTTTCAGTCCGCGGCGTTTGGCGAATACCTCGCCTAACAAAGCTCCGTCGTCGCGCCGTTGCCATTCGGTTTCGCTGCCTTCGATGATTTCTATCTCGGGCGCGAATTTCCGCAGCAAGTCATCGGGGACGCCGCGGAAGGTGATGACATCG
Organism: Akkermansiaceae bacterium; assembly: GCA_031389115.1. Lineage (GTDB taxonomy): Bacteria > Verrucomicrobiota > Verrucomicrobiia > Verrucomicrobiales > Akkermansiaceae > Luteolibacter. The sequence goes on from JANMSI010000034.1 coordinate 14,711, forward strand.
AGCGATGCGCCGCAGTTGTTGACGACGATCTGCACGGGGATCACTTCGCGCACGCCGGCGATCCTGCGGATCTCGTCGGCGTAGTGCTCGGGCAGACGGCTGGCGGACGGACAGAAGCGGTTTTCCCGATAGACGACGAGCGTGGTGTCCGCCGCCGAGGCTTCGGTCGCCTTGCCGAGCGAGTGCTGGAGCGTCTCGACGGCGGTGAAGAGAAACATGCCGGAAGCGACGCCGAAAACCGTTAGCAGCGAACGCACGCGATGGCGAGTGAGCTGGATCCATGCGAGTCTGAGCAGATTGATCGCGGCGTTCATGAGTTTTCCAGCAGCTGGCCTTTATCGAGATGCAGCGTGCGGTCGGCGGCGGCGGCGGCTTTCGCGTCGTGGGTCACCATGACGATGGTTTTGCCATAGTCCCTGGCGAGCTGGCGGATCAGGTCGAGGATGCGGACGGCGGATTCCCGGTCGAGATCGCCGGTCGGCTCGTCCGCCACCAGCAGCGGCGGATCGGCCACGACGGCGCGGGCGATGGCGACGCGTTGTTCCTGCCCGCCGGAGAGTTCGGACGGGGTGTGATGCATGCGATCGGATAGGCCGACCAGCGAAAGGGCGGTTTCCACGCGGGCGTGGCGTTCCTTTTTCGAAATTGGCGAGAGCAGCAGCGGCAGCTCCACGTTTTCGAATGCGGTAAGGACCGGCACGAGGTGATAGAGTTGGAAAATGTAACCCACGTGTTTTGCGCGCCATCTGGTGAGATCGCGCCGGGAGAGCTTGGAGATTTCGATGCCAGCGATGACGAGCGATCCGCTGGTGGGCGAGTCGATGCCTGATAGAAGGTTGAGCAGCGTGGTTTTCCCGGAGCCGGACGGCCCCATCAGCGCGAGAAACTCGCCTTTCGGGACATCGAGATCGAGGGCTTCGAGAGGAGTGACCACGGTTTTGCCCTTGTGGTAGCTCTTGGAAACGCTGCGGCACTGGATCATGGGTTCGCTCATGGTGGTGACAGGGTGGGGATGACGCGTTGGCCGTCGTTTAGATTCCGAGGGGCGAGGACGACCCATTCGCCGGGCCGGAGTCCTTCGCTGACGCGGATGTGGCCTTCGCGTGTTTCCGTTGTTTTTTTGATTTCACGCTTGGACACGCGTTTGGATTCCAGATCGCAGATCCATGCGTTGCCGTTGTTATCGGCGGCTTCGGGAATCCAGGTCGCGACGGAGCCGGTGGCGGTTTGTGAGGAGGAAGAGCTGGTTTTGGGCACGGCCAGGAACTCGGCGCGGCAGAGCATTTCCGGGCGGAGCTGCTCCACCGGATCGGTTATGCTGACCTTCGCTTGCAGAGTGTTGCGCTGGAGGTCCGCCTCGCCCGTGATGCGTGTCACCACGCCTTCGAAAATTTTATCGGGAAGAAGGCTGCAGCGGATCCGGGCGGCTTGGCCGACCTGCAAACCGGCGGCATCGGCCAATGGAACATCCACTCTAACTTGAAGCTTCGCGGGATGGTAAAGGATCGCGATGGTGGAGCTTTCCATGTCGTTGTCCTGAAGCATTTTCTTCTGCCCCGGAGTGGCGAGCAGTCGGAGCACTCGGCCGTCGATGGGCGCGGGGATGACGGTGCGGGCAAGGGCGAGCCTCGCTTTTTCCACTTCGATGGCTGCCGCGCGAATTTCGTTTTCCCGGATGCGGGTTTCGAGCTTGAGCCGCGCGATCTCAGCTTCTGCCTCCGCGGACGAGGCGGCGGCGACCAGCAGTTGCGCTTCCTCCCGGGCAACCCGCAATTGCGCGGAAACGGATTCCTGCTCCGGAAATGCGCCGGGCGAGAGTTTCCGAAAGCGCGCCAGCCGGTCGATCGCCTCATCGCGCAAGGTCTCCGCGGATCTGGCCATCGCTCGCGCGCCGTCGAGTTTCTTCCCCGCGGAGTCGATGGCTCCCAGATGGGCGTCCCGGGTAGATAAGAGCGTCTGGTGATTCTGCTCGGCGGTGGCTAACGAAAGCCTGGCGTCTTCGGAAATCAGGGTGGCGAGCGGTTCGCCCTTTTTCACCGCCTGGCCTTCCAGGACGTGAACGGATTCGACGACGCCATCGACCAGCGAGGTCGCTTTGACCGGCAGCGGGTCAGGCTCGATCCAGCCGCTGGCCTGGAACAACATGCCAGCGGCAGACACATTTCCCGACGTAACCCCGGGCTCGGAGGAATCCGAGATCGTGGCCAGCACGAGCGCGACCTTCACCTCCCGGGCCGGTAGCAGGCGGTCGCGGAACAGGGCGAGAAATAGAACCGCAAACCCGGCGACGATAACCAGCGGGATGAGCCACGCGGGGACGCGGCGCACCAGCGCCTGATCGGATGGGGTACGTGAAAGGTAATCGAGAGATGGAATCATGTGGATCGGAAAATCAGGAGGATGGCAAAACCCGCATGCGGGTGTGCGAAACAACCGCGCTAACAGGCGCGGCCACGGGCGGCTGGGATGCCGCTCTTTACAGTCTCCAGATTCCGAGCATCGCCCGGTTCTCTCCCGGCGAGTCCGGTCCGCGAATTGGCGCGGACGGCGAGAAAGACTTTTCAACTTCCGCCACCCGGCAAGGCGGCAGGGCGCTGTCGAAATTCGACTCGCAAAAAAGGATAGGTGGAGAAATCAGGATGGCGGACGGAAGGGGAGCGTCCGGCAATTTCTCGATGTCCACGCAGCAGGAATCGCCATCGTCCGTCGTGCCGCAGTCAAGGCAGCATTTTGATTTTTGACTTGGTGTTTCGCCATACGTTTCGAAACCCAGCGCGAGCGCATTGATTTCCAGAAAGCAAAGCCGGCAAGGAGACGCCCCCAACGGAATGGTTATCCCGAAGCAAACCAGCAGCAGCATGGCCAACAGGCGTTTCATTGTATTCGGAGTCACGGCTTTATGAGGTCTGAGTCAAGGAATTATTCCCTTTCCGGACGGTTGGAAACAGTCTGTTCCGGAAACGGCCCACCGGAGACCGTTCTCCGGTGGGCGTTTCTTTTGATGTCGGCCAGAGGTCCGGCGGGTGGCTCAGGGTTACGGAATATACCGGGCGGGGTTCTTCACGAATCCACAGCGGCATGATTCGCCGCAAAACCAGTAGGTCCGCCCACCGTGCCGGGCTTGCGGAGTGCTTGGAGATTTTGAAATTTCCAGACATCCGAAGTCGCAGTTGTGACGACCGACGAGGCACTGTTGCTTCGCCGCATTCTCGGGCGGCACGGGCGGAAGCGGCGCACAAGCCGATAGGAGAAGGCACGCCCCGATGAGACGGGACCACGATGGGTGGTTCATCTTCAGAAGGTGTAGGAGATGCCCGTGATGAGCCGCAGGTCGGTTTCCAACTGATCGCCATTCAGATTCTGCACTACGGGAAACTGCACTCCCATGCTGGCACCCAGACGCTCGTTGAAAGAGACCTTTACGCCGGGCGAGAGGAACAGGACGGTGCCGCCCGTGGCTTCATCGTCCGAGCCGCCTTCCTCGCTCTTTTGCACATGGCGCAGGGTGGCTTCCGCCACGAGGCTGACCTGGGGATAAGTCACCGCATCTCCACACACACGCCATGCCAGCGAGCTGCCGAGATCCAGACGATCCCCGAGCCGATAGTCGTGAGCCTCGCCACGGAAGGTGTAGATGGCGCTGGCATCGAGGGTGACCGTGGCACTCAGCGGCACCGTGTAGGCAATGCCCGCGAGACCATCCCAGGCACCGGTGCCCGCCGTGGCGGAAGGTTCCACCGGCTCGCCTTCGCTGTTCGTGATGGTGGAGTCTCCGGTGGGTGCCTTGATACCACCGAGCATGGCGAACTGTCCGGCCGGGCCTTGATAGAAGCGGTATTTGCCCGTGAGCCAAAGATCGGTAAAGCCGTCGGGATCGAAGGTGACCTCGTCACCGTCTTCAAACTCGCGGTTCCCCTCGCTGGAAAAATAGCCGTAGGTGAGTCCAAGTTGGAAATCCTCGACCACGCCGTAACTGACGTTGAAGGTGGAGAGGAACGAGCGATCGAGCAGGTCCACTTCTTCCGGCATCCCGCCGGGGCTGTCGAACTCCGTCCAGTCGAACTGGAAGGAGCTGGCGAATTGGCCGCGCTTGAGCGTTTCCGCGGAGAACGTGATGAAGCCACTACCGGAAGTGCAGGGGCCGTGGTCGGCGCAAGCCGTGTGATTCGCGATGAGTGAGATAGCAAGTGATGTGATGGAAAAATAAAGTTTCATAACGGAATGGGTCCCACCGGCTGCCCGGCGGGGAAAAAATGAAGGGGTGGAGTCGCTCGGACATGCTGCTGGTGACTCGCCGCCTGACAGCAGGCGGATTGGGTAATGGATCAGGAAATGCGGATCGTCGATCCTCGCGGCGGCGGCAGCGGCGGGCGATCCCGCCTGGATCCAGCCCGGTCATCCTGTTTGGCCCAAGTACAAGGTCGATACGAGCGGCCAAGAAGCCGGATGGCATCCGTCCAGCAAATGACGGGCGGCAGTTTCAACTCCATCTTCTTTTCGGGCGCTCGTTTGTCGTCCTGATCGGAATTTTTCAGCTCCTTCTCGACAAGTTTGCAGAGTTCGCACGGGTGCTTGCCATCGAAGGTCATGGCCAGTGCTTCGGACAGTGGAGCCGTCCGGGAATATTCGACCGTCATGTTCACCCAGCCGACCATCTGCACCACCGCGTAATGCAATCCCATGGACAAGGCGGCCACCAGCACGAGAACAAGCCGAACACGATGTAAGGCGTTTCGAGTCATGGAAGAGTTCCGGAAATCATCATGTTCTGCGGCGAAGGGCGACCGTGATAGCTGTGGAAATGATGTTGTGGGCCGGCATTCCCATGTCAAGGGCGTGGAGCCAGCATGATGACTGTTATCCGGAGAATATCATTGGTAAACAGCGGCGGAATGGCAGGTTCAAGCGCGTGCTGCCCGGGTGGAAGACCCTGCACGATGACTTGCCACTCTCCTCATGAACACGCCACACCACCGCCACGTCTGCGGGCTCCGGCGCGTCATCGAAGCGGAAGCGCACCATCGCCTGGTGATCGCACTCGTTGTCGCGCTGGTTGCCTTCGGCATCAGCTTCCGCTTTTTGACTTTGTCAGTGAGCTTGATCGTGTCGTGGGATGCCTTTGCTCTTTCCAGCCTGGTTCTCGCGTGGTTGGGGATGTTGTTCACCGATGCCAGATCCCGGGTGAATGAGGCCCGTTTACAGGACTCCAGCCGAACGGCGATCTGCTTCTGCCTGGTATTTGCCTCAGTCGCGGGGCTTCTCGGGGCGGGCGGGCTTCTTGGCGCGGCCAAAGACTTGCAGGGAGACGAAGCACTGCGCCACGTCGCGCTTGCCGCGCTGACAGTAATCTCTTCCTGGCTTCTGGTGCATACGATGATGGCGCTGCATTACACGCACGTTTTTTATTGTCCCTGCGAAGGGCCAACCCATGACAGTCACGGTGTGGGTCTCAAGTTCCCAGAGGAGCACGAACCGGATTTTCTCGATTTCGCTTATTTCTCATTCGTGATCGGGATGACATGCCAGGTTTCCGATGTACAAGTCTCCGCGGCCCGGATGCGGCGGATTGTGTTATTGCACAGCCTGCTCTCATTCGCTTTCAACACCGTAATTCTGGCGTTCAGCATCAACCTGGCTGCCACCTTGCTTTGACAAGTTGATGGCCCGATTCCAGCGCGGCTACGCGTCAATGCCTGCCATGTCCCCGATGCTTGCGCCCGTGGTGCCGGCCGCGCTTGTGCCAGTGCCGGTGATGGCCGGTATGGACAATGCCCTCGTGGTTGCCTCTGCGGCCACGTCTGAAAAATCTGTAGCCACCCTGACCATCTTGATTCGAATCCCCGCGGATGCCATGGCGACTTGATTGATGCGTGCGTTCATGTCGGCAGATGATGGGTTTCTATCAGTGGCATGTTGTTGAAGTTAGACTTTCGAAGAACCTGTCGCCGCCTTCTCTCCGAGGAGGCGCAATGAGTTCATGATGACTAACAACGTCGCGCCGGTGTCGGCGAGGATGGCGAGCCAGAGGCCGGCGAGATTGAGAAAGGCCAGCACCAGGAAGACCGCTTTGATCGCGAGGGCAAAGGTGACATTGAAGCGGATGATGCGCAGGGTGCGGCGACCGAGGATGACGGTTTCCGCGACTTTCGTTAGGTCGTCCTTCATCAGCGCGATGTCCGCCGTCTCGATGGCGGTGTCGCTGCCGATCGCGCCCATGGCGAAGCCGACGCTGGCGATGGCGAGCGCGGGCGCGTCGTTCACTCCATCTCCGATCATGCCGACGTGGGTGTATCGAGCGACTAGCTTTCTAACATGATCCACCTTCTGCTCCGGCATGAGATCGCCGATGGCTTCGTCGATACCCGCCTGCTTGGCGATGGCCGAGGCGGTGCGCTGGTTGTCGCCGCTGAGCATGATGACTTTTTCAATCCCAGCGGCGTGGATCAGCCGGAGCGCTTCGACCACCTCGGGCCGAAGCGTATCGGCGATGGCGATGATGCCGAGGATTTCGCCCTTACAATCATCGTGGGGAAAATGGCCAAGCACGGCCAGCGACTCGCCCCTCGCTTCGATGTCGCCAAGAATGGCTTCGACCGCGGGACTACACACCCCGGCGTCGTGGGCCATGCGGTGATTGCCGATGAAGTGAGGATGCCCATCGATGCTGGCGCGGGCACCCTGGCCGGTAACGGATCGATAGTCTGCGGCAGGTTCGAACGCGATTTTGCGGGAGCGTGCCGCCGCCACGATGGCGACTGCAAGCGGATGCTCCGAGTGACTATTGATCGATGCGGCAAGACGAAGAATATCGTTTTCCGAAATCTCCCCGGTGGACGTGACTCCGGTGACCTGCGGTTTGCCTTGGGTAATGGTTCCTGTTTTATCGACGGCCAAGGCTCGAAGTTTCCCGACGGCTTCCAGATAGATGCCGCCTTTTACCAGGACGCCACGCCTGGCAAGCGCGGTGAGGCCGGAGACAATACTAACCGGAGTCGCAATGACCAAGGCGCAGGGACAAGCGATTACTAACAAAACCAGAGCTCGGTAGATCCAGGAATCCCAAGGCTGTCCCAGCAAAAGCGGGGGCACGACCGCCACCAAGATCGCGGTGGCGAAAACCGCAGGCGTATAAATCGCGGCGAAACGGTCCACCCAGCGCTGGGTCGGCGGCTTCTGTTCCTCCGCTTCGCCGACGAGCTGGATGATCCGTGCCAGCGTGGAATCTCCCGCAGCCTTGGTGACGCGGACTTTGAGGGAACCCTCGCCGTTGACGGTGCCGGCGAAGACAGGATCGCCCGGTGCCTTATCCACGGGTATGGACTCGCCCGTGATGGGCGCTTGATCGACGGCGGAGTTCCCAGAAATGACCTCGCCATCCAGCGCGATGCGGCTACCGCTTTTCACCAGGATTTCCGCGCCCACCGCGACTTCGGCGACCGGGACTTCTATTTCGTTCCCATCGGGTCGCCTAACAATGGCCGTCGGTGGAGAAAGTTCCAACAGGGCAGTGACGGCACGCCGCGCGCGGGTTGCGGCCCAGGATTCCAGCAATTCCGATAGGGCGAAGAGGAAGACGACAGCAGCCGCTTCCGCATGTTCGCCGATGATCCATGCGCCGCCGACGGCGACGGTCATCAGAACGTTCATGTCGAGCCGTCGCTCTAGCAAAGCATTCCAGGCGGCGGGGAAAACGAGGAGTCCCCCGGCGAGGGTGGCCAAGGCAAACGCCGTGGATTGTAACCAGGCCGGACCCAGGTGCATCCACCCAAGCACCAGCCCGAGTCCGGTTAGAAATCCGGCTGCGATGACGAGGGCGCTTTGCGGTAGCGGGCTATCCCCGTGGCCATGCTCGCAGCCAACGCACGCCGGTTTCTTGGGTGCGTGATCGTGTTCTGAGGACATAAAAGGTGGGTGGTTAGGAAACGAGAAAAGCCCGGCGATCCTTGCCGCTAGCAGGCGATCTTCTGGCGCAGGTCTGGCGAATCAATTAGTTGTGGTCGTGTCCTGCGTGACCTTTCTCGTGATGACCATGGTCACAGGCACAGGCGTATTCGCCCAACTTGCATTCCGGGCAGGTGGACATGTTTAGGTTGAATTTTGCGGTGACGGACTTGGCTTCCGGGGTGGCTTTGATTTGGACGACGACGGGCAAGTCCTTGCCATCGGGGATCGTTTTGTCGGAGACGAGTTTGTCGCCGTCCTTGGTGAAGGCCAGCTTGGTGGGTGCTGCGCGGTCACCCATGGTGACGGTGACGGTTTGCGCGGCGGGCGGGACAACCTTGCCTGCATCGTCGAGGAACCGAACTTCGATTTTCTTGTCCTTGGTGATGAGGAACTCGGCAGGGGGTTCCACAGCGTGGATGATGCGGCCGCCGTTAGGGGCTTTGATTTTCTCCGCCGCGGTGGCGAAGGTGAGGCTGGCGATGATGAGGGCGATGATTTTGGCTTTCATGTTTTTATTGGATTATGGTTAGAGGAGATGGTGGGCATGGCGGTTGAAAACCGCCGCCACGTTTAGTGGGAGGCGGCGGAATCGAGTTCGATGGACTGCGCGGCGGCCTTGCGCCCGAAGGTGAAGAACACCGCCGGTGTCACGCCGAGGCCTAGCAGCGTGCTGGTGATCAGCCCGCCGACGATGACGACGGCGACGGGATGGAGGATTTCCTTGCCGGGTTGATCCGCAGCGAGGACCAGCGGGATGAGGCCGATGCCTGCGGCGAGGGCGGTCATGAGCACCGGCACGAGCCGCTCCTTGGTGCCGCGAACGATCATTTGTTTGGTGAAGCCCTCGCCTTCGTGCTGCATGAGATGCAGGTAGTGGGAGATGAGCATGATGCTGTTTCTAGCAGCCACACCGGCCACCGCGATGAAGCCGACGAGGGTGGCGATGCTGATGTTGTTCAGTTTGAAATACGTAAAGACCAACCCGCCAACCATGGCTAACGGAATGTCGCACAAGACTTGAAGCGCGAAGAACGGCGTCTTGAAATAACCGTATAGCAAGAAGGCAATCACTAGCAGAATGACACCGGTATAGATGGCAATCCGTCGAGTGGCATCCTTCTGGGCCTGAAACTCGCCCTCGAATGTGATGAAATAGCCTTCTGGCAGTTTCACTTTTTCCTTCACCTCGGTTTGCAAGCGCTCGACGAGCGTGGAGACGTCCCGCACGGACGGCTTGATGGCGAGGGCGAAACGGCGCTGGCTGTTTTCCCGGAAGATCACGTTGGGTCCCCTGGCCTCTCTAACATCAGCCACCAACGACAGCGGGATGCGCTGGCCGTTTTCCGTCTCGACTGGAATCTGCGAGATTTTGTCCGGCGAGTCCCGCCACTCAAGCGGCAGGCGGGTAACGAGGTTGATCGACTTTTGACCGTCGCGCAACTCGGCGACTTCCTTACCGCCGACGAGAGCGGACAGTTGGTCGGTGAGGTGGCCGGGCGCAATCCCATAAGCCCTCGCACGATCGCGGTCGGGTTCGATGCGGAGCTGCGGAATCGACGATGTCTGGTCGAGCTTGGTGTCCTCGAAGCCGGGGATCGACTTGGAAACTGTTTGGATTTCAATGCCGATCTGGCGCAGTTTCTCGAGGTCCGGGCCGAAGATTTTCACCGCGACGGGTGCGGAAACCCCGCTGAGCATGTGGCCGATGCGGTCGGCAAGCGGGCCGCTAACGACGGCAAACACGCCGGGCACCGACTTCAGTTTCTGGGAAATTTCATCGAGGATTTCCTTGCGGCTACGGCCTTGGGTTTTCCCTCCGATTTCGCGAAAGTCCACGTCGAACTCGGCGGTGGAGACGGGGACGACATGGTCGCCACGTTCAGCACGGCCGAGGCGGCGACCCACCTTGCGGACTTCTGGAACGGATAGAATCTGTTGCTCCAGCACGTCGGAAATGCGGTTCATTTCGTCCAGCGATGTGCCAGGTGCGGTGGTGGCGGCAACGAGTGCGGTCTCTTCCTGGAACTTGGGCAGGAAGTCCTTGCTCATCTGCGGATAAAGCGAGAACGCGGCTAGCACGACGATGAGCGTGACGACTAACAGTAGGTAGGGCTGGCTAAGTCCGAAGCGCAGCCAGACGTGTTCCAGCAGCCACTTCATGCCGCGGGTTACAAAACCATCCTTGTGCTCACGGCCTTCTTTTGGATTCAGTAAAATTGAGCAAAGCACCGGGATCGCCGTTAGAGAAACGACGAATGACGCGACCATCGAGATCATCGTGGCGACCGCGATGGGCGCGAACAGCTTGCCCTCAACACCGGTTAGACCGAGCAACGGCAGGAAGACGAGGATGATGAGGATCGTCGCGTAAAGGATGGAGTTCCGAACCTCGCCGGACGCGCGGGCGATCACTGACAGCCTCGGATGGGGCTTGGGCAGCGCCGCATTTTCCCGAAGTCGCCGATAAACGTTTTCCACGTCCACGATGGCGTCATCCACGACCATGCCGATGGCGACGGCGAGGCCGCCAAGAGTCATCGAGTTCACGCTGATGCCGGACCATTTGAAAATCAGCAGGGTGATGCCGAATGAAAGCGGCATGGCCATGAGCGTGATGAAAGTGGTGCGGAAATTCAGCAGGAAGATGAAGATAACGATGGTGACCATGATCGCGCCGTCACGGATCGCTTCCGTTAGGTTGCCAATGGCGTGGTCGATGAAGTCCTTCTGTTGAAAGAGCAGGGTGGTTTCCATGCCTTTGGGGAAAGAGGGTTTGAGTTCTTCAAGCGCCTTGGTGATTTCATCAGTAAGCTTGCGGGTGTCGAAGCCGGGAGCCTTGGTGATGGACATGATCACGCCGTAGGTCGGGGTCTTTTCCGGGCTTTGGCTAACAGTGGCGTCGCCGCGCAACGGCTCGATCCCCCAGACGACATTTGCCACGTCGCCGATGGAGACGGGACGGTCATTGATCTTTTTAACGATGGTGCGCGAAATATCCGTTAGCTCCACGGTCATGGCGAGATTGCGCACCATGATTTCCGTTGGGCCGGTGTTGAGAAATCCGCCGGTGGTGGTGTTGGCCGATTCCCTTGCGGCTTTCTCTAGTTCCGCAAAGCTGACCCCGTTGGCCTGCATTTTGTAAGGATCGGGTTGGATTTCGATCTGCTTGACGCCGCCACCCATGTTGAGGATTTCGGCAATGCCGGAGACGCTTTGCAGGCGGCGCTTGATCGTCCAATCGGCCATCGTGCGGACATCCGATGGGGGCATGTAGCCCGGCTCGCCCTCCTTGATGGTGGAACGCACACCCACTAACAGGATCTCTCCCATCAGCGAAGCGACTGGGGTCATGAACGGTTGGACTCCTTCCGGCAACTGCTCGCGCACACCCTGCAGGCGTTCCTGCACCAGCATCCGTGCCTTGTAAATGTCAGTATCCCAGCCGAACTCGGCATAGACGAGCGACAGGGAAACGTCGGAGTTAGAACGTAAGCGGGTGAGTTCCGCCACGCCCATCAGGGCGCTTTCGATCGGTTGGGTAACGCGGGTTTCCACTTCTTCCGGCGCCAGCCCGGGAGATTCCGTCAGGATGATGACGGTGGGTTTCGTTAGGTCGGGAAGCACCTCGACGGGCAATTCCGTAGCGGTGCGCAGACCCATCACCATCAGGAGAATGGAAACCCCGATGATCACTGCCCGGTTGGCGAGTGACCAATGAATCATTTTATTGAGCATGGGAAAATGGTTTGACGGTTGATAGCGGTGATAGCACGGTTTCCATATGGCTCAGTTGTTGGTGAGAAACATATCGGACGCGCTTGCGAAATCGCTGAAACAGCGTGCTGCGGAACACGGGGTTTCCGCTGAGGAGGAGCACCGCCGGATTTTGCAAGAGGCGCTGGCCCCAGCAGGGACGGGTGAAAAGTCCACGTTGTTTGACGACCTCAGAGAGTTGGGCAGGATTGCACCGGATTTCGAATTTGGGACAAATCGCCGGCAATGGAGCCGCCGCGAGGTAGAACTCTGATGCGCTACTTGCTTGATACGAATCTCGTTTCCGAATTGCGAAAAAACGACCGTGCGAACGATGGAGTCCAAGCGTGGGCGGTGGCAAACGACCCGAGCTTGTGTGCGTTGAGCGTGGTGACACTTGGCGAAATCCGTCGCGGCATTGAAGATAAGCGCCGTAAGGATCCGCAACAGGCACAGGCGATCGAACAATGGCTCGGGGCGATAAAGATCAAGTATGAGGCAACGATATTGCCGATCAGTGTGGAAATCGCAGATCGCTGGGGCCGGCTTATGGCCGCAACCCAACTGCCCTCTCAGGATCTGCTGCTCGCGGCGACCGCGCTGGAGCACGGGCTCACGGTGATCACGAGAAATGTCGCCGATTTCGAGGGAAGCGGAGCGCGCTTTCATAATCCTTGGAAGTGAGGGGATCGCCATCATGCCGTTTTCCCGGAAAGTTTGCCGCGGGTGAACAAGCTGGCTAACAGCAGCAGGAAAAGAACTCCGCTGGCATATTTCCACAGCGGGCTGGCTCCCTCGCGGGCGTGGTCATCCCCGCCTTTGGCTTTCGCCATTTCCGCCGATTTCTCGGGTGTTAGTTCCCCGCCATCGGCGGCGTGCTCGTGGCCGTGGGCGGCATCGAGCGCGTCCTTGAGCGAGACGCTGCTGGCTCCTGCGAAGGAGAGGGAATAGGCTCCGCGGGTGACGACCTCATCGGCGGGCAGCAAGCCGCTGGTGATTTCGACGAAACGGTCGTTCATCTGGCCGACCTGCACGGGGGATTTGATAAAAGCGTTCGGCAGCTCAAAGTGCTTAACGTAAATGAATCGGTTAGCCGCCTCGCCTTGCAACGCGGCGCGGGGAACGCTGATCACGTTGGGACGCTTGCTGAGCACGATGGAGAACTCGGCCCGCATATCGGGGCGCAGCCGCAGCTCGGGGTTGGTGAGCTTGAAGACCGCATCGATGGTGCCGCTTTCGCGGTCAGCCGAAGTTCCAAAGCGGATCATTTCGCCCCCCAACACCTTTTCGCCCAATGCGGAAACCCGGATGTGCGCCTTGCTGCCGGGCGCAAGCTTGCTGGCATGATTTTCGGGGACCCGCGCAATGGCGAGAACCTCGCTCAGGTCGGAAATGTCCAACAGTTCCTTGTCGGGTTCCACCGGCTCGCCGATGCGAGTGTGAGACTCGACTAACAAACCGCCGATCGGCGCTCTCAGTTCGATCACGGGCGGCGGATTTCCCGGCTGGCGGCTTTCGACGCGGACGAGGACTTGGTCCGCCGCCACGGTGTCGCCTTCCTGGGCATCCAAGCCGATCACCCGACCGGAAATCCGACTGCTGACGACGCCGTGTCGTTCCGGAATTTCAGCGATCCGGCCAAGGGCAAAAACGGTTTCCTCGAAGTCGATCTCCACGGCCTCGACCGTCTCGATTCGGAGGTTCTTCACCCCGGTTTCGTCGAGGACTACGGTGTTGGCGTCAGGAGCGGCGTGGATGTTAGAAACGCTGAAGAGCGACAGATAGAGGGTTAGATAAAGTTTCATAAAAAATTGATTCAAGGTTTCGCGAGCGCGGTTTCGTGGCGGACGCGGGCAAGGTGGAACTCCCGAAGGCCGTCCAGTCTGGCGGCTGCGAGTTGCAGGCGCTTCTCGCGGGAGCGCAGCACGGATTGGATCTCACCCTGGCCATTGCGGTAGGTGGTTTCAGCCAGCGTGGATTGTTCGTCAGCGAGCGGGAGCAGCGTGTCGGTGATTTCTCGAATCAGCTTTGCCCACTCCCGCATCTCGGCGAGTGCGCCTTCCGCTTCTAACCGGATGCCACGGCTCAGGGCGATGGCTTCCTTCTCCTTCCGGATCTTTCGCGCTTCGGCTTCCTGAATGTTACCCTCGTTCTTATTCCAGAATGGCAGGGCCATTTTGAATCGAACGCCGACGACCGCTTCATTCTCATAGCCGTCCGGCGCATCCTCCGTCCGTTCGAGGCCGGTGAAAATCCCGCCTTCCACGTCCTCGTAGCGGCGGGCTTGTTCGAGGGCGACGTTTTGCGCTGCCGCAAGCGCTTCCAGCCTAGCGACCTGGAAATCGGGGCGGCGCGATGGATCGACGCCGACCGCAGGCAGTAACGGCTGCGGCAAATCACCGCCGACCTCAATCGCTTCACCCGGCCTCATTCCCAGCAAGGGCTTCAGCTCGCCGACGAGGGCTGCCTCACTTGCCTCCAGTTGCCGAATCTCGGTGGAAAGGCTGGCAGATTCCAGCTTTGCCTGCCCTGCATCTAACGGCGAGCCTTCGCCTTTGGCAGCGGCGTCTGCCAGGAAATCGGAAAAATCCTTCGAGACGGTGGATTGCTGGCGCAGGAGATCGCGGCGCTGGCGTGAGGCCAGGACCTTGACCACCGCTTCGCAGGCTTTCCCGACTAACAGGCGTTCGATTTCACGGACTTCGGATTCGGACGTTCTAAGTTCCGTCGCTGAGACCGCCTTTTCCAGTCGCAACCGATCGGTGACGGGAAAACGTTGGGAAAAACCGACTTCGATTCTTCCCTCGCGGAAACGGGGATTGTGTTCGAGTGAAGTATCGAACTCAGGATTGGTTAGACGACCGGACTGATTCATGCGGCCGAGCGCTTCCTGGATGCGGAAGCGCGCGGCGGCGAGATCGGGGTTTTGAGCACGGATGCGGTTGCCGATGCTAGCGAGCGAGACGATGACGACGGGTTCCGCACCAAGCGGCAGAGCCATGGTGGCAAGCGCCAGCGCGGCCATGGGAAAAATTCTGGACATGTTAGTTGAGGGATGTGTTCGCGCCGCAATGGTGCGTGGGACTGGGAAAAACGGTTTTGAAGGTTGATCCCAAGCTGGCTAAAAGGTGCCAAGCGGGGAATGACAGCGCGCCTCAAAGGCACGCCGGAGCGCGAGAAAGGGCGCTCAGATCAACGGCGGTTTTTCCGAACTCAAATAAGGTCCGTCCGGCGGCACTTCGCCTTCGTGGCGAACGCCTAACCATGACGAATCAGGAATTCCGAAACGATGCTGCAAATTTTGATCCACCGTCAGTGGCAGCACATGGGAGCAATTTCCGTGATGGTGATGGTGCTCGAGCGGGCAGTCGTGCTCGTCATGTGGGTGATCTTGCGGCGAGGACGCATCGGTAAGATCGATGCAGCAAGCTTCGACGTGCGGCGTGCAACTCGTCTCAATCGCAGGATGAAAGTCCACTGAACCAAAGACGCGGAGAGACAATCCGACCAGGATGCCGACCATCATCAACCATGTTGCACAACCCTTCAAGACGGCGTAGCGAACCACACAAAGCGGTCGATGCAAGGCAATTTAAGCGCCACGGTTCGCCTCCTGCGGGCGAATGAAGCCGGCCCGGCGGACCGGGCCGGCCTGGGATTGGGTGTGCCTATCAGAACTCCGCGCGCAGGCCCACGGCGACTCCACGCCCGGCGAGTGGCGCGATGTCCTTTAGAAACGATGTGCTCTGGCGGGCTTCCTCGTTGGTGAGGTTGGTTCCTTTCAGATAGATCGTCGTGTCCACGCCGCCGAAGTTCATGTCGTAGCTGATGCTGGCGTTCACGAGGAAATAGGCTTCCGTCGGCAATTCGTAGTCCGCGTGGCGGTGTTGCGAGAAGGCATACTGGCCTTCCAGACGGGCAGCAAACTGACCGATGGAGTAGTCGAAAGCCGCACTCGTCCGGAATGGTGGAATGCGCGGAATTGGCTCGCCGGTACCCCGGTCCTCCGCGTGGACGTAGTCGGCGCGAAAGATCAAATCGAGTCGCTGGCCGCTGGCAGGAATGTTAGACGGAACGGGCGATTTCGAGCTGGTGATGGGTGCGGATTCCTTCGCCTCCATGAGGTGGAACGTGGTTTCGATTTCACCGCCATAAAAATTCGCACCGATGGGCTGATAGGCATAGATCGGCAGTGAATCAATGGGATCCACGCCTCCCGTCGGTTGGTTGCTGACGAAGTCGTTGAACCGATAATAGAAGCCGCTGACGCTGCCGGTGACGCGACCCGCTCGTTTCCTCAGGGAGAGATCTAACGATAGTGAGTCTTCGGTGTCCAAATTCGGATCGCCAACTTCGAACGTGCCGGTGGCCACGTGCGGACCGTTTGCGAAGAGTTCGACATAGTTCGGCGGGCGCTGCGTGTAGGCGAGCGACAGCGCGACGGCGTAATCTTCGACCGGAGTGTAAACGATCCCCGCCGAGGTGCTGAAGCCGTCGAATTCTCGATCAACGCCGGGGCCGAAAGCGGCGGTGGCTTCCGTTTCGTTCGTCTGATGATCATACCGCGCCCCGAACTGCAGGCGGACCTTGTCGAGCGGAATTTCCTCGAAAAAGAACAGCGAGTTCACGGAATTCTCCACCGGGGGCAAAAACGCCTCCGCGCCAAGGGCGGAAAATTCGCTGTATTGCGACTCGAACCCGACCGCACCTTCTAACATTCCAATTTTTTCATGCAGCAACTCGATGCGGCCATCATAGCCCTCGATCAAAAATTTCGTCCCCACCTCGCTGCCTTCGAACTCGGTGTGATCGTAGTCCGAGTGGCCGAGCTTGAAGTTGATTTCCTTGATCCACGAGGTGGGCGTGTAAATCGCTCCGCGCATGTCCCAGCGGCGCTGGCGCAGGTCGATGGTCACATCCGGTTCGGCGACGGTGCCATAGGTGGAATCCACGCCCGAGAATGAAAATCCGAGGAAGCCCTTGTCCCAGACATAGGACGCGCCGAGGCCCGCGCCTTTGGATTCGGTGGCGCTGTTAGGAAGGGTGTCGCGGGCTTCTTCCTCGCCCGGTGGCAGCGGATCGGCTTTTCGCAATGCCTCGGAACGCGCGTAACCCGGGATGTCGATGTCATTCGAGTCGCGGTTGAAGCCATCGAGATGGAAAACGATCGGCCCGGCGCCCCAGGTGATTGCGCCTGCTTGAGAAAACAACTCGTCGGCGGAACCTGCGGTAGTTTCGAATTTCCCCGTCGGCCAGGTGCCGGTGAAGCGCTCCTGCGGGATCCGGTCGTCGATCACATTGACCACGCCGCCGATGGTGTTAGGTCCGTAAAGCAGCGTCGCGGGACCGCGCACCACCTCCACGGAGCGGATGGTCAGCGGGTCGGTCGCGACCGCGTGATCAGGGCTGACATTGGAGACATCGAGCACGGAAGTGCCGTTTTGTAGCACTCTCACCCGGTCGTCCCCGAGACCGCGGACGATGGGCCGGCTGGCACCTGGGCCAAATCCGGTGGAACTGATACCGGCTTCGTTGTTGAGGGTTTCGCCGAGGGTCGGCGCGAGTTTCAATTGCAGATCTTTGCCTTTCAAAACAGTGGCGGGCTGGACCATTTGGAACAGGGTCAAGTTAAAGGGAGAAGCGGTGACGACGAGTTCATCGAGCAAGGTTGCTTCTTGAGAACGGAGCAGCGGAGCCGAAGCCGCGATGAAGCTGACGCCGGTAAACAGGGAACGAAAATTTGGTTTCATGGTACGATTTTAGAAAAAATGACGACGGCGCGGAAAAGACAATCGCGGCACAACGACACGCGCCGCCAAGACGCCGTTTAACCGCTAACAAACACTTCCTTGGGGGCCGGACTTACCTACGGCCCGCGGGGAGGTGCGTGCGCGAGCACCCCGCCGACCAAATGGGACGGCATCAGGTGGAGTGCGACTGCTAGATCCGGCGGCAGTTGCGGCAGGACCGCAACTTGATCCACCGGCATGACCGTGGGCGTTACCTGATCATACCCGCCATGCAGCATCAGCGTGACCGCACACTCATGGGCAGGATCGTCCGCGTGGTCGTGACAGCGCTTGTGAAGCGAGCTACTGGCCGCCATCGCATTCAAAGCAAGCAACTGCAACACCAGCATGAGTGCGGTGAGCTGCCAGAAGACTCGTTTACGGTTGATGGTCACAACGGATGGGAACGGCCTCGTTCAAACAACTCAGGCGCGGCGGGGCAAGGCCCATTTCACGAATCTCAATCGCGAAGCTTCATGTTTCTTAGGCGCAGGGCATTGGTGATGACCGAGACCGACGATAGCGACATGGCCGCGCCGGCAATCATCGGGCTGAGGAGGGTGCCGGTGAACGGATAGAGGATTCCCGCCGCGATGGGGATGCCCGCGATGTTATAGATGAAAGCAAAGAACAGGTTCTGGCGGATGTTTCGCATTACGGCCTTGCTGGACCGGATGGCCCGCACGATGCCTGATAGATCGCCCTTCACCAGAGTGATGTGGGCGCTCTCGATGGCCACGTCCGTGCCGGTGCCCATGGCGATGCCGACGTGGGCCTCGGCGAGGGCGGGTGCGTCGTTGATGCCATCGCCGGCCATGGCGACACGGCGTCCGCCGGCTTTCAAATCGCGGATGAGCTGGATCTTGTTAGCAGGTGATAGACCGGCGTGGATCTCGTCGATTTTCAGCTCCCTGCCCACGGCGCGGGCGGTCGCGTCATTGTCGCCGGTGGCCATGACCAGCCGGATTCCGAGACGATGCAATTCGGCAATGGCGGCGGGCGCGCTGTCCTTAATCGGATCGGCAATGGCGAAGGATGCCACCGCCGATTTTCCCCGCGCGACCCAGACGACGGTTTGCGCCTCACCCTGATTTTCCCCTGCGGAAACGGAGACGCCTTGGGATTCGAGGAACGCTTGATTCCCGACTAGCCAGAGCTGTCCGTTCACGTTGCCGGAAATTCCGCCGCCGGTGGTGGACTGGAAATCCGCCACCGCGGGGAGAGTTAGATCTGCGGCACTGGCATGGGCGATGATGGCGCTGGCAAGCGGGTGCTCGCTCTGGCGCTCTAACGCGGCGGCAGCGGCCAACACTTCGTTTCGGTCCGAGTCGGGCGAAGCGGTAAATCGGACAACGCGCGGCTTGCCGGCGGTGAGCGTCCCGGTCTTGTCCATAACGAGCGTGTCGATTTTCTCTGTGGTTTCGATGGCCTCGGCGTCTCTAACGAGGACTCCTTCCTGCGCGGCGCGGCCGATGCCTACCATGATGGAAACCGGCGTCGCCAGCCCCAGCGCACAGGGACAGGCGATGATCAGCACGGCCACCGCGTTGATCAGGCCGAGCGCCATCGCGGGGGCCGGTCCCAAAACGGACCACACGATGAAGGTGAGCAGCGAGGCTAACAGCACGGCGGGCACGAAGTAGCCGGCGACCTTGTCGGCGGTCTTTTGGATCGGCGCGCGGCTGCGTTGCGCCGTGGACACCATCTGGACGATTTGTGCGAGAAGCGTGTCCGCACCCACCTTGCCGACGGTCATCACGAAGGAGCCGGTTTGATTGAGGGTGGCACCGACCACCGGATCGCCGGTTTCCTTTTTCACCGGCAGCGGTTCGCCAGTGATCATGGATTCGTCGATGCTGCTGGAGCCTTTCTGGATCGTTCCATCCAAGGGAATTTTCTCGCCGGGCTTGACGCGGAGCCGGTTGCCAACGGCGAGCGTTTCCACGGGCACCTGTTCTTCGGTCCCGTCGTCATTCAGGCGATTCGCGGATTTGGCCGTTAGGTCGAGCAGCGCCCGGATAGACTCGCCGGTCCGGCTGCGCGCTTTCGCTTCAAGCAGTTGTCCTAGCAGAACGAGCACGGTGATCACCGCAGCGGCTTCGAAATAGAGCTCCACGTTTCCATGATGGCGGAACGACAGCGGGAACAGCCCCGGAACCAACACCGCCACAACGCTGTAAAGATAGGCCGCTCCGATGCCGATCGCGATCAGGGTAAACATATTCAGGTTCCACCCCCTAAACGATCGCCAGCCTTTCGCGAAAAAGATTCCGCCGACCCAAAACACCACCGGAGTTGCTAGAACGAGCTGGATCCATTTCGAGACGTCATTGGAAATGAATTCACCAAGAGAGATTCCGGGGATCATCGGCAGCATGGCCAGTAACAGCACCGGGACGGTTAGCGTTAGGCCCAGCCGGAATTTTTTGGATAGATCGCGGATTTCACGTTCGGCGTGCTCGTCCGGTGCGCTGGACACCGCCACGGGTTCCAAGGCCATCCCGCATTTCGGGCAGTCACCGGGCGAATCGGAAACGACCTCGGGATGCATCGGGCAGGTGAATTGTCCGGGCTTGGCTGCGGATGACTTCACAGGCTCATGTCCGCTGCAACACGCAGGCTTGGGTGGATCAGGATTGGCCGGGCTGGAACAACATTTCATGCGGGGTGTGAACGTAGTGGCGATCGCCGGTCGCCGCAACATCGGGGCTCACAACGGCCTCGCGTAGGTGGAACAACGATTGTGCCAGCCTTCCTCCCAGCGCTTTTCGCCGCGGGCTGGGGGCGAGTTCGCAATGCGGCGGGAGAGCATTCGTTTGGCGGACGCCGCGAATTCGGTCGCCGCGGCTGCCCCGGCTGGCACGTCTTTCATCCCGCCGAGGACCTGCATCAGGCCCCACCCTTGACCTTGGTATTTCTCCGAATCCTGCGTGCCGTCGCCTTTGAAATTCACATAGTCGATGAGGGCGTAGATCCCCTGCGAGGTGGTGGCGACTTTCCGGTAGTTTGCCTCGATTCGCGCCTTTTCGCTCGCGGGAGCCGCCACTAGGATTTTGGACAGTGCCGCGCGCGAACGGGCGATGATGAAATCCGTTTGCAGCCCCACATTCTCTGCCAGCCACGTGCGCAAGGCAGTCAGCCGAGGCCGCTTGAAATCCGCTTGAAACTCCGCCTTGCTCCGCCACGGGCTGTGTCTCTCCAGCGCCACCGCCGGCAATTTTGCGCCGCGCTGGCGGGCGAATGCCGCGAACTGCGGCCAGCTCTCCTCAAAGCGCCCCTTGAATCCCGCCGGATACCAGATGAAGTGGCCGATGCCCAGCGAGGGAAATTCCTCGCCCGCATTCCAGGTGGTCAGTCCGGCGACGCTGCCCGCGCACTCGTTCTGCCAGATTTTCCGGCCGATCGCCGTTTTCTGTGCGGCGGTGAGATTTCCCCCCTGCGGACTGGTGGCGGACGCGCATCCGGTTAGAAAAACGAGTGCGGCATAAACCAGACAGGCAGCTTGCATGGTGGCAGGCTACCCCTATCTTCCCGGCAGCCGCAAGTCCCCTTCCCGATGAACCGCATCCCCTGGGATAAGATCCTCACCTTCACTCCGCTGGATCTCGGCAAGCTGTTTCTCAGCGCCCTGATCATCGTGGTCGTCACCAAGATCCAGCTCGTCAGCGACCGGCTCTCCGCCCTGCTCATTGCCCTGCCGCTGACCTCGCTGGTCGCCATGATCTGGATGCACCACGCCGGGCAATCCCCCCAACGGCTGGCCAATCACGCCGAGGGCACGTTTTGGTTTGTCCTCCCCACCCTGCCGATGTTCCTGATCATCCCGTGGATGTTGCGGAATGGCTGGAGCTTCTGGACCACCCTGGCCGCGAACTGCGTGATCACCATAGGCTTTTTCTGGCTGACGGTGATCCTGCTCCGCCGCTTCGGCATCGATTTGATGCCGAAATAAGCGCTTCAAAAAACCTTTTTCCAAACAACCAGATAAGGCTTGTCAGATTCTCGATTCTCTGGTTTGACCATCGGCCCGGCGTTAAAACCGGAAAATCTCTCCCATCCCATTGTTTTGAGCGAAAAAAAACCGTCCGCGCTTCCCGAAAACGTCATCCCGTTTGAGCAAGCAAAGCCGATTTCGCGATTTCCCGGTTCCCCTATGAAAAGCGATCTTCTCGATAAGGCCTCTGAAATTGTCACCGACCCGTTAGTCTTGGTCAATCTGGTCTCCCAGCGCGTCAGGCAGTTGAACAGCGGCCGGTCCCCTCTAATTGCCACCCGCCCGAGCATGGGCGTCGCGGACATCGCCCTCACCGAAATCATTGAGGGCAAAATCCGGCTGATTCACAAGGAAGCACCCTGAAGCGGGCTTTCTAACCACCGAGCCGTCCCATGAGCGCGGAAATCGCCACCAACCGGAAAGCCGGGCGCGATTTCAACATCACGGAGAAATTCGAGGCCGGAATCGAGCTGAAAGGCACCGAGGTCAAGTCGATCCGGGCCGGCAAGGTCAACATTTCCGACGCGTTCGCCCGCGTCGAAAACAACCAGCTTTTTCTCTACGGCTGCAACATCCAGCCATGGCAAACCGCCGGCGAGTGGTACAATCACGCCGAGAAACGCCCGCGCCGGTTGCTGCTCCACAAGCGGGAAATCCTTAAGCTCGCCAACGCCACCCAGGTCAAAGGCTGCTCGCTGCCACTGCTGCGGATGTATTGGCAGAACAGGCGGGTGAAGGTCGAGATCGGCGTGGGCAAGGGCAAAACCCACTCAGACCAGCGTCAGGATTTGAAGGAACGCGTCGAGCTCCGCGAGGCTCAGCGCGAGATGTCGCGCTTCAATCAGCGTTGAAAAAATCACTCCGTCGGCTTCGGCTTCACCCGCGATGGAGGATCCGTCGGCGGCCGGACAAATACCGACCCCGAACTCGGATCGTTTCTTGGCACCACCGGTGCCGTGGCCCGGAAATCCCCATCGCTCGGCAGGTCCAGCATGTTGGGCATGCGGATTCCCTCGTCCGGCAATGCTGGAATGGGCGGTTCCGAAACGAGTGGCGCGGGATCCTTCTTTGCCTCCTTCTTCACCGCCGGTGCCGCCGCGATCACGATTGCTTTGGGAGGGACACACGACGGCGACGCCAGAGCGACGCCAAGCAGGGCGAAAGTTGTGATTTTCAAACTAACCATGGTGAATTTCCCGCACTGTCCAGCGCCGCAGCGCCACGCCGCAACAAAGCCGTTTGCGACTCCCCACGCAAGACCGCAGATTGTGTCCCGGCTGTCTCAGCCGGGAACGGAGGCCATGGATCCCCGCTGAGACAGCCGGGACACCTTTCTTCGCAATGCAAGGCTGGCGGGTTCCCGGAGCAACTCCTAGCGTCATCCCATGCCCGGCACGTTCACCTTGGTTCTCGAAACTTCCACGCCATTCGGCTCTCTCGCGACCATCGCGCCGGACGGTCGCCTGGAGCAGTGCCAATTCACCAGCGACCGCAGCCACAATGCCGCACTGTTTTCCCCGCTGAAGGTCCTGCTCGACTCGCGGGAGCAGGACGACATCGGCTTGGTCATCGTCGGCAGCGGGCCCGGAAGCTACAGCGGCACCCGCGTGGGAATCGCCGCAGCGCAGGGAGTTGCCATTGCCGCAGATTGCCCGGTGGCCGCGGTGCCATCGATCCTCGCCGTGACTTCGGCCCAGGCCGGCGCTCCATGTTTGGCCATCGGCGACGCGCGACGGGGCAGTTTTTGGACGGCGAGGATGCATCGGTTCCGATTGCTGGCGGAACCTGAGCTGAGCGATGCGCGCGGACTTGAGGCGATCGTCCAGGAGGCGCTCGCCGCCGGTCTCCCGGTTTTTTCCTTCGAAGATTCCAGCCGCTTTCCCCTTCCTGCCGATCTTCTTGAACAAGTCCGCGTGGAATTTCCAACCGCGGAGCGACTCTGGGAAGCGTGGAAATCCGCGGACCCCGGGACGCGCGACGGGTGGTTGCGCTCGGCTCCCCAACCGATCTACCTGAAGCCACCCCATATCACCCCCGCCAAGCGTTCCTGGCTGATCCCGCCAACCCGCTGAACAAGTGAATGGTGGGTAGAGATGGATTCGAACCAACGTAAGCTTACGCTAGCAGATTTACAGTCTGCCCCCTTTAGCCACTCGGGCATCTACCCATTCCGCTTGCGCGGGGCGGATGTATGAGGAACCGGGCCGGGGCTGACAAGAAAAACCTTCCCCGGAAACAGAAAAATCTCCAACGCAAGGCATCCAATCGTCGCTGCTCCAAAAATGCCTGAGGTTCTATATCCGTCGAATGAAAATTCCGTCTTTTTCCAACCGTCCCCCGCGAAGCAGGCGGCTGATCAGATTTTGGGCGGTTTCTTCGATGACCTTGCCGGTGCGGCGGAAGCCGAACCAGCGGGCGAAGGCGCGGATGGCGTCGTCGCGGTCGGTCCAGACACGGCCTTGTTCGGAGACGGCGGCGAGGAATTGGGTTTTAAGGAATTCCATGTCGAAATCCGCGATGCCGGCGCGGTTGACGCTGTAGGTGCTGCCGCCGTTCAGGAGCACCTGGCGTCTGACGGCGGTGCGGATGACATTGCTGAGGCTGTCAGCGAGGCTCTCGCGCACGCGTTGAAAGCCGAGGGAAGTCGCGGCTTGTTTGATCAGGGTGTCGCGGTCGCAAGGACCATGTTCGGTTAGGACTTCACGCAGGATTGCCATCAGCTCGCTTTTCTCCAATCCGTCGGGATGGGTGGGGCGGGAGGATTCGGCGGGTTCGGTTGGAGTGGTGGCCTCCGGCATCGGGGACGGGACGAGTTCCGGGGCCACTTGGACTGCGGCAGCCTGCTGCCGCTTTGGAGTGGTCAGCCTGCTGACCACGTCCT
>JANMSI010000055.1:0-4288 GCA_031389115.1 Akkermansiaceae bacterium
GAATCCTTCATGGGCACCCTGAAAACCGAAATGCTTCAGGACGGCAGCTTCATCGACGGCAGTGACGCCCGCACCGAGATCTTCGAATACATCGAAGCCTACTACAACACGCACCGCAAACACTCGTCGCTAGGCTACCAACCCCCAGCCCAGTTCGAGGCCCAAATCCACTCTCTTAACTAAACCAACACCGGTCCAAAAATCCGTTGCATCTCAGTCTGCCATGGGATGTCGTGGAGGAACACGCGCATCGTATTGAAGCCGAGCCCTTCCGCCCAGCCGAGCTCGAGGTCGATGCGCTTGGGGTCCCAGGTTTCCTCCTGCCACATTTCGAGCTGGCTGATCGAAGTGGCGGGCACGTAGTTCGCGCCGACGAGCCATGGCTGCTTGGCATACCAAGCGTTGGCCTCTTCAGGAGTCCATTGTTTGGAAGGTGCGGCCTGCACGAACAGCGCGCCGGCTAACAATAACAGAAGGGTCTTTTTCATGTGGGGACTGGTTTTGAGGGAGAATGCTGGGAAACGTCAACGGCCCGATCGGGTCGGGCGATTCAAGCGCGGCGCACTCCGGTGAAGAAGGAAATTCCCCGAAGGGCGCGGTGAGTGGTTCATCACCCGCGAGGGGCGTGGACATTCTCCTGATTGTGAAAATCCAGCACCTCCGCAACCAAGGCCTCCGGGGCGTCGAAATTCACCGCGTGCGCCGCAGCGGGAATGATCACGAGCCGCGCATTGGGAATCAACCCGGTCGCCAGTTCCACCCAGCGTTGCGGCACGATGGGATCGCGCCCACCGCGGACAATCAGCACCGGGCAACGGATTGAAGGCAGTTTCCCCACAACGGGATCCGCCAAGGCATGGCGCAGGGTTCGCAAACAGCGCCCGAATCCCGCCCGCAGGTAGTCGGCAAGTCCCATCCCATAGAGCCCCGCCGGCTCGCGCCAAATATCGACTAACAGGCGACCCAGGTGGGTGGATACTTTAAGCGCATGGGGATCGGCCGTCGGACCTACCAGCACCGCGCCCGCCAACCGTTCGGGATAGCGCACGGCGAAATCCACGATGACCTGCGCTCCCAGGGAATTTCCTATCAGAACGGGAACGCCGAGCGGCTGGGACGCCATCCACGCCGCGAGCGCATCGGCCAGCTGGGGGATGGACAGGACCTGCGGCGGATTTCCGCTGCGGCCGAAGCCGGGAAGGTCCGGGAGATACACCCTGCCATGGCCAGCCAGCAGCTGCGCCATCGGCATCAGGTAGCGGCCGGACATTCCCAAGCCATGCACCAGCACCCAGTTAGGAATGTCGGCCCCCGTCATTTCCTGGCTCAAAACCGTGCCATGCATGGAAATTCCTCCCACATCGGTGCGGAAGTTTCGGACTGTCGGTGCCGATGGAAAAATCATGGAGAGCCTTACTTCTGTCGAGCGCCCGACCGAGTGCAAACGTGATTGTCCCGAGCCGCGACTTCTTCGCTCCATTTACCTTTCTTCGCAAGTTTCATAGGCTACGGATAAGCCCCATGATGACCCACCGCCCTTGGCCCCGCCCGCTGCTCGGAAAACTGCCGCTGCTCGCCGTCGTTTTGCTGCTGATTGGTCCGGCCTGCAACACCTCGGCGCAACCGACTTCCCGCAAGCGCCAACCGGCTCCAATCACGCGACCTACGCCGCCCGCAATCCGGCGGGCTACGAACAACCGCCCGGACCCACGCTATCGCCCCCCGGCGAATTTCGCGGAACTTCAAACAGTCGCCGCGGAGGTGGCCCGCGCCTCGGGCCGCGTGATCCACTGGCGGCTGAAATTTGGAGGAAATCCCGGCCCGCTGGCAAGAATCAGCGGTGGCTTGGACGATTGCACGATCTACCTCCATCCTGTCGCCGCCCGGACGGTGCCGCCGAATACCTGGGCGTTTATCTTCGGGCACGAATTCGCCCACCGAATCGAAAATCTAGGAACCCACGCGCGCACCAACCCTACCAACGAACTGAAAGCCGACATTGCCGGCGCCCGCTACGCGATGGCAGCCGGCTACCGGCTTGAGGCGTTTTTAGGCTGGGTTCTCACGGAACCGAATCGGTCTTCGGCTACCCACGGTTCCCCGCATCGGCGCGTCAAGTCGATCGCCGCGCACTTTCGAATCCCGCAACGGGTGATCCAAACGCAAGCGCAGCGCTACTCGAAAAACCGAGCGAACCCGTAAGATCCCCGCACGGACCGCCCTCAGAAGTGAAAGCGGATTCCTCCTTCGATCAGCCAGTCGTCACCGAGCTCGACACTATCGAAGCTAGGATCATCGAAATAAATCCAGCGAGCACCGCCGAATATCTCGAAGGATTCGCTGACATGGTAGGCCAATCCGGCGAAAACCTGTGCGCTGAAGATCCAATCATCGTCGGAATTGTAGTCGATTTCATCGACATAACTGGTTCCGACGCCGCCGCCCGCGTAGAGAGCCAGTCCGCCGGAAAGCGCTTTCTCCAGCTTCACGTTGAAGGTGAGCGGCACGATGTCGAACTCATGCTCGACATCGTGATTTTCCGTCCACCCCACCTCCGCAAAGAGAGCCACGCTCCACCCGGCCACGGACCAAGGGGACTTGGCCCCGAGTTGGAAGGTGTACATGTCCTCTTCCAATTCGAGCAGATAGCCGCCCGTGCCGCCGGCGAACCAGCTCCACGTGTCCTGCATCTGAGCGGGTGGGGTGTATTGGGTGGTAACCTCGGAAGTCCCCGCGAGAGCTGGGAGGGCGGACAGGAGTGTTAGAAACAGTGTGGTTTTCATAGTCAGTGTAGGTGATGTTAGAATTAGGGAACAATTCGTTCCGGGGAGTGCTTGCGCTTCCGGCCCTTTGCAATCCCCATACCATCGTGCCTCAAAGGCCTCAATATGGGTTTATCCCTTAAACTGAAAGGGATTCAGGGGCAGTGCGATCCTGGCGAAATTTTGGGAACACGGCAATTTGCACGTTGGAACCATGCACCGTGCATATCTGGCCGGACAGTAGCGATGAACCGAGGTTGAGGCATCCGTCTCCAGAGTGCGCCACGCTGTGCTGGTGCAAGCGGTTCCGCGACAGGTGGACGCGACATCCACCTCTTTATTGAGGTGCTTTCGGGTCCTTCCAAGTGGACTGGACGTAAACCTCGCGCAGCAGCTTGTGCTCGATCTGGCATGGACTGTGGGCCATGAGATCGGCTCCCTTGTTATTTTTCGGAAAGGCAATCACCTCGCGGATGCTGTCCTCGCCGGCGACCAGCATCGCGATGCGATCAAGGCCCAGCGCGAGACCACCGTGCGGCGGCGCGCCGAAGCGGAACGCATCGAGAAGGTGACCGAATTTGATCTGTTGTTCTTCAGGCCCCACACCTAACACGCTGAACATTTGTGCTTGGAGATCCTTTTCATGAATCCTGATCGAGCCGCCTCCGAGTTCGTAGCCGTTAAGGACCACGTCGTAGGCCACGGCTCTAACATTGGCATAATCGCCGGCGTCCAGCTTCGCGATGTCGTCCGGGTGAGGCCGCGTGAACGGGTGGTGCACCGCGCCCCAGTGGCCGGTTTCCTCATCGTGGGCAAGCAGCGGGAAATCGACAACCCATAGGAAGTTGAATTTAGTGGAGTCCTTGTTGAGCTCCATCATCACGGCGGCTTCCGTGCGGACGCGGCCGAGGATGGTACTAACGCTTTCGCGCGAGCCGGCGGCGAAGAAGACGATGTCGCCCTCCGCCAGATCGAGCTTGGCGACGACCGCCGCTTTTTCAGCTTCGGTAAAAATTTTCCAAAGCGGGCTTTTGTATTCCCCGCCTTCAAGCTTGACGAACGCGAGGTTCTTCACTGGAAGCCCGGCTTGCACGGCGATCTCGTTAAGCCGGTTCATTTGGCCGGTGGTGATTCCGGCGAAGCCCTTGGCGTTGATCGCTCGAACCACGCCTCCGCCGTCCACGATGCTGCGGAAGATCTTGAACTCGGTTGCCGCAAAAACGTCGCCAAGGTCGGTGATTTCCATGCCGTAGCGGGTGTCCGGCTTGTCAGAACCGTAGATGTCCATCGCGTCCTGATAGGTCATGCGCGGGAAATTTCCCGGCACCTCGATACCGAGACCGGCCTTGAACATTGATACTAACAATCCTTCCACCAGCTTGATGATGTCGTCCTGGCCGACGAAGCTGGCCTCGATGTCGATCTGGGTGAACTCGGGCTGCCTATCAGCGCGAAGGTCTTCATCCCGGAAGCAGCGGGCGATCTGGAAATACTTCTCCATGCCAGCCACCATCAGGAGCTGCTTG
>JANMSI010000095.1:0-22897 GCA_031389115.1 Akkermansiaceae bacterium
GCGACTCGCGTCGGCCATCGTGTGTGCCAATTCCCCCGCGACGTCAGCCTCTCGGCCGTCACGCAGGTAGCGTCAGGCCTTGGCATACAGCCACCCTCCCCGATCCACGATCGGGTGCAGCTCACGATCGAGATGGCAGACCTTGTACTTCCTGCCCGAACCGCACGGGCACGGATCATTCCGGCCGGCCGTCGGACGAGGGCGGTGGGTCGCCCATCCCGCCACCTCCTCCAACAACGTGAACTTGCCGTCGGCCGTGCCCGAACCCGTGCCCGAACCCGTGCCCGTGCTGGACCCTGTGCTTGAACCCACCCCTCTGGAACCCGGTGCCAAGGAACCAGGTGCCGCGGAACCTCTCGTCAGAGAACTCGTCGCCGGGGAATCTTTCACTCAGGCACCTGTTGCCACTAAGTCCGCAGTCGAGGTTGCGGCTTTCGAGACTGCTTTAGCCGAGGCGGATATTGTGGAAAAAGTTCCTGCAGCTGTATCCGTTTCCACGGATTCCATACCTCCGCCCGAAACAAGTCTGCCCAAACTCGCGAGCGATCAGGAAGCTCCGCAGGCGGTCGCTCCTAAGAAACCGAAACCCTGGAAGAAAAGCGTGGTAATATGGGAGAATGATAAGGATACGCCAACGTAGGGGCGGTGATTTCGGCTCAGCGCGGGGCGGCGCGAAATTCAAATGTGGGCACCGGAGGTGGCTCTTGTCGACATAACGAAAAACCGCTCTCTGTAAATGATGAGGAAGTCGCACCAGTCGGCTGCTGCCTCAAAGAAGAAGCGGAATAGTGGGTTCAGTGCAAACTGTTCCGCCGCTCCAGCGGTGAACGAGGCGACCTCCATTAAGCAGAATTCGCGGAGTCTCATTATGTTCCAGACGAGAAGGAAAAATTTCCTTGCAACGATACCCATACCCCCTATACCTATTCGCATGCAGCGCAATTGCCACCAAACCAAACCTCTGTCGGCCCGCATCATGAAGATTGTTGGCCAAGTCCAAGGAGTCGGACGAATGATTGAGGAGAATCGTGAATGTCCGGAAATCCTCCACACCATTTCCTCCATCCACTCCGCCCTGCGGAGTTTGGAAGCCATGCTCCTTGAGGATCACGTCCGTCATTGCGTCACCGATGCGGCGACGAAACCCGCGCTGCTTGAAAAGCGGCTTGAAGAAATCATCGCGCTCTACAAGCGCCGTTTAGCCTAAAATCAAACCGAATACCGCCATGAAATGTTGTCAAAGTCCCGCCGTTCCAGAGCCAACCAAACCTTCGTGCTGCGGAGGGCATGAGCATGGGAAGTCATCCATCGAATCCGGAGCAAAGCCTGGGCAGTTCACTTGCCCCATGCACCCGGAGGTCATTTCCGATTCACCCGGGGACTGCCCGAAATGCGGAATGGCTCTCGAACAGGTGACCCCTTTGCCGGGCGGCGGTCCGACGATTTACACCTGCCCGATGCATCCGGAGATTGAGCAGGATCACCCGGGTGATTGCCCGAAGTGCGGTATGCCCCTTGAGCCCAAGGCGGTGACCAATACGGCGGACGAGCATGCCCAACGTGAGATCCGCGACCTTTCACGGAAGTTCTGGATCGGGTTGGTGCTCACCATCCCCGTGCTGCTGTTAGCCATGCTGCCGATGATCCCCGGAGTTTCCTTGGAGGGATTCGTTTCCAAGAATGTTTCGAAATGGATCGAGTTCGTGTTGGCGACACCAGTGGTGTTCTGGGCCGGAGGAATCTTTTTCGTGAAAGGTTGGCGCTCGTTCAAGGGCTGGAACCTCAACATGTTCACCCTGATCGCGATTGGAATCGGCGCGGCCTACATTTACGGCGTGGTTGCGGTACTCGCTCCAGGACTCTTCCCAGCCTCGTTCCGTCATCATGGAAATGTGGAACTCTACTTCGAGGCCGCTGCGGTGATCACGGTGCTTGTTTTGTTAGGGCAGCTTCTGGAAGCGAAAGCCCGCAGCCGGACGGGACAGTCGATCCGCGCTTTGCTGGATCTCTCGGCCAAATCCGCCAACCGCTTGAAAGAAGACGGAACGGAAGAGCAGGTGCCTGTTGAAAGGTTGGCCGTGGGCGATCGCCTTCGCGTGAAGCCGGGGGAGAAAATCCCCTTGGACGGAACTATCAGCGAAGGCGCGAGCAGCATTGATGAGTCCATGATCACCGGCGAGCCGCTCGCCGTGAAAAAGCAGGTCGGCGACGCGGTAGTCGGTGCCACCATCAACCAAACGGGGTCGTTCGTCATGACCGTCGGCAAGGTGGGTGCGGATACGCTTCTCGCGCAGATCGTCCAGATGGTTTCCAAGGCCCAGCGCAGCCGAGCGCCGATCCAAAAAACCGCGGATACTGTAGCGGGCTATTTTGTGCCCGCCGTGTTGGTCGCGTCGGTGATCACATTTATCGTCTGGTCCGTGTGGGGGCCGGAACCTGCGATGGCCCTCGGTCTGATCAACGCGGTGGCGGTGCTTATCATTGCTTGTCCGTGCGCCCTCGGTCTAGCAACCCCGGTGTCGATCATGGTCGGCATCGGACGGGCCGCGCAGGAGGGAATACTGGTGAAGGATGCCGAGGCCATTGAAACCATTGAAAAAGTGGACACGCTCGTTATGGATAAAACCGGAACCCTCACCGCCGGCAAACCACGAGTCACCCGTTTCGCGGTGCTTCCCGAGCTAACGGCAAATGACGTGTTGGCCGCTGCTGCGGCCTTGGAAAATCAGAGCGAACACCCGTTAGCGCGTGCCATCATTGACCATGCCCGAGAGGCCAATCTCACGATCCCCGCCGTGGACGGATTCCAATCCACCACCGGCGGCGGCATTTCCGGCACCGTGGACGGGCAAATCTGGCATGTGGGAAAACAGTCGTTCATCGAATCCCGGGGAGCAGCGCTTTCTGAAATTCTAACCAAGTTCTCGGAAGAAAGCCAAAGAGACGCGAAAACCGTCGTCTGGGTCGCACGGGGTGACACGGCCGTGGCCACGTTCGCCATTGCCGATCCCATCAAGGAGAGCGCTCCTGCCGCCATCGCCGAACTCCACCGTCTCGGCATCCGGTTGGTCATGGCCACCGGCGACAACGAGGCCACCGCCCGTGCTGTCGGGCGGGAACTGAAAATCGACGAGATCCACGCCGGTCTATCACCCGCCGACAAGATCAAGCTCATCAGCAGTCTAAAAGCAAGTGGACGACGGGTCGCCATGGCGGGTGATGGAATCAATGACGCGCCGGCCCTCGCCGAGGCCAACGTCGGGATCGCGATGGGCACCGGCACCGACGTGGCGATCGAGAGCGCTCACATCACCTTGGTGAAAGGAGATCTATCAGGCATCGTGCGGGCTATCCGATCCAGCAAAGCCGTGATGCGGAACATCCGTCAGAACCTGTTCTTCGCATTCATCTACAACATCGCCGGCATCCCTATCGCGGCGGGGATTCTCTATCCTTTCACCGGAACTTTGCTCAGCCCGATGATCGCGGGCGCGGCCATGTCATTGTCGTCGGTCTCGGTTATTTCGAACGCACTTCGCCTGCGGGGAATGAAGCTTCGGGGATGAAATTCAGATGCGAGCGGAAAGACTTCCAACGACCTGTCCGAAAGGCCGGTCTGATCGCGCCAAGACCGGTGGTGAAATTGGCTAACCCGCAGAAATATCAAGGGTTTACGGAGGGGACGGTGTATTACATTTGAAGCCGGTTATTAAGGTCCGCGAAAAAGTGATTCGGTCACTCGACCGCGACACCCGGCAGCAACCAAAACCATTGAATCAAATGAAAACCACAATGAAACTTGCCGCGATCACCTCAATTCTCACCATCGGTCTCGCGACCACGACGTGGGCATCTCCCCGCAGCAAGCTCAGCTACGAAGGCCCCGGTTACGGCAACCCTTCCAACTATCGGGTGAGCTCCAGCCATTCCCACGTTTGGTTCAAGCACATCGGCCCTCGCAGCAAGCTCTGATACGGATCAAGTTGGTCTAACGGCTCACAAGTTCCCAACAGTTCCTGTAAGCACCTGCCGCCCGGCGAAGTACAGTGCCGGGCGGCTTTATTTATTCGTCGATTGACCAGTCATCGGAACGGTGAGGCTCGATGGATTTGCGGTTTGGCTTGATCCGGAAGAATTGCTGGCAAATCCAAGCGCGCCACACCGATGCAGTTATCCGCCATGCCGTAGTAAACATCGAAGCGGTCCGGCAAGCCCAGGTCATCACGCCGGTCAATCGCGGTAGGAAAGACGACGTTGGGCACGATCCCCTCGCGCTCCTTGGGTAAGTCGGGAGTCAGCACCGGCTCGGGCGAGCGATAGAGGACGAGATTGGGGTGTTTCTCATCCAGCATGAGAAGTCCCGCGGAATAGCTCAGCTTGCGCGCCGAACTGGAGTCGTTCCATGCCTCACACACTCCATGATAGAGGAACAACCATCCTTGCGGAGTCAGGATGGGCGGAGTCCCACCGCCGATTTTCAACTGCTCCCAGGCTGCGACCGGCATCGCCAGCCGTTGGTGGGAATCAAAATGGCAGAGATGATGATGCTTGTCGCAGACTTCATTGACTAAAGAGTGATAGGAAATCCAAATGCTTTCCCGCAGGATGTCCACCATTTGAGGAAACCGACAGTGAAGCTTTTCGTCCGGGCCAGTGCCTGGAAAGAGCGGACGATGGATGAGAGCCATGGCGGGTTGCCCGTCGGGGTCCGAGATGGCGACAGGAAACAACAACGCGTCTTTGTTAGCCACGTCGTTGAAGTCCACCCCCTCGTAGGGCATGAAGATCGCCAGCCCCATTCTATCCCAGTGAAACAAGTCCTCCGATATGGCGAGGGCGATGCGTGGTCCCCGGGATGAAAGCGCCGTGTAGGTCATCACATATCGCTGCAGCGGCTCGACGAAAGTAATACGCGGATCCTCGCAACCACCGCCACCGGGCCGGAGTTCGTAATCCGTCTCCGGTTCGAGTGCGATGCCCAGTCGCTCGACTCCCACCGGGTCGCCAACTTCGTTGAAGATAACCCGTGCGATGCCGATCCGCGAGTAGTTGCCTTGTGCTACCAGTCGAGGGAAAAGGTAGAGTTGTCCGTCGCGACCGCGGGCCGATGCCGGATTCAACACGCCCTCCGTTTCCATCAGATTTCCCGGCTGCGGCTCCATCACCACCCCGAGGCGCTGCAACTGGAGAGAACTCCCTTCCATTTCCTGCCGGGCGATTGCAGTCATCGGCTTTGCCATGGATGGAGGCGTTCGGCCTCGTGGGGGCCCCAGCTGCCTGGAGCGTAAATCGGCAGCTTGTCCCTGGATTGGGATGCCCATGTATCAAGGATCGGGTCCGCTACTTTCCAGGCGGCTTCTACCATATCCGTGCGGTGGAAAAGTGTGGGATCGCCGATGAGGCAATCGTAGAGCAGCTTTTCGTAGCCTGTCGTGGGGGCGATGTCGCCAAATTGTGCGTAGTCAAAATCGAGCGTCACGGCTCGGGTATGGATCGTGGGTCCGGGCATTTTGGCCCGCATTTGCAGCGTGATTCCTTCATCGGGCTGGATGTGCATGACGAGCAGATTGGGGCCGAGCGGGGAACATTCCGTGCCGCCAAACAGGGAGAGTGGCGGACTTTTAAAGCGGACCACGATCTCGGTGACGCGCCGGGCGAGTCTCTTGCCGGTGCGCAGATAGAAAGGCACGCCCGCCCAGCGCCAATTGTCCACCCACAGCTTGGCGGCGGCATACGTTTCGACCATTGACTCCGGGAAGACGCCCGGCTCTTCGCTATAGCCCGCCACGGCTTTGCCGCGGACCTGGCCTGGTCCGTATTGTCCGCGCACCGTGTCGCGCAGGACTTCTTCCGGTTTGAGAATTCGCATGGCTTCCAGCACCTTTGCCTTTTCGTTGCGTACGGCTTCCCCTGATAGAGAGGCGGGAGGCTCCATGGTGATCAGGGCGAGAAGCATCAGCATGTGGGTCTGCATCATGTCGCGAAACGCCCCGGCGGTTTCGTAAAAGGCCGCGCGGCCTTCGATCCCTATCGATTCCGCCGCGGTGATTTCCACGTGATCGATGAACGTGCGGTTCCAGACTGGCTCGATCATGCTGTTGCCCAACCGGAAAACGAGCAGGTTCTGAGAGGTTTCCTTGCCGAGGTAGTGGTCGATCCGATAGATCTGGCTTTCCGCCATGGCAGAAGAAAGGGCTGCGTTCAATTCCCGGGCGGATGCCAAGTCATGCCCGAACGGCTTCTCGATAATGACCCGCCGCCACGCCGAAGGTTTCTCATTCAACAATCCGCTCGCGTGGAGCTGTTGGGCGATGGGGCCAAAGGTTGTGGCGGGCACGGCAAGATAGAACAAGGCATTCCCGCCGGTGTGATGGCTTGCGTCGGCCTCGGACAACAGCGTGCTCAACCGTTGATAGGTTTCGGGATCGGTGTAGGAGCCACTGCAATAGCGCATGCGATCCTCAATACTCTTCCACAAAGCCGGGTCCACTTTTTGCACGGCAAACTCGGCCACCGAGTGCCGCATTTGCTCCCGGAAATCTTGATCAGACCATTCCTTGCGACCTACGCCAATGATGACAAAGTCCTTAGCCAGCAAGCCGCTGGCGAGGAGGTTGCAGAGGGATGGAAGGAGCTTGCGCCGCGTCAAATCGCCGGACGCGCCGAAAATGACGATGACACACGGTTCGGTGGGTTGAGTGACCACGGAAGCGCTCAGAAATTGCTCCCGGCAATCTTCGCTACAGAAATAATGCGTCTTCCCTTGGTGCTCGGCATGGAGCGCCGTGTCAGGGCTGACGATCATTCCGCAGATGGGATCCCGGATCATGGTCGTGTGGTTTGGGAAGTCGTCGCCTATCAGAACCAGATCCGAATGCCCGCGACGAAGGCAACGGCATCGCTGGACTCTCCCTGTTGACGGGCGATGCGGCCGGTTTGGCCATGGCTTCGCAGCCACGAGACGCCGATGTAGGGCGCGATTTCGCGGGTGATCTCGTAGCGCAGGCGCAGCCCGATGTCGGTTTCGGTCACGCCTTCACCGGTGCCGAAGCGATTGTCTCCCTTGAACGAAATCTCGCCTTGAAACCGCGGCTGCAAAATCAGGCGTTGTGTTAGATAGAGATCGTAGCTAGCGGTCAGCTCCACGGAGACCTCGCCGCGGTTGCTGATGTAGATTGCCGGCTCGACATCGAAGTTGCCGGGGGCAAGACCTTGCAGCCCGATGACGGCGTAAGTTCGCATGTTGTCGTCGAGGCTGGAGCCTAGGTTGAATTTGGTGCGAAAGCCCACTTGGAGATCCCAGAACGGTGCGATCATGCGGCCGTAGAGAATCTGGAGATCGCCGCTTCCGTCGTTGCCTGAATCAAGATCCTGACTGCCCTCGGATTTCACCCACAGCCGGTTGTAGTCGCCGCCATACCAGCCGACGAAGTCCCAAGTGAACGTGTCCGGTCCCGAGCTGTTAGTCCGGCATTCGAGGATTTCAAAAAGACTGTAGCTATGAAACATCGAGTCCATCACGGGCGGAGGCAGTGGTCTCATGTGCTCCTCCAACTCACTGGGTGAAAGCAGCTCGGCGGAGCGGTTTTCACCCCGGGGTGGCACCCACTTCTGAGGCGGACGGAGAATGGTGATCCCGGGGGCGCTCATTCGCGGAGGATTGGCGGCATCGTCCTGTTTCATCCCTGGCATTCCCTCCATGCTATCCGTGTTCATGCCGGGCATCGCGTCCATGGACTTGTCTTTGGGTGCGGCGGTTTTTCCCATTCCCGGCATTCCTTCCATGTCATCCTTGGGAGCAGGCTTGGCGGGCTTCATGCCGGGCATCGCGTCCATGGACTTGTCTTTGGGCGCGGCGGGTTTTTCCATTCCCGGCATTTCATCCATGTCGTTCTTGGGAGCAGGTTTGGTGGGTTTCATCCCGGGCATGGCGTCCATTTCCTCCTTCGTCATCGCGCCCTCGGCGGGAGCGGGTTCCTTGGCGGCGGGTTTGGCTTCAGGAGCCATCTCGGGCATATCCTTCATGTCGTGCTGCGCCGACGCGGTGCCGGATGCTAGCAGAAGGAAAGTGAGAATAGAAGCGCTCGCGGTGGTTAGGTAAAGTTTCATGGCGGTATCGTTAGGGTCTCGGGGCGACGGACACGACGCGGAACATGCCGACTTCCATGTGATAGAGGACGTGGCAGTGAAAGGCCCACAAGCCGGGCGCGTCGGCCGTGATGTTGAGCGAGAGCTTTTCCCCGGGCTTGAGGACGACGGTGTGTTTGCGCGGGTTATATGCGCCGTTGCCATTGTCTAGTTCCATGAACATGCCGTGCAAATGCAGCGGATGCTCCATCATGGTGTCGTTGACCCAAGTGAAACGGAGGCGTTCGCCGTAATAAAATTCAATCGGCTCCTTGGCCTCGGAGTATTTTTTGCCGTCGAACGACCACATGTAGCGCTCCATGTTGCCGGTGGCGTGTAGTTCGATCTCGCGCTCGGGCGGCCGGCGGTCGGTGTTGATCACGAGACTGCGAAGATCGTTGTAAACGAGGACGCGCCAAGGCATCCCTTCGAGACCGGTGCCGGGATCGCCAAGGCGGTTGGCGGGGGCCATCGCCACCACGGAATTTCCAGGGCCGTGCTTGTCCGGTCCGTGAACTGCCCCTCCGCCGGGCATTTTCATTCCGGGCATCGCGGGCGGCTTTCCGCCGGACATGTCCATGCCCGGCATTGAGTCGCTGGCATTTCCCTTCATGCCGGACATTCCCGCCATGTCGCCCATGCCCATGTCGGCCATGGTGCGGACCGGACGTTTGCGCCGCTCGGGCAGTGCCGCGCTCATGCCGGCCCGCGGGGCCAGGGTACCGCGGGCGTAACCACTGCGGTCGATGGTTTCGGCG
The DNA here is from genome assembly GCA_031389115.1 of Akkermansiaceae bacterium. Taxonomy (GTDB): domain Bacteria; phylum Verrucomicrobiota; class Verrucomicrobiia; order Verrucomicrobiales; family Akkermansiaceae; genus Luteolibacter. Next base: position 8,886 of record JANMSI010000095.1, read on the forward strand.
AAAATCGTATAAGCGCGGTTGTCCCGCGGTTGGACGATCACGTCGTAGGTTTACGCGATGCCGATACGGAATTCGTCCACGGTCACCGGCTTCACATTCTGGCCATCGGCTTGGACGACGGTCATCCGCAGGCCGGGGATGCGCACGTCGAAGAACGTGACCGCCGCGGCATTGATGAAACGCAGGCGCACGCGTTCGCCGACCTTGAACAGGCCGAGCCAGTTAGATTCGGGGGCGAGACCGTTCATCAGAAAAGTGAAATGGTGGCCAGTGATGTCGGCGATGTCGGTCGGGTCCATCCGCATCTTGGCCCACTCCCAGCGATCCTTAGCGGTCGCGGAAAATCCGTCTTTCGCGGCGTCCCCAATGAAATCGCCGAGAGTGCGACGCTGGTAATTCGAGTAGCTGTTGAACTTCTTGAGCTTGGCCAACATCGTTTCCGGGCTGCCGGAAAGCCAATCGCCGAGGATCACGACGTGTTCGCGATCGTAGCGGACGGGATCGGCGTCAGCCGGGTCGATAATCATCGGGCCGTAAACACCGAGTTGCTCCTGCGCCGCGGTGTGGCTGTGGTACCAGTAGGTGCCGTTCTGCCGTACGGGAAATCGATAGGTAAACGTCTCGCCCGGACGGATGCCCGCGAAGCTGACGCCGGGCACGCCATCCATTTGAAATGGCAGGATCAGTCCGTGCCAGTGGATGGAGGTATCCTCATCCTTCATGCGGTTGGTCACGCGAATCACAGCGTCCTGCCCTTCTTGCAAACGCACCAGCGGTCCTGGCACGGTTCCGTTGATCGTGTCTGCCTGCACGGATTTCCCGCCGATGACGAGAGTTTGCTTGTCGATGAATAAATCAATCGGCCCGCTCCCGCGGCCAGTTCGCCCCGTTCGGGCATAAGCGGGTAGCATGCTTTCGAAGCCCGCGAGCAAGCCGACGGCGGCGGTGTCGCGTAGGAAGTTGCGGCGTGTCAGGTCTTGGGATGATGTAGCCATTGCTTATTGGTGTTAGTAAATCTAGTGGTGCTTGTAGAAGCCGACGCCTTTGATGTCGTTCCACGAAGTCGTTTGATGGCAAAGGAAGCATTGATTGACCTCCGCTTTCTCCACGTTGGCGACTTTCATCGACATCATTTGAAAGTGCATCATGTAGTGACTCGGTGGGGCTTGATGACATTGCGAGCACGACTGCGAGGCGGATGACGGGTGGCGGAAATCGGGGAGAGTCCACTGCGCGGTGGCGTGGCACTGCGCACAGTCGTTCCCGAACAACCCGCGGTGCCGGTCTTTGGTGGAGTGGCAGCTCGCGCAATTCAGCAGTGCTTCTTCCGGTTGCAGGTGGCTGAGGGCGAACTTCGCCGCCAGGCCGGGTATTGCGGGCTGGGATTTGCCCGGTTGTGGCGAGTTGGCGGCATCTTCGAGCCAGCGTTTGATTTGTGCAACGTCCGCGCTGCCCTGCTGCGGCCCACTTTCAAGCTGCTTGAGGCCGATCCGGGCAAGGGCGACGTGATCCATCTTGGTGGTGCTCGCGACACGTCCTTGGTGTTCCAGATGGCAGGTGGAACATTCACCGATGTCGGCGTGGAAAGCACTCGGCTGGCGTTGAAGGACTGCCAGATTGTCGGCGTGGCAAACGATGCAATTCTTCGCCTCGACGCCTTTCACCGGCGTGTGGCAAGCGGCGCAATTGTTTTCGAGAAAAGCATGGCCCTTTGAAAGTTCTCCCGGGGTAACCATGTGTTGCCAGGAAGCGGGCGAGAGAATTGCACCTATCGTCTTGTCCCGATGACGGGAGGAGAATACGAAGAAAGCGGACGCGAGCACGACGAACGTGATGACCGCGAAGAGGAGTGCCTTTTTAAGTTTCATGATGACCACCTCAGTCCGAAGAAAATGCCCGCCCAGATGTGGAGCCCTAGCAGCACATAAAAAAGCAGGGACAGAACGATGTGCAGCTTCAGCGACCAGGCGAACCAGCGTTTGAATAACTCGTGGGTGCGCACTGCATATTCAAGGTCAGCCACGGCCTCGGCGGTGCGGGTGATTTCTCCGGTCGGGCCACCGGGCGAGCGATCAATCCCCAAGTTCGCCATCGCAGCCAAGAGGAAGGGTGCCCTCGGTGGTGTGCGTTGTTCCGGCGGGAGGTTTTCGAGCACGCCCCACGCATGGTCAAGATCGCCACGCGCAGTCTGTAGCAGGATTAACTTATCCTTTACCTCCTGATTGACATAGGTGAGCAAATAACGAACCGCATACCCGCTCACCACAACGAGCAGCATCACGGCGGTTAGCGTGATGCCCAGCCAGCTTTCATACTTGTGACCGGTATGGATGATCGCGAGCAACGGGCCGAAGATGCCTGCATAGACGTGGATGATCATCAGCGTCTCCATGGACAAATGCTTGGTGACGCGGCGGTTGATCGCGGGGATGCGCTTGACGATGGGATAGGCGAGCGGGAACAGCATGAGCACGGCCGCAGCGATGCCGAACACCGCACCCAAGCCGCTGCCCGCAAATCGTGGAGAGCTGTGGACGAGGAAGCCGAGCCAACTGAGCAGCAAGACGGTAAGGGTGCCGGTGAGGACGATGCGTTCGCGTGCTTTCATGATTTCATGCCTCCACGCTGATGTCGCTTTTCGGGATGGCCTGGCAGGCGAGAATGATGCCGTTAGTTTTATCATCGGCATCGAGCGAGTCCTCGACCGCCATCGTGACCTCGCCGGATGTCATCCTCACCTTGCACACGCCGCAGGTGCCGACGCGGCAGGAGAACTGGATCCCTATGTTGAGTTCTTCTGATAGTTCGAGCACGGTCTGGCCGTCGTGAATCTTCGACGACTTGTTATTTTTTGAAAACGTGACGAGTGGGCCGGTGGCGGCGGGATTTGTTTTTGCGGTGGTGCCAGCGGCGGCTGGACTGGGCAGCGGAGTGCCGAATGCCTCGGTCTTGAGTTGCTCTGGAGGCACGCCCATTGCGGTGAGGAGCGCTTTCGTCGCATCCATCATCGGCAGCGGGCCGCAGAGGTGAATGCGCCGCGAGGTCAGCTCGGGAACAGATTGAGAAAGCAATTCCGCAGTTAGGTGACCGCGTGGGCCTTGCCAGTCCGTCCCTTCCGGACGGGTCATCGTGACGATGACATGCAACTTAGGATTTCCTCGCTCCAGCGCGGCGATGGTTTCTGCTAGAATATAGTCAGCCGGAGTGCGGCAGACATAGATGAAGAAGATCTCGCCGGGCCATAACTGCTCGGTGAGATAACAACTGATGCTCACCATCGGCGTGATGCCCACGCCGCCGGAGATGAGGACGATGCTGTCCGCCTCGGTGCCATCAAAGGTGAATTTGCCGACCGGGCCACCCGCTTCGATGGTGTCTCCTACCTTGAGCAGATCAACGATGTGGCGCGAGACCGCGCCGCGTGGCTCGCGGCGTACGGTGAGATCGACGTGCTCGCGCTGGTTTGGCGAGGAAGAAATGGAGTAGGAGCGGTTCATTCTCGCGCCGCCAATCCAGAACGCGAGGTTCAGGAATTGCCCAGGAACGAAAGTGAAAGGAAGGAAGCGCTCGCCGGATGAAGGCAGCAGCCGAAACGTTTTTACGCTCGGTGTTTCCGTGATGATGCTTCCCACGCGAAGCTGCCCGCGCCAATTCGCAGTCAAAGGGGCCGCAGTCTTTGCTGGAAGTAGATCGCTCATGGTGCGGCAGGCTTATCAGCAGGACTGGCGGGTTTGTCGGCGGACGGAGGTTTCCCTCCCGCAAGCTCCGGTGCCGATCCCGGCGGCGGTGATTTTTTGTCAGCCTCGATTCGACCGAAGAGGGCCGCCGCCCGGCGCATCTTGAAGAAATACATGGCAACCATTGCCAGCGCGAACGCCACCAGAAGCACCATGGTAAAAAGGTGAAAAGGCGTGACGCCCAACGGATGGTGAGGCGCGGTCGATGCGGCGGAGGAGAGATTCATTTCGCGCTTGAACCATGCGAGCGCGACCTCCCGTGGCAGGCGGCCTTCCGCCAACGCACGGCGTGCGGCAATGCCACTCTCCAGTTGGGCCGTGCCCTCACGCAGGCGGGTCATGGCTTCATGCATCGCGGCATAGTCGCCGGCTTGAGTTCCGGTGTTGAGCGTGTCGAGCGCCTGACCTATCAACATCGCCCCCGTATGCATGCGCTCGCCCGACTGCTGTTCGACCACCCGCCTTTGTTCCGGCGTCAGTTCCGGCAGCGCCATCAGTGCGGGATAAAGATCTTTTGACGGCGGCACGCCCATGCCCTTCATCATCTCGCCCATCTGTTCCATCATCCCGCCTCCGGCCGCCGGGCCGCCACCTGCTGTGGGCATTCCACCCATCGAAGGAGCCATCCCGGGCACGGCGGGTATCGATACCGCACCGCCTGGATGGTGGCTCGCGTGTTCCTCAGGTGTTTGCGCTCGTAGGTAGGATGATAAAACGAGCGCTGTGAAAAGGCAGCGCATGCCATGCATTGTGGCACTGAAGTTTACTTGGGATAGCAATGTGCGTTTCATGGGGCAAGATATGGATTGCTTCCGAGTGATTGTCCGGCCCGTTGATCATTAAAGGCTGTGAATCGGCTTGCGTCTGCGGGAAGTGGTGTCTTCCCGCCGCTGTACCGGGTTGAAGCCAATGTCCATTGCCCACTTTGAAGCCGACAATGGAATAGTGACATTACTTAGTTGTTATTTGGGTAAACGGAAAATAAGTGAAACGGTTAATGTCATCTATTTTTTCACTTCCTCTTTTTTCGGATCTACTTTCTTGTCACAGCAGGTTCCGCACTTGTCGGTGCCGCACTTATCGCAGCAGTCGCCACCTTGCGTGCAGCAGGAGCCGCAGTCCTTGGTGGATTTCATTTTCTTGGCCTTCTCCTCGGCAAAAATAGAAGAGGCAGAGGTCATGAGCGCCAGAGCGATCAGGAAGAGTTTAAAAGTAGCTTTCATTGTTGTTTATTTGTGTGCGGTTTGTTTACTTTTAGTTATGCGATCAGAAAATTGTGGGTTTATGTCAATTGACGGAACAGGTGCAAGACCCGCCAGCAACGCGACCTTGCTTACATAAGGCGGACCGAAGAAAGGCCGGTGATAGATCACCCGGACCTTAGCTCCTCGCTTTACAATGCCGGCATCCGCTGTCTGCTTGTTTGCCGCGAATACAGTCCGGGAGTTCCAAGTGAAACCGAGGGGCTCGGCTGTTTTCAACGGTAAGACCAGCGCTTGCCGAGTTTGCAGATCCACCTTTTTAACGATGCCGGTGACGTAGCGGCCCGATAGTGGCAATGCCGTTGCCGAAGTCATCAGGCTTACCACAAAGGCGAGCACGAAAACGAAATGACGATTATACATGATTGGCTTACCTCCGTAACGGTTGTGGGTTTTTCCGGGCTACATGTCTGGCATTCCACCGGCCGGCATCGCCGCACCTGGAGCTGCCATCGGAGCGGCAGTAGGGGCAGTAGGGGCAGTAGGGGCAGTGGCGGGCGGCGCGAAACCGGTGAGGCTTTTTCGCTGCTCGTCCGTGAGGAGTTTACTCGCTTCGCCCACGGCCCGGATGAAGGCGAGACGCTCGTCGCCGCGGATCTTTTCGTTCTCACGGATCTTCGCTTCGATTTGGGCCGCATCCGGCAGATCGGCGGCAGTAAGCATCCAAAGCTCCTGTTCGACTTGATCGGCAGCGCGATCCGCAGTGCTTTTCGCGAACTCGGCCTGTTGCTTGGCTTGGTTGAGCCCGGCTTGTTGCTCAAGCGTGAGTGCGATGTGTTGCGGGTGATCGAGGAAGAAGCCCGTCGCACCGATGTGATAGAGGTGCGATGCGCCCGGGAAGCCGGGCAAGGTGGATTGGGCCATGGCAGCGGGAGAGCCTCCGGCCATCGGACTCATGCCCATCATTCCTGCCATTTCCATCGCGGCCATTCCCATTCCAGCGCTCATGGCGGGCGCTGGCGCAGCAGGCGGCATCGCGCCAGCGCCACCCATCGGGGGCATTTCCATTTTATCGTCCATATCCATATCCATGGCCATTGCGGGAGCACCCGCCATCGGTGCTGCCGGTGGCATGGCCGCGCCGCCACCCATGCCCATCATTTTGTCCATCATTCCCATCATCTTATCCATCATGCCCATCATTCCCATACCTGCCATGGGTGGAGCCGGTGCGGCACCTGCTTTCATCTTGGGCATTCCACTGGGTTTCATTTTACCCATTCCCATCGCCATCGGCGGAGCAGGGGCTGGAGCCGCAGGCGGAGTTGCCGCAGGCATACCGGGCATGGCAGCCGCCGCCGCTGGCGAGGCTCCTTTCGCAAGCGAGGCCTGGAGTTGGATGACCTTCGCTTGCAGTTCGGCAAGCTGTTGTGTTAGTGCGGGATCGCCCGCAGGAGCGTCGGGAGGCATGGTGCCTGCCGCGACGTGAGCGGCATGGGCCGGGTCAACGGGTGGGGAAGCCGCGAGGGAATTCTGTTGGACGCTGGCAAAAACGGCTGATGCTAACAGGCCGGCTCCTGTAAGGCTCGCGGTGAAAATAGAAAATCGTGTTTTCATGAGATTTATTGTTTGTGTGATCGGTGGCTGGAAAGTGTGGCAATTCTGCTACTTCTTATCTTTGTCCATGTCCTTCATGTCCTTCATGTCCTTCATGTCCTTCATGTCCTTCATGTCCTTCATGTCCTTCATGTCCTTCATGTCCTTCATGCTGCCGGGTTTGCTGGCGCAGACGAACATGGCATCGTCACCGCATTTCGAGCAGACGTGTTTCACTTCCGCATTTTTGCCTTCGCCTTTTCCTGTGGCGGTCACTTCAACGCTGCCTTTGCAGGATGGACAAATGTGCTTCTCGCCGACCGTCATCATTTTGATGTGTTCCTGCCCCGTTGTTACAGGCATGACCATGACGTATTTACAACTGTTACAGGTCATTGACATGGAGTCGCCGGGCTTCAACGCTTCTGCTGCTGCTTGGGTCTTGATCTGCTTCATCATCATCATCGGATGTTGAGCGTGGTCCGGTTCCGCCGCACGAGTCGTGGCAGGCATCCAAACTGCCAGTGCCAAGGCGGCAGCCAGTCCTGAGATGAGGCTGAATTTTTCAGAGATATTGTGTTTTGTTTTCATAATTCATTTTTAGTGAGTTGGAATTGGGCAAGGAGAGGGTAGCAAATTATTTTCCCCGTAGTTCTGGTTTGGGGCATTACGGATCTTATCCGCAGCAGCCTCCGGGCTTTCCTTCAGGCTTGGCATCGGCCGGAGTGGCAAGAAATTTCTGGCGACAATGTTCGCTGCAAAAATAGGATGTCTTTCCATCGCGTTCGGCATTGATGGCAGTGGCTTTGTCAACGGTCATTCCGCAGATTGGATCCTTGGTGGTGGATGAAGTGTCGTTCACGGTCGTGGCAGGTTATTTGTTGATGCTGTTGGATAGTTGTATTCCAAATGAGTGGAGAGTTTGAATACTCATGAACTAAACGATATGCCATCGGGTTGGTTTCCGCTCCGCATCTTCCCGAAATAATCGGGCGTTTCTTCGGCTTTTGGTTTCCTGTCTCGTAATTCACCGTCGGCCACTGGCCTCAGGGGAGCGAGTATCCAGAAATCCGCTGAGCACCGCGTCGGCAACGAACGAGCCAGTGGTGGCCGCGAAATGCAGCGAAGCTGGGCCGTCGAGGTCTGCCAACGCTTCTGCCAACATCGACGTCGTGCCGGTGAGGTGGTTGATGACTTGATGTTGTGTTAGAAAAGCAGCTCCAGGATTGGAGCGAGGAATCATCTCCCCCAGCTTTGCCAAAGGACGAATGTGCCGGTGCCAATCACCATGACGGCGAACGCTTGGCGAAGTCGGGCGACGGGCAGCCGCTTGGCGAAGCCGGACCCGACAATGACCCCGGCTGCGGCGATGCCGGCGAAAACAAATGCCAACGTCCAGCGTGGCGGAGCTTCGCCATGGTGGCTGAGAAATCCGGCCGCAGAGTTGAGGGAAATGACGGCCAGCGAGGTGCCGGTCGCCATGCGCAGGGGCAGCCTTGCAAATTTCACCAATGCAGGCATCAGCAGGAAACCTCCGCCCACGCCAATGAAGCCGGTGAGCAGGCCGACACCCATTCCCGCTAACAGGCAGCGCGCCGGTCGGCACTCCGCTTCCATTGCAGGCGCTTTGTGCGAACCCACCAGCATGTTGATGGCGACGACTAACATGAGCACCGCGAAGATGATCATCAGCACGCGGCCGGAAACCAGCGGCGTGAGTCTCGCCCCGCCCGCCGCGCCGGCCATGCCGGAAAGGGCGAACATAAGCACGGCTTTGAAATGGATTTCACCGGCGCGAATGCGTTGCAAGGCACCCACCAGCGCGGCGGCACCGACGACGAAGAGACTCAAGCCCACCGCCTCCTTCGGCGGCAGACCTGCTAGATAGACCAGCACCGGCAACGTGATGATGCTGCCGCCGGCCCCGGTGAGTCCGAGTGACAAGCCGATCAGTGCGGCTCCCAGCAAGGCGATGATGTTCATGGAAAGGAAGGGTTCATGCGGTGCTGGCGGTTAGAAGAACAAGCCTCCCGGGTGTTCACCCTTTGATGCCCACCGGAATGGCATCGAATGCTCCGTTCACGAAAATCACCTCGCGACCCGTGCTAACAAGATAAGGCACGGCCAAGCTGGCACGCAGGCCGCTTCCGCAATGCACATACAGCGGATGCGCGTCTGGAACCTCGCCGAGACGGGTGGCCAAGCGCGTGTAGGCGATGTTTTTCGCGCCGCGCACATGACTTTCCGCAAACTCGCCGGCACTGCGGACATCAAGGACGACGGCATCGGGGAAATCCGCCAACTCGGCGGTGGTGATTGATTTCTGGCAGCGGGTCGCTCCCAGCACGGCTAGCGCCTCACTGCCGGGAATCCACGCTTCCACCTTGTCGAGACCGATGCGGACCAGCTCCCGAGTCGCTTGATCCACCTCGTGCTCATTGTCCACCAGGAGGATGATCGCAGCGTTTTCCTCCACATAGGAACCCGCGACGATGGGAAGTTTGCCGCCTTTGAGCGGAGCGAATAACGAGTGTGATAGATGCCTTTCCATGAACGCCACGCGGTCTCCGCGAAGGTCGAGGAAAACGTGCGATCCACCGGCCATCAGCGCAGCCACTTCATTTGCGTGAAGGCGGCGCGGCATCGGCAGCTTGCCATCGGGCAGCAGGGCCGGACCCGCTTTGTTATCCCGCTTCATCCGGGCGAAATAGCGCGGCGGCTCGGGCTGGCCTGATAGAATGTCTTTCACAAATGCCTCTTCACTGCCTTTGATCGCCCCGCGCAGGGCTCCGTTGTAACGCCGTTCGTAGCCCATCACGCTGATCGGCACCGCGCCTAGCGACTTGCCGCAAGCACTGCCGGCCCCGTGACCGGGAAGGATTTGCAAATGTTCCGGCAGGGTGGCGGTCGCACGCAGGCTTTTGTAAAGTGCGCGGGCGCTCGGTTCCATCGACCCTGTTAGTCCGGCGGCACTCTCCAACAGATCGGGACGTCCGACATCGCCGACGAAGATGAAATCGCCGCTGAGCAAGCCCATCGGTTCCGTGGCTCCGCCGCCGCTGTCGGTGACGAGGAAACTCAGATGTTCCGGCGTGTGCCCGGCGGAGAGGATGGCTTTGAGCTCGATGTTGCCGATCCGGAACGTGTCGCCGCCGTGCAGCAAGCGGGCGTTGGGATTTCCCTTGGCCCACTCGAACTGCCAGTCAGGACCGCCTTCCGCTGATAGATAAGCGATAGCTCCGTGACGCTCCATCAGCTCGCGGGCACCGCTGAGGTAGTCCGCGTGAATGTGGGTGTCCGCCACTGCCGTTAGGCGGAAGCCGTTGTCGGTCGCGATTTTTAAATAACGGTCCACGTCGCGCTCGGGGTCGATGATAATTGCCTCGCCGGTGCGCTGGCAGCCGATCAGATAGGCGTTTTGAGCGAGGGAGCTGTCGGTGATTTGTCGGAGAAACATGAGAATGGTGTTAGTTGGAGATTGAGCAGTTGCCGGAAGCGCAGCACGACTGGCCGGCCACGCGGTTCCACGGCATTTTCGACATCAGGATGGCGAGACCGCACCAGCCGGTGCTGCCGGCCATGGTCAGGCCCGCGCCGAAGAAGGCGCAGAGGAACACCCAGTTGGGATTCACCGTGAGGGCCAGGATCGCGCCGGTCAGCACGCCGAGACCGATGGTGAGTTGGACCTGCTGCATGAGCGGAAAGACCTTCTTGTCACTCTTGCCCACAGGGAAGCCCGCCGCTTTCCAAGCGAGGATGCCGCCTTCCAGATTGCGGCCGCCGGTGAATCCCAAAGCTTGGAGTTTTTTCAACCCCTCGCCACCGCGCTTGCCGCTGCGGCACATGAGGACTAACGGTTTGTCGCGGTCAATTTCAGCGGAACGGCGCTCGAGTTCGCCCAGTGGAATGAGCTTCGCGCCGTCGATGCGTTCTTCGGCGTACTCGACCGGCTCGCGCACATCCACCAGACAGCAGCCGGTGGCTAGCAAGGATTTGAGTTCGGCGGGAAGGATGGTTTGCAGAGTCGTGATCATTTTTAACAGTTGATTTTAGTTTGAAGTGACACACCATATCGCCATATAGCGATCCGGCAAATTGAAAGAATCCCATGGCCTCGAAAAAAATCCCCACCGCCGCTCCGCCGCTTTCGAAGCTGGCACTTGAACTCATCGCCAGCCGCTTCCGGGCACTTTCCGAACCCACGCGATTGCGCCTTCTCAACCTGCTGATGCAAGGCGAGCGCACGGTCGGCGGGTTGGTGGAAGCCTCCGGTTCCGGCCAGGCGAATGTCTCCAAGCACCTTGCCCTGCTGCGGGACGCCGGCATGATCGGAATGCGCAAGGAGGGGCTGACCACCGTTTGTTACATCGCCGATCCCATCGTCAAGGAGCTGTGCGAGCTGATGTGCTCCCGACTGCGGGTGGAAATGGAAAGCAAGGCCGCAGCACTGGCGTCCGACTCCAAGTTTTAGCCGGGCGATGACGTTCATCCGGGGCTTCATCGGAGTTGGGAGGCTTGCCAGGTGAGAAACGCGATGCCTGGAATGTCGGCAGCATTATCCTTATTTATCTCTCGATTGAGGCTGCCGCCGGATTACTAACAGCAGCTGCTTCCTTCATGATCCTAACAATAGTGTCTTCCACTTCCTTCGCCACGTGCTGCAACTGCGGGGTGTCGAACATCGCCAGCAGAGTGGTTGGCTTCAAGGTGGCGAGAATGGTCTTGCCAGCCTCCTCGTAGATTGAGATTCGGCACGGCAGCGCGGTCGAAACGCTCATGTTTTCATCGAGCACCTTCTTCGCCTGCTGCGGCTGGCAAACCTCGAAGATCAAACATTCGCGGGAAAACTCCACGCCCTTTTTGTTCATCGATTCCTTGAGGTTGTGAACTTGCATGACCCCGAAGTGATTGGCTTCGACGGCGGATTGCAAGGCGGCTGCGGTTTCAGTCACGGATTTCTCGGATGGTATTTTGATAAGCATAGCGGTGTTGATTCAAGGGTTCACTTCATCGGGCTATTTCTTGGACTGGTTGATGACAACGATGACCCATAGGATCACCCTAGCAGTTAACTGTTGATATTTGCTCCGCATTTGTCCGAAAAAATCCGGGCGTTTCTTCGGGCTTTGTATAACTGTTGCTCTAAGCGTCGCCGTCTAGCTTAACAAACCCCGCGGGTTTTCACCCGGGGATCTGCACTTAAAGCTCACGCCGGTTCATGGCATGTTCTTCCTATGCTGCGGCTCAGTTGCGACCGGGCATCTGTTGGTCTGACATCGGATTTTGGTTTTTCGGATTACCCATGTTGTGGGTGGATCCGGATCCGCCGGTGTCGGCGCAACTGGAGATGGCAAGGGCACCAAACAGGAGACCGAGCGAGGCGATTGTGGTTTTCACGATGGTTTTCATGGGCGTGGTTTTTGTTATAGATTCTAGTTTTGACGAGTGGCGGAATGCCGCTCATGCGTAGGACTTTAGGAGCGCAACAATCATTCTGCTCTGCATCCCAATGGATAAACCGCGCATTTCTTCCGATACCTTGGCGGTCGGCAAATAGAGACATCAATCAGGCGAATCCAGTCACCGCCGCCGAGAGCACTTCGCCGCGCCGGATTCGCTCGGCGAGGACGGTAAAACACCGCCCGGCGGGTTCGATGTGGACCGTCACATCGTTGATACGGGGTGCGGATTTCGCGGATGCGTTGCACGGCAATCAATGCCGCCGCCCCTAACAACAGCAACGCCACGGCCACCGCCGCAATCGACTCCGCTTTTCCGTGGCCATACGGATGACTGCCGTCGGTGCGCTGAGTCCATCGCCGGATCGCTCGTTCATGCCCCATAGACGCGCCGCAGCCACGCGCCGACGAAATAGGCAAGCGCCGCCGCGCCGCCGCCGGTGATCAACGTCTCGAGTCCCGAGCGCAACGCGGAGCGCTGGAGCAGCACGCCCTTTGTCACTCCGACCGCTGCGAACGCAAATGCCGTCATCACCGCGCTCGCGATGAATCGCGTGGCGTGGTCGAGATGCGGCACGAGAAACGGAATCAACGGCAGGAGCCCGACGCAAATAAACGCGACAAACGTCGCGAGTGCGGCGCGGCGCGGCGAGCGGTTGCCGCCGTCCATGCCCAGCTCTTCGGTGACCATCGTATCGACCCAGAGCTTTCGGTCGGCGGTGATGACCGTGACGATTTCTTCCAGCACCTCGCCGGTGAAACCTTTGCCCGCGAAGATTTGGCGGATTTCTTCGCGCTCGCCTTCGGGAATTTCCTCGATGTGCCGGTGCTCGGTTGCGCGAGCATTCTCGATTTCCTGGCGCTGGCTCTTGGTGCCGAGATAGTTGCTCACGGCCATGCTGAAGCCGTCGGCGATCAGGTTCGCGAAGCCGATTACGATGATGACGTTGCCCGAAAACCCGCCGCCGACAGCAGCGGCGACGACCGCAAAAGTGGTCACGCAGCCGTCGATTGCGCCGAGCACGGCGTCGCCAAGGTAGCCGACTGAGGTGCGGATCGCGAGCCGGTCGCGAATCGCTTCCGGCGAATGCTCAGCCTCCAACTTCGAGTTTATCGTGCGCATGGTGGATCCAAGAGTTTCGTTGATAGCACGGGCACAGCGGGAGGCGGCTTGCGGAAGCGCAGCCATTTTTCCAGCTCGACGGCGGCGAAGGTGAAGAGGCCGATGGCGATGATGTAGAACCAGGCTTCCGCACGGACGGGAGCGGTGTGGAAGAGGCGGTTCAGCAGGGGCAAGTAAGTGAATGCAAGCTGCGCCAGCCACGTCGCGGCAATACCGCCGAGCAGCCAACGGTTGGAGAAAATGCCGATGGCAAACATCGAGCGGGTGCGGCTGCGGCAGTTAAGAAGGTAGAAACTCTGGACCATCACGATCACATTGACGACGCCAGTGCGGGCTTCGTCGAGAGCTGTGCCTTCGATGCCGCGCTCCCAAGCGAAGAGGCCAAAAGCACCGACAGTCGAGATGAGCGTCACCAGCCCGGTGCGCATGAGCAGCGGAAAGGTGAGCAGCGGTCTTTTTGGATCGCGCGGCGGGCGCTGCATGATGTCGCTTTCCTTTGGCTCGAAGACCAGCGTCAGCCCGAGGAGCAGGGCGGTGATCAGGTTGAGCCAGAGCAGTTGCGTGGGCAGCATCGGCAGGGTGATGCCGCCGATGATCGCGACGAGCAGGATCAGCGCGACGCCGCCATTGGTCGGGAGAATCCAGAGGATGAATTTCGTGAGGTTGTCGAAGACGCTGCGGCCTTCTTCCACGGCGGCTTCGATCGACGCGAAGTTGTCGTCGGTCAGGATCATGTCGGCGGCTTCCTTCGATACGTCGGTGCCGGTGATGCCCATCGCGATGCCGATGTCGGCTTGCTTGAGCGCGGGCGCGTCGTTGACGCCGTCGCCGGTCATGGCGACGACGTGGCCGCGCGATTGCAGCGCTTTGACCAGCCGCAGTTTCTGCTCGGGAG
>JANMSI010000126.1:0-13288 GCA_031389115.1 Akkermansiaceae bacterium
CTCCGGAAGACAAAATCCCGCTGCGGTCCCGATACCATCCACATTGTCGAACAATCCACTCCTGCCGGCCAGGGTGGTGACCATTCCGTCCGGCGAGATCGTGCGGATGGTGGAGATGTCGGCGATGTAGAGCGTGCCCGCATCGTCGGTGGCGAGCCCCTTGGGAGACCTGAAACGGGCAATACCGGCAGGCCCGTCCACGTATCCCCGAGTTCCGGCTTGCCCGGCGATGGTGGAAACCGTGCCGTCCGGAGTGATCTTGCGGATGGTAAGATTGCCCGTGTCGGCGACGAACAAATCGCCATTTAGCGAAAGCGTGACTGCGGCAGGCGAGGACAAGCGGGCGGATTTTCCGATGCCGTCATTGTGACCGGCGACACCCGCTTCTCCGGCGATTGTCGTCACGACGCCCGTCGGCCCGATTCTGCGGATCGTGTGGTTGCCGGTATCGGCCACGAAAATATTGCCAATGGCATCCAACGCGAGTCCTCCGGGGCTACTGAACCGCGCATCACTCCCCGTGCCGTCCTGAATGCCGCTTTTTCCGCCTTTGCCCGCAAGTGTTGACACGACTTGGGAGGGAGTGATTTTGCGAATCGTATGGTTGTCGGTGTCCGCCAGATAGAGGTTCCCGGTGGCATCCGTCGCAACCGCCCTTGGCCCTTTGAATTGGGCGGAGCCGACAAGTCCGTCACGAAATCCGGTTCCGCCGGTGGTGCCGGCAAAGGTTGTCCATTCGTAACTTTGGCCGGAAGTATTGCTCAGCCCCGCAAATGTCCATACGCCGCAAAAAATCAATTCCAGGGAAAACAATGAAGGGCGGCTCATGAAATTAGAAAGGATCGGGGCGGCGAACGTAGGCATTGCGATTCCAACGCGTCAAGGGGTGCTTGGTCTATTGAACGTCAACTCCTTTCAGGAAATCCGCTCTTCCACCTTGCCAGCGCCGTTTTGATTTCCGCGGTCTCGCGGGTCGGACTCAGCTCCCAGATCAGCGGGCAGTCCGCGGGGAAAAATTTCAGCAGCGCCGCGTAGTCGAGCGTGCCGCTGAAAGGGGTCCGGTGATCCCTCGCCGGCCACTGCACGTCGTGGACATGGCCGCCTATCAGGTGCGGCGAGATTTTCTCCAACCACTCGGTGTGATCGAGCAGGCCGAGATTGTGCTTCAGTTGGACGTGGCCGAAATCGTGCCAGTAGCCGACCCACGGGTTGTCGGCGAAGTGGGTTTGCAAGGCGATCATCTCGCGCTCGGTCGGCATATCCTCGAAGCGCGAGCGTGATTCGATCGCCAGCTTCACTCCGACTTCCGCCGCCCGTTCGGCGATCTTCGTGAGTGATTCAATGGCGCGATGATAGTAGAGCGGACCGATTTTTTCCCGCTTCTTTACTAAAGCGATCTTCTCCTTCACGTAGTCCGGGTCATGCTGGCCGCCCGCGGCGACGGTGGTGGTTAGCGCCCTTGTCCAGACCTTCGGATTCAGCGGGACGGAGCCCATGTGGAGCACGAGGTAGCGCGCCTTGAACTCCGCCGCGATGTCGAGGGTGCGGAAGGTCATGTCCAGCGCGCGCTGCCGGTCGAACGGGCGGTGCGAGGTGAATTCGTAGGCATCCGGCGCATCGATCATCACCTCGACGGGCGAGGGGAAAAAGTTGTGCACTCCCGAGCAGGTGAACAGGCCGCGTTCGTAGGCTTTCTTGATGCCCGGCAGTTTGGCGATGGTCATGCCGTGCGAGAGTTCGATGTTAGAAAACCCCAGTTCGACGATTTCCTCGATCATCGACTCGCCATCGGTATGGCGGGCGTTGTTCCAGCATGAGGAGAATGCGAGCATAGGCCGGTGATTGCGCCGCAGAATCCGAGACGCCTGTTAGCGAACCTTCGCTGCGGATTTTAACAAAACCTCCCGCAACACTCGTGGCTCGGGAGGTTTGACGACGTGAAGGTCGAATCCGGCTTTGACGATGTTTCTGCGGTCATCTTCCTCATCGCGTCCTGTTAGTGCGACGATGAAGCACTGGTCTCCGCCGGGTAACTCGCGGATTTTCGCCACCACTTCGTAGCCGCTCAGATCGGGCAGACCGAGATCGAGGAAAACCACGTCTGGCTTCATCTCGCGGGCGAGGTCGAGTGCGTCCTGGCCCAGGTAAACCGAGTGGACGTCCAGCCCTTCCATTTTGAAAAACAAGGTGAGGACGTCGGCGGCGGAGCGGCTGTCGTCCACGACCAGCACCTTTCTCGGGGACGCGGGAGCTGCGTCCGCATCCATTCCCGAGACAGGATTCCCTGCATCCGTTAGGGACGGCCCGGATTCGCCCAGACCCTCGAGAAGGCGCACCATTTCCAAGGTCTGCCGTTCTAACATGCTGAGGAGTTTCTCCGCTTGCTGGGGATCCCCGAGGGAAAGTTTTAGGACCTCGATGCCGGTGCGAATCGAGGAGAGCGGCGAACGCATGTCGTGCGCGAACGTCGCCAGGAGGCTCGCTTGCAACACTTCGTTGCCGGCGTTTTCGGACGTCCGTCGGTGGGACGGAGCGGGTGCCTCCTGCACAGTCTTCCCGTGAGTATTCATGGTATTGCCCGGAAATCGTGTGGCCATCCTGGCGGTGCCGCAAGAAAACATTGTGATTCTTCAAACTGGTGGAAGTCAGCCGATTGGGAAGAGTCTCAGCCACAAAAAAGGCTCCCTTCGCAGGGAGCCTTTTAGCTGGAGCAGGATGTGTTATGGCAGTCCGGCTGAAGGTCTTGAGACGCCCGCTCCTCCTGCGTGAGGAAGAGCGGGTGTCACAAGATGCGCTTCAGATTCGGAACTGCCAGAGCGCCTCCACCTCACGGTCGCGCCATGCGGGACGGCGCGCCATCGGGTCTTGCAACGTCCGGATTGCCTTGCGGCCGCCCGTCGTGAGGAAGCTCTCGCAATCGATGGTCACGATGTCGAGGCCCATGTAGTAGCTGCCGTGGAGAGTCACGACGGACTCCTCACCGAACGTTTCCGCCAGGTGTTCCTTGAGAAGTAGCGCTTCCTTTCTTCCTAAAAACAGGAAGGCCGGAGTTTCTCCATGACCGCACTTGGAGCGGATCAGTTCCGACACTGCCTCGCCGTCCCAGACGTCCGCGAAGGACAGCTCGGACGGCACGGTAGAAATGTCGGGATATGGTCGGTGGTATTCTTTGATGTTCATTTCGGTGGTGTATGGGTGTCGCAATCGAATCAAGCAGCCCCCGTGCCAGCAACCTCGATCCAAGCCGTCCAGGCTCGCAACGATGAGGCTCCGCGGGAATTTCTGCTATTTTCGGAAGTTCGGTCCGCTGCCATAAGCAGAGCAGTGCCAACGGGTCGAACTACTTAAGGAATCTGAATCATCTGCTAGCATCCGGCAAACAGGGGCAGGTGACTTTTTTGGAACACTCCGGCTGGACTGCTCCGACATGTCCTCCCGGTCCGAATGTTTCAGGGGCGGGTCGATTTGTCATTCCGGCCCGCGATGGACAGTCCAGCGATTCTGCGTCATGGAGTCGGTGGTAACGCCTTACCGACTTGCGAATGCCTAACGAGACCCTTCAAATCATCCGCACCACGTGGAAGCGCCTGCGGGCCGTCCTGCGGATGTTCGTGAAGTCGGACCAAGGCCCCAAGGCCGTAACCTTTGCGGTGACGCTGCTCCTTCTGATGATCGGGATCAACCTCCTGAACGTGGTGAACAGCTATGTCGGACGGGATTTCATGTCGTCCATTGAGAACCGCGACATTGTCACGTTCCGGCATCAGGCGTTGCTTTACGTCGGCGTTTTTCTCGCTTCGACGGTGGTGGTTGTTTTTTACCGCTTCACGGAGGAGCGGCTTGGAATCCTGTGGCGCGAACAACTGACCAGGAAACTCACGGAGGCCTACCTGAGTGACCGCACCTATTACTGCCTGGATTCCGCCACCGGCGTTGCGAACCCGGACCAACGAATTTCCGAGGATGTCCGGGCCTTCACCACCACCACACTGTCGTTCACCCTGTTGATCATCAACGGCACGCTGACGGCGATTTCATTTTCCGCCGTGTTGTGGCGGATCAGCCCTTCCCTGTTCGCCGTCGCCGTGATTTACGCGACGTGTGGAACTGCTCTCACCATCATCCTTGGCAAGCCGCTGATCCGGCTTAATTACAACCAGCTCGACATGGAGGCCAATTTCCGGTCGGACCTGATTCATGTGCGGGAAAATTCCGAATCGATCGCGCTGGCCCACCGCGAGGGCCGGTTCAAGGCGCGCTTGCACAACCGGCTCAACGCTCTAACCACCAATTTCCGGCGGCTTATCCGGATCAACCGGAACCTCGGCTTTTTCACCAACGGCTACAATTATTTCATTCAGATCATCCCGGCCCTGATCGTCGCGCCGATGTTCATCTGGGGGGAAAAAGAGTTCGGCGTGATCACGCAATCGACGATGGCGTTCGCCACGCTGCTGGGTGCTTTCTCGCTGATCGTGACGCAGTTCCAATCCATTTCCGCGTTCGCCGCGGTCACCGCCCGGCTGCACACGCTCAACGACGCGATCGAAAAAGCGCAGCGCACCACGCCGTGCGACATCTCGGTCGAAGTCTCGCCTAACCGGGTGGTCTATCAGGGCGTGACGCTGCATTCGTCCGACAAGGGCCGCGTATTAATCTCCGACTTGAATCTGGAAATCGCCCGCGGCTCGCGCTGGCTGGTGATGGGAAAAGAGGATGCTCCCAAGGTGGCGCTCTTCCGCGCGACAGCAGGCATTTGGGAATGCGGCGGCGGCCAAATCATCCGACCAGGATTGGACGACATTTTGTTTTTACCCGAGCGCCCGTATCTGCCGCCCGGAACCCTGCGGGAGGTTTTGCTGCGGACAGGGGCCGAGGAGGTGATCTCGGATGCGGTGATCATGGCCGTGCTTGCCAAGCTCGGACTGGAGGAAATCGTGACCCGTGCGCACGGCCTGGACACCAATCAGGACTGGGATGACCTGCTCTCGATCGGCGAGCAGCATCTGCTCTCGATCGCCCGAATTCTAATCGCCAAACCCGCGTTTGTGTTTCTGGACCGTCCTGGCAGCTCGCTGCCCAAGAATCAGATCTCCAGCATTCTCGACATGCTCACGGAGCAGGGGACCGGCGTCGTGATCCTCGCGAAAAACGGCGAGTCGCGGCTCCGGTATGACTCCATTTTGGAACTCCACCCGGCCGGAGCCTGGGAAATCCGCCAGGAAGCGTCGCTGGATGCGAAAGGCGAGTTGAACGACCTGAGTTGTTAGCGCCAGTCTCAAGGTAGTTGTGGACTTCAGTCCGCAGTTCGGCGGGCTGAAGCCCACGACTACCTTCGTCAGCGCGGCTTCACCACTTGGGGCTCGGCGACGATTGACGCTCGCGGGATCTCGGGCACGACCGGGTTTGCACCGCCCGATAGATCGGCGTCGCGAAGCACTTGCTGGCCGCTGTTCTGAGAAACGGTGTTATTGCCGTAAGAGCTGGCGGTCAGGCCTTTTTCCAGGACAAGTCCCGGGCCCTGGTTAAGGACGGATTGATTCAAAGTCGTCGGCAGGCCCGCCGCCGCGGCGCGGATGACCATGCCGCCGAGGAGGTTTGCGCGGGCGACATTGCCCGTAATTTTGCCGGTGCCGGCGCTGTCCATAACCAGTCCGAACTCGCGGTTGGCCACGAGCTGGTTGCGTTCAAGCGTGGCGGAGGCGGTGCCATTGTCGGTGTGGATGCCGTTGCGGCTGTTGCCCTCGCAGCGATTGTTGACGAGGATGACCGCCGCCTGATCCCAGGACTCGATGCCGTGTTCGAAATTGTTGAGCGCCTCGCAATCCCTGGCTTCTAGCGTGCTTCCCGCGCCGATGGCGGCCGCCCCGTTCCAGCCGTTGCCCGCGAAGCGACTGCGGCTAACAGTGGCTTGGCCTCCTTCGATCACCGCCAGCCCGTGACCGCTGGCATCGGTGAGCCGGCAATCGACAAATGCCGCGCGGCCACCCCGGACGAGAGCGGCGGAAAATCGGTCGCTGCCCGCGGCGAAGGACTCATGGCGAAAGGAAATGCCGCTGATCCGCGCGCCCTTCGCATCCGGACCGATGGTGATGGCGCTGCCGCTGCCCGACGGACACTCGACGGTGGTGGTGGCAAAGCCCGCCCCCTGCAGCTCGACCGCGGCACCGACGACGAGCGGACCCTTCCAGTTTCCCGCACCGAGGACGATGCGGTCGCGGTCGTTGGCCTGATCGAGCGCTTCCTGCGGGGTGGCGAAATCGCCGGGAACCTGTACGGTGCGGGTGTAGCTGGAAAGTTTCTCCAAGCGGGCGGCGATTTCCGCGCTGTCGGGGGCGAGCGAACTGGCTTCGCGCAGCCAGTCGAGCGCCTGCTGGTCGAACTGACCTTGATCCCGGGCGACGGCCATTTTCAAAAGTTCGTTGGCTTTCGCGCGGTCGGCGGAGGATTTCTCCAGTGCCGCGATGGCGTCGGTGAGGACGCCTTGTGCATCCGGATCTTCAGGCGCGGTGGCGAGGATTTCGCGGGCGGTGTCAATCGCGAGGCTCCAGTTCCGCTGGTCCAGCGCCTCGCGGGCGGAGGCGAGCGCATTCTTCCGGGCCTGGCCGGTCCGCGCGGCAGCGATCCGGTCGAGAATGGCGGAGGCTTCCTTTTCGTTAGGATTTCGGTCAAGCACCTGGCGTGCCGCGGCGGTGGCCTCATCGAGTCGGCCGGCGTCGAGCTCGGCAATGGCCTGACCGGTCCAATAACCGATGAACTGGGTCTGCTCCTCGCCGATGCCGGCCTCGATGCTGCGGCGGCCGCGAAGTGCGAGGGCGGATCCCGGCGACAGGCTTTCGATCTCGGCAAAGGCGTTGGAGGCCTCCAGCCAGCGGCGGTTTTCGACGAATACAGAACCTTGGCGTTCCAGAAACGCGATGCGGATCAGGCGCTGGTTTCTCGTGGCCTTCTCGCTTTCAAAATACAACCACCCGCCTGCGGTGACGCCGATGAAGAGCACGAGAAACCACGCGAGATACGATGGGCCGCGACTCCGTGGCGTTTGCTCGACCGCCGCATCGGCATCGAGCTGCGCGGTGACGGCCAGCGGTGCCGAGGGGGCGACTGCGAGCACTTCCGTCTTCGCGGGGGAGGGGAGCGCCGGCTTTTTTTCGGAAATACCTAGATGTTCATCCACTGCCGTGAGCGCTGCATCAAACTCGATCAGCCCTTTCCGGTAGCGTTCCACCAGGGTTTCGTTAGGAGCCGTCCGGACCAGGGCGGCGATGTGCTTGCGGGCGTTCTTGAACTCGGCGAGGTGCAGGCGCGGATCTTCCCCAGGGCCAAGTCCTAGGATTTTGCGGGCTTCTGGAAGAGTCATGGGGGTAGGAGTTAGATGAGGTTAGCCGACGAAACGCTGGACGATCGGCATGCGCCGGCCAATGCCGAACGCTTTGGAAGTGACCCGCAGGCCGGGAGCTGCCTGGTGGCGTTTCCATTCGTTCAGATCGACGCGGCGCTGCACCCAGCGCACCGTGGTTTCCTCGAAGCCGCGGGAGATGATCTCATCGGCGGAAAGCTGGTGCTCGACGTAGAGTTCGAGGATGCCATCGAGGATTTCATAGGGCGGGAGGGTGTCCTGGTCCTTCTGATCCGGGCGAAGTTCCGCGCTCGGCGGCTTGTCGATGGTGCTCCAGGGAATGATTTCCTGCTCGCGGTTGAGCCAGCGCGAGACTTCGTAAACCCGGCCTTTCGGCAGATCCGAAATCACCGCCAGGCCGCCGCACATGTCGCCGTAAATGGTGCAATAACCGACGGCGAGTTCGCTCTTGTTGCCGGTCGTTAGAAGGAGATGGTTTTCTTTGTTGGAAAGCGCCATCAGCATGACGCCGCGCAGGCGGGCCTGCATGTTTTCCTCCGTCACGTCCTCCGTCCTGCCTTGGAAAATCGGCCGCATCGCCGCTTTGATCGACTCGAAGGCATCCCGGATCGGCAGCTCATCGCAGCGGATCCCAAGGTTTTTCGCGAGCGCGAAGGAATCCTCCACGCTGCCCCGCGACGAATACGGGCTGGGCATCGTCAGCCCGCGCACATTCTCCGGCCCCAGCGCATCGGCGGCGATCGCGGCGGTCAGCGCGGAGTCGATCCCGCCGCTCAGGCCCAGGCAAACGCTGGTGAAGCCGCATTTCGTCACGTAGTCGCGCACGCCCAGCACCAGGGCCTGATAGAGTTGCTCCGCGTCCGGCGCGTCAAGCGGAGCATCGCTGTTAGCCGGTGAAAACGGATCGACCACGCCGCAGCTTTCGGTGAATCCCGGAAACTGCCGGGCGATGCGGCCGTTGGCATCGGTCACCAGCGAGTGGCCGTCGAAAACGAGCTGATCGTTCGCCCCGACCGCATTGCAATAGACGACCGGAACCTTCACCTTGCGGGCGATTCCTCCGATCATCGAGCGGCGCAGCAGTGGCTTCCCGAGGTGAAATGGCGAGGCGCTCAGATTGACTAACAGGTCGATGCCCTTCGCCGTGAGCTGCTCCACCGGATCGCGATCGTAGAAAGGCCGCTGGAGGTAGCTTTCCGTCCAGATGTCCTCGCAGATCGTCACGCCGATGCGATGGCCGTTCCAGCAGATCGGTTCGTTGGATTCCCCCGGTTCGAAATAACGGCGCTCGTCGAAGACGTCGTAGGTCGGCAGCAGGGTTTTCCAAATCCGATGCTGGATTTTTCCCTGTCCCAGCCAGGCCGCCGCGTTGCGAAATGGTTTCCCGCGCCGCGTCGGATGATGATGGTCCACGTATCCCACGAGCAGCGGAACCTCGCGGATTTCTCCGGCAAGGTGGTCGAGTGCCTGCAAACATTTCGGGACAAACTGCGATTTGAAAACCAAGTCCTGCGGCGGATAACCGACCAGCGAAAGCTCGGGAGTGATCACCAGCTCCGCGCCCGCTTCGAGGCATTCCCGGTAGCCCGCAAGGATGCGTTTGACGTTGCCGGGAAAGTCCCCGATGACCGAGTTGATTTGCGCAAGACCGATTTTCATGAACGCGCCCAAAGAACACCTGCGACGGCCAGGGGCAAAAGGAAAAATCGAGTTTCCTGATCAGGATCTAGGAGACGCAAGGCAAAAATCCACCTCAACGACAGCTTGCCGTTTCCGTTTCGGCTGCCTAATTTCCGCCGAAACAACCGCCAATGAAAGCCACATCCCTCCTCTCCCTGTTCGTTTTGGTCACTCCGCTCGCCGCTCAGGATAGCACTACGCCTTTGGAAATGAAGCCGGCCGCCGACGCCAAGGAATTGCAGCCGAACCAGCAGGCGTTCCTCAATCTGCCGGAAGAAAGCCGCAAGGAATTCTTCAAACACCTGAGCGAGGCCACCCGGCTTTTCCAACAGAAGCGGGTGTTCGAAACGCTGGATGAGTTGGATAAGGCGATGAAGATTTTCGCGGACAGCCCCGAAATTTACAACCTGCGGGGCAGTTGTTATGTGGAAATGCGCGCCTTCGACAAGGCGCTCGCGCAGTTTGAAAAGGCCCGCACCTTTTCCAAGGAAAACCCCAGCCTCGACTTCAACATCGCCGAGGTTCTTTTCGTGACCAAGGAGTGGCAAAAATCGCTCGATCTGTTTGAAAAAATCATCAAGCAGCTTCCTCCGGAAAATTTGTCCCTCGGCCGCTTGGTGGAGTTCAAGATGATGCTTTGTCAAAAGAAGCTCGGGAAGACGGACGAGGCGGCGATCCTCGCGGAAAAATACGATTTCCTCGATGACTCACCCTTCTACTACTACGCGCAGGCTGCCCTCGCCTACGACGCCCAGAATCTAATCAAGGCGGAAGAGTGGCTGGCCATCGCCGGGCGCATTTTCCAGGATCCGAACGTCCTTGCTCCCTGGCAGGATACGCTCGTCGAGTACGGCTACATCAAGAGCTTCTACGGCGACGACGCGGCGGCTGAAAAGTAGCAGCCGCCCGCGTTGGTAGGACGGCCGTCCTGGCTGTTGTCTCTGACGGCAAGCGACGCGTTGCAGCCGTCCTCGCGACCCGCTAATTTGTGCGCAAAACCACCTGCTATGGGACTCGAAAAAATCACTCAAAAACTGCAGGAAGCGCTGCAATCCGCACAAAGCATCGCTTCGAAATCCGCTCACTCCGAATTGCAAAGCGGCCACGTCCTGCTCGCCCTGCTTCAGCAGGAAGGCGGCATAGCGACACCGATCCTGCAGAAAGCCGGCGTGGATGTGCCCCTGCTGAAAGCCTCGGTCGCCGCCGCGCTCGCCCGCGAACCCAGCGTCCAAGGCGCTTCGACCCAGCCGCAGATCAGCGTCGGACTTCGCGCCACGTTGGATTCTGCGGACAAGGCCCGCGAGTCGCTGGGTGACGATTTCCTCAGCGTCGAACATTTCCTGCTAGGAGCGATGAAAGGGGACTCGCCCGCGGGCAAGCTCCTCAAGGAAGCCGGATTGACTGAGAAAAAAGCGCGCGATGCGATCACCGGCGTCCGCGGATCGCAGAAAGTCACCGACGACACCCCCGAGGGAAAATACCAGACGCTCGAGAAATACGGCACCGATCTAACCGCTCGTGCGCGTGAGGGCAAAATCGATCCTGTCATCGGCCGCGACCACGAGATCCGCCGCCTGCTGCAGGTCCTCTCCCGCCGCACGAAGAACAACCCCGTGCTCATCGGCGATCCCGGTGTCGGAAAAACGGCCATCGTCGAGGGTCTCGCCCGCCGCATCGTTTCGGGCGACGTCCCGGACTCGATGAAGAACAAGCGCATCATCGCGATGGACCTCGGCGGCATGCTGGCCGGTGCGAAATACCGCGGCGAGTTCGAGGAACGGCTCAAGGCGTTCTTGAAGGAGGTCACCGATTCCGAGGGCCAGATCATTTTATTCATCGACGAGCTTCACACCATCGTCGGCGCCGGAGCCAGCGAGGGTGCGGTGGATGCCTCCAACCTCCTCAAGCCCCAGCTCGCCCGTGGCGAACTTCGCACCATCGGCGCGACAACCCTCGACGAATACCGGAAATACATCGAGAAAGACGCAGCTTTGGAGCGCCGGTTCCAGCCGGTCATGGTCGGCGAGCCGTCGGTGGAGGACTCGATCGCCATCCTCCGCGGCCTCAAGGAACGCTACGAAGTCCATCACGGCGTGCGCATCCAGGACAGCGCGCTGGTCGCCGCTGCGACTCTATCGGACCGTTATATTTCCGGCCGTTTTCTCCCGGACAAAGCCGTCGATCTGATGGATGAAGCGGCCGCCCGCCTGAAAATCGAACTCGACTCCATGCCCACCGAGATCGACGTGCTGGAGCGCCAGATCCTGCAGTTGGAAATGGAAAAAAAGGCGCTCGAAAAAGAAACCGACAAGGCTTCGGTAACGCGCCTCGACAAGGTCAGGGAAGAGCAGGCCAACCTTCGCGAGAAGTCCTCGGGACTGATGGCCCAGTGGCGCAATGAAAAGGCGATCATCGATGAGGTCCGCGACGCCCAAGGAAAAATCGAGACGCTCAAAGGCGAGGCCGAGCGCGCCCAACGCATCGGCGATCTAACGCGCGCCTCGCAGATCACCTACGGCGATCTGCCCGACGCCCATCGCGAACTGGATGCTGCTAAGGAGCAGCTAACTGCGCTACAGACTCAGGGCGCGCTGCTAAAGGAAGAAGTCACCGAGGATGACATCGCCCGCATCGTTTCCTCGTGGACGGGCATCCCGGTGAACCGCTTGCAGGAAGGCGAAAAACAAAAACTCGTCAGCATGGAGCAGCGGTTAGGCGAACGCGTCGTCGGTCAGAAAAAAGCCATCAAGGCCGTCTCCAACGCCGTCCGCCGCGCTCGCGCTGGATTCCAGGACGAGAACCGCCCGATCGGCTCGTTCATTTTTCTCGGCCCCACCGGCGTGGGCAAAACCGAACTCTCCAAGGCGCTCGCCGAGTTTCTGTTCGATGACGAGGGCGCGATGATCCGCATCGACATGTCCGAATACATGGAGAAACACAGCGTCGCCCGACTGATCGGCGCGCCCCCCGGCTACGTCGGCTATGAAGAAGGCGGACAGCTCAGCGAGTCGGTTAGGCGCAAGCCGTATGCCGTCGTCCTCTTCGACGAAATCGAAAAAGCCCACCCGGATGTCTTCAACGTGCTGCTCCAAGTCCTCGACGACGGCCGCATCACCGACGGGCAGGGCCGCACCGTGGATTTCCGCAACACCGTGCTGATCATGACCTCTAACATTGGCTCGCAGTTCATCCTCCATGAGGGGAACGCCGAGCAGCGCGAGGCGAAAGTCACCGAAGCGCTGCGCGGTCATTTCCGCCCGGAGTTCCTCAACCGCATCGATGAAATCATCATTTTCGACCGGCTTGAGCGCGAGGAAATCACCACTATCGTCGATCTCCAACTGGCCCGTGTCCGCCAGCGCCTCGCCAAGCAAGGCCTCGGCCTCGCGCTAACGGAAGCCGCCAAGGAGCACATCGGCAGCCAGGGCTATGACCCGATCTACGGCGCGCGCCCGCTCAAGCGGGTCATCCAGCACCTCCTGCTAGACCCGCTGAGCCTGGACGTGCTGGAGGGGAAATTCGCCGACGGTGACGTGATCCACGCCGACGCCGAACACGGTCAGATCGTCTTCCGCAAGTGAACGTGATCGATCAGCCGGACCTCGTCATAAAAAACCGCGGCCGCCAGGATGGCCGGACGCTCCAGCGTGGCGACGGTTCGAAGCGTTTCCGAATCAACGAGCGAAAGATAGTCGATGCGAGCCAGCGACGAGCTCTCGATGGCGGCACGGGCCGAAGCGAGAATTTCCTCCACAGACGTTAGACCGGCCGCCGCTAACAGCGCCTCTCGGATGCGCGGAGCATCGGCGCGTTGCTCGGCAGTGAGGCGCGTATTGCGCGACGACATCGCCAGCCCATCCGCCTCGCGGACCGTCGGGCAGGAAACGATTTCCACCGGCACGTCCAGATCGCGGACCATCCGGCGGATGACAGCGAGCTGTTGGAAATCCTTCTCGCCGAAAATCGCGGCGTCGCAGCCGGTCAGCAGGAACAATTTCAACACAACCGTGCAAACGCCATCGAAATGCCCCGGCCGACTGGCGCCGCACAAGCCCCGCGAAAGAAGCGTCTCCGTCACGGTCACCGAGCGGTCCGGGAAATACATCGACTCCGCCGCAGGAGTGAAGGCCACATCGACTCCCGCGGCTTCGCAAGCGCCAAGATCGCTCGCTATCGGCTGCGGGTAGGCGGCGAGATCGGTTGCGCGATCGAACTGGTTCGGTGTGACGAATCTGGAGACCACGCCCG
>JANMSI010000169.1:0-9297 GCA_031389115.1 Akkermansiaceae bacterium
CGCTCCGCTCCAGCCGCCTCATGGCAGCATCTACCGGAAGAAACTCAAACCAACTAACAAACAACCCGAACTCTCATAACGATTGGATCGAATATCGGGGGCATTCCATCCAGATGGCGATGCGGGACATTCCGATGCACGCCTCGCCGCCACAGACACCCGGGGTGCGGTGGATTCTGTCGGAGGAGCCGGGAGGCGGCAGGGTTCCCGCCCTTGCCTTCACAAAAAGCACAAAGTCCAGAACCTCCGCTTGGACAGGTTCCGAAGCAGCTTCGATCTCGCTGACAATACGCTGCGTGAGGGCGGTCATGGGAAAAGGCTAGTTGAAAGGTGGAATTGAAGCAAGGGCGCTTCGAGCATTGAACGCCCAACATCGAACATCGAAGGGAAGAGGAAATCAGAACGGCTCGTCGTCGGCCCATGGGTCGCTGTTACCCACGTTCCATTCCTCGACCAGCTCGAAGGGAAAGTCTTCCAAGAATCTTGACGGGCGGCAGATGATGTCGCCGCTGTAGGATTTCGGATTCATCATCGGATAGGTGAGGTAGAGCTCGTCCTTGGCGCGGGTGAGGGCGACGTAGAAGAGGCGGCGTTCCTCCTCAAGCTGGTCGGGGTCGTCGGCGTCGAGGATGCGGCCGTTGGGGAATTGGCCGTCCACGAGCCAGATGAGGAACACGACCTTCCATTCGAGGCCCTTGGCCTGGTGGATGGAGGAGAGGGTGACTTTTTCGTCGTCGGGCTCGGCCTTCTCGCCGGTGGGCTCGCCGTCGGTGGAGCTCATGAGGGAGAGCTGCTGGAGGAACTCGAGGATGTCGGAAAAATTTCCGGCGTATTCGGAGAGTTGCTCGATGTCGGAGCGGCGGCTGTCGGCGTTGTCGAAACTGGCGCGGAGGTAGTCGTCATAAACGCCCTCCAAGATCGAGTAGGTCATGTCGGACGGCGTGGCGAGCTGGCCGTCGGGCGTGAGTTCGTCGAGCGTGTAGCAGAGCTGCTCCCAGTGCTTGGCGGATTTTTTCGGAACCTTGAACTTGAGGAAGATGTCGGACCACTTGGGCGGTGGGTTTTCGTTTCCGGCAAGGCCGGTTTTCAACCACTCGTTCCAGAGCTTGGCGGCGGTGCCGGGGCCGAGGCCGGGAAGAAGCGAGACCATGCGGAGGAAGGAAACCTCGTCGCGGCGGTTCACGACGAAGCGCATGAAGGCGGCGACATCCTTGATGTGGGCCTGCTCGAAGAAGCGCAGGCCGCTGGTGATGGCGAAGGGAATGCCACGGCGGGTGAGCTCCATCTGGATTTCCAAGCTCTGGAAGTGGGCGCGGTAGAGCACGGCCATTTCCTCCAGCGGGATGCCCTCGTCGCGGAGTTCCAAAAGGCGCTGGGCGATGAAGGCGGCCTGGGTGGACGGATCCTGCAGCGCGACGAGCGCGGGTTTCGCGCCGCAGACTTCGCGCGAGGAGCGGAGGTCCTTTTCAAAGCGGCCGGTGTTGGCACGGATGGCGGCGTTCGAGAGATCGAGGATTTCCGGGACGCTGCGGTAGTTGGTCTCGATGGTGAAGACCTTGGCGTCCGCGTATTTCTGCGGGAAGCCGAGGATGAGCGACATGTCCGCGCCGCGCCAGGAATAGATGGACTGGGCGTCGTCGCCGACGGCCATGAGGCTGTTCTCCCCGGCGAGCAGGTCGATCATGCGGCCCTGGACGGCGTTGGTGTCCTGATACTCGTCCACGAGGACGTGGCGGAAGCGCTTTTGATAGAGTTCGAGGATGTCGGGGAATTCGTCGAACAGGCGGACGGTGAGGACGAGCAGGTCGTCGAAGTCCATCGAGTTGGTGGCGAGCTTTTTTTCAACGTAGCCTAGGCGGACTTTTTCGATTTCCTCGGTCCAGTCGTAGAAGTGGTCGTAGCGGTCGGCGATGATTTGCTCCAACGGGGTGCCGGTGTTTTCGACGAGCGAGAACATCGAGGCGAGCACGTCGGCCTTGGGGAAGCGGCGTTGTTTCGTGTCGATGTCCAGCGAGCCGATGACGGCATTGAGAATGGACTTCTGGTCGTCGCGGTCGAGGATCGAGAACGAGCGGGTGAAACCCAGATCCTCGGCATGACGGCGGAGGATGCGCGAGCCGATAGAGTGGAAAGTCCCGGCCCACAGGTCCGAGGTGTCGTGCGGGACGAGGTCGCGGACGCGCCCGGTCATCTCGCGGGCGGCCTTGTTAGTGAAAGTGAGCAGCAGCACCTCGCGGGAGGAAACGCCGTGGTCCAGCAGCCACGCGACGCGGTAGGTGAGCGTGCGGGTCTTCCCGGAACCCGCGCCGGCGATGACCAGCGCGCGGCCCGCAGGCGAGGAAACGGCGGCATATTGCTCCGCATTCAACGCCGCGACGTAGTCGATGCCGGAAGCCGGGACGAATGTCGGGCGTTGAAGGGTGTATTGGCGGGCCATGCGCGGCGCGAGACTGACACCGGATTCGCCGGCGGGCAACCGGTATGGTGCCTGGTCGAAGAAACTTAAAGGCACCGCGAATCTTGCGAATCCGGCGAATCTTCAAGAACCAGAAGACGGAATCGTTATAAAAAAAGATTCGCTCGATTCGCCAGATTCGCGGTGCCTTCGCTCTTTCTTCAGTCGCCGAATCATGCGGTGCAGCGTAGGGTCTCACCGCCGCTCAAAAAACCCTATGAAAGATACTCGAACAAAAAAGGATTTGTCACCGGAACAACGCGAAGAACTACTCGGAGCGCTGAAGGCCCGCTTTGAGAAAAACATGAACCGCCATCAAGGTCTTGAATGGGCCAAGGTAAAGGCAAAGCTGGAAGCGAATCCCGAAAAACTGTGGTCACTCAATGAAATGGAAAAATCCGGCGGTGAACCGGATGTAGTTCGTCATGACAACAAGACGGGCGAGTTCATCTTTTTTGATTGTTCGAAAGAATCTCCCAAAGGCCGCATTAGTCTTTGTTACGACCGTGAAGGACTGGATTCGAGGAAAGAACACAAACCCGCAAACACCGTTATTGATATGGCGGCTGCCATGGGCATTGAAGTTTTGACTGAAGAACAATATATGGAACTGCAGGCACTTGAAGGTTTCGATATGAAGACGTCGAGCTGGGTGAAAACACCTGCCGATACGAGAAAACTTGGCGGAGCACTCTATTGCGAGTGCCGCTACGGCCGCGTCTTCGTAGGTCACAACGGTGCGCAGTCTTACTATAACTCCAGGGCGTTTCGCGGCTCGCTGAGGGTCTAGATAAAACTTTTATTTTAGGACCTCTTCGATTTCTGCGTTATCTAAACCCAAACGCCGCTTTAACCCAATCCATGCCATGAAACCACAAGACAGCCAAGTTACCGCCGAATCTGAGATCCGTGCGCTCATCGAAAACACGGCAAAGGCCTGCCGCGCCAAAGACACCGCCGCTCTAACTGCCAACTACGTGTCGGACGTGCGGGCGTTCGATGTTGTCAACCCATTGCAATACACGGGGACCGATGCGGTCGCGAAACGGGCGGAGGCATGGTTTTCGTCGTGGCAGGGCTCGTTCAACTACGAGATTCACGACCTAACCATCACGGCGAGCGATTCGGTAGCGTTTTGCCATAGTCTCAATCATGTGAACGGAACCAAGACTGATGGACAAAAGGTCGAGATGTGGTGGCGCGCGACGGTTTGCTTTTCCAAGCTTAACGGCGAATGGATGATCACTCATATCCATAGTTCCGTGCCGTTCGACATGGAGACCGGCATGGCGTCACTGGACATCAAACCGTAACACAGGGCGGAACTCGAACTCACCGGACTATGGATGTCGTGATTTTGCCAGGTTAGCGCGTTTTTAGCAGTTCCTTCCATTTCACCGAGTCTGAGTGTTGATGGAAAAAGCCGACGATTACAATTTCGGCGGGATCGACCCGAAAGAAGAGCGCGTAGGGAAACCTCGAAAGCCGGACCCTGCGATACGGAGCGGCGACCATGTGAAATGCTTCGGGAAACGGGGCGAGCTTCTCCACCGCAATCTGGAGTTCCGAAAGGATGCGTTCAGGCAGCTCCGGACTCTGCTCCGCATACCATCGGACCGCGTCGTCGATTTCAGCCAGGCACGCGTCAATGAATCGCGGGTTCATTTAACGAACTTGGTGCGCAGTGCTTCGATCGCATCGAGCGCGTCAACCGACCCCATTTCCCCGTTCTTGTAGGCCTCGTAGCGTGATTCGCATTCGGCGATGGCCTTGCGGTTCCACTCGCGGTCGGCTTCGACCTCCAGACTGGTATAAAGCAGGTCGGCCAGCCGGATGCGGGACAGCGGGGTGAGTTTCAGCGCTTCCTGTTCGAGGGTGAGGGCGTCCATGGCGGTAAGGCTAGCATCCGTGCAAGGCGGCGGAAAGGGGAAGTTCCGCGTGGCGGCGACCGATGGGGAAAAAATGGATCCGGCCTCGCAGCCTAGCCCGGCTGGCTTCACTTCGGCGACGGCGCTTGGATCCGATAGCGGGCGAGCGGTGACTGGCGGCCTTCGGAAACGGCGTAGATCGACTTGCCATCCTTGGAAAATGTCACGGATTCGGCTTGCGGGAGCAGATGAGGTGGTAGCGCGGTTGGAGGTTTGGCCAAGGCCTCCGCCCAGCTTTCCGTAGATTTCCGCGGGAAGAGGAACACGCCGTAGTAGGTGATGACGGCCGCGAGCGAGCTGTCGGACGCGATGGCGAGCCCGGTCGGTTGGTTGCCAAAGGAAATGAAGGTATCCAGCGGGGACTTGACGGACGTTTGGCCGATCCGGCGTGCGGTTAGAAGGCTTTGCTTGGAGGAGGGGTGGAGTGGAAGTTCATAGACTTCCGGGGGCTGGGTCCGCTTGGTGACGAGGATGATTTTCCCGGCCATCGCATCCACGGCGACGGCTTCGCAATCGCGCGGACCACCTTCGTAGCGGAACTGGATCTGCCATGCAGTTAGCTCCGTGGCGGCGAGCTTTTCGCTCCCGGTGGGAAGGATGGGTTCCCGCAGGATGTGAAGCGTGCAGGACTCGCGCTTGGAGTTGTTGTCGCCCGTGTCCGCGACTAGCAGATAGTTTTTTCCATCGAGAGAAAAGGAGGCGAGGTCCTCCCAGTCGATGTTGCGGGTGTCCTTCAAAGTCACCTTGCCGCGATCGGTTCCATCGGTTCCCACGAGGTGGACGTCGGGCGTCCCGCCGCTGTCGTTGATGAGCCAGATGAAATCGGGGTCTGCGGAGGAAATGGCGAGACCGCTGGCTTCCGAAACGGCGGGGGACTGGATGGGAGGTCGGTCAACGGTGGGCAGGAACTCAGCGGCCGCCGCATCGGATAGCAGGGCCGTGAAGGCGATCAGCCGGCGGGCGTTCATAAGTGGCCGGTTAGGAAAGACCCTTCTGCTCCTGCGCACGGCGGAGGCGGATTTGCAGGTCGGCGAGGACGTTCATAAAGTAGCCGTACGCGTCCTCGGGACTCGGATAGGGCGAGAAATACTTGTGCACGCTCCCATCGGTGCCGCCCTTGGTGGACATCCAGTAGAAGTGGTCCGAGGTTTGCATTTTCGCCCAGGCATCGATGAGGTCGGGATCGTCCACCGCGAGGATTTCCGGCTCGAGGCGATGAACCTTGGCGATGGCTTCCTGCTGCATCACGTTGCCCATCCATGCCGATAGATCGCGCTCGGTGTCGGCCCACGAGGTGACCGTGTCGCTGCTATACTCACGGGAGGGGCGGTAGAGTTCGACCGCCTCGGTGGGTGTGACCCATTGCAGTCCGGCCTCGATCAGCGCCGCGGGGATGGCCTGCCAGAAATGATAGATTCCGGTATCGGACCAGTGGTGCTCGCCGATGGTTTCGTAGTCCATGAAGAGGTTCACCACATCGCCCTCGCAGCCGGCGATCCAGTCCGCGAATTTTTCCGCGGTTAGAGGATAGCCGGGCCAGTTGGGATCGGAAAAGCGGAAGCCGAGATCGTCGGATAGCGAAATGTTTCTGAGCAAGGTCTTGATGCGTGCGGTGGTCGGCGCGCGGTAGAGGAAATTGGGCGAGCGGCCGTTGAGGTTGCGCTCGACGCCTTCCGCGATCACGCCGTCGAAGCCCATGGTTTCGGCCTTGGCGGCGATGGAGTTGTTATAAATGAGTTCGGTGTTACGGAAAACCCGCGGGCGGACATGGAAGACGTCCTCAAGTTTTTGCAAATGGAGATCCACCTGGCGGTCGAACTCCTTGTTGGAATGGACGAATGCGAGCGAGTGGTAATACGTCTCCGCCAGCAGTTCGACGCTGCCGGTGGCCACGAGTTTCTGGAAGGACTCCAGCACGTCCGGGCGGTAGCGCTGCATCTGCTCGATGACGATTCCGCTGATCGAGAGCGCCATCCGGAAGCGGCCTTCGTTTTCCTCGACCAGGCGCTGGAACATGCGGTTGGCGGGCAGGTAGCATTTTTCCGCGACCTTGCTGAGGATCTCGCGGTTCATCGGCTCGTCCTCATGGACCGCGTTTTCGCCGATCTTGAAGACGTCGGACGACAGCAACCGGTTTGGCTGATGGACTTGGAAATAGAGGCAAACGTCGGGCATTTGGGTTTAACGAAGCGGAGATTTTACGGGAACTAACTCGAAAGTTCCTCATGGACTTTACGCATTTTTGCCGCAGCGGTTTTCCAGTTGGAAACGCACAACCCGTGCGCGAAGATCTTCGCCGGTCAAGAGATGATTGAGGTGTTTCGCCATCGGTTCGATGCACGCAAACGATTCATTCCAAATTGCCTGAGGAAGTGGGGCCGCCGACGTGACTCAACCAAAGCAAGCTCCGGGCCAACCTCCGGCGGGTGATTTTGCTGATCCGCGGAATGCAGTTGGCGCTTGGAGGCGATGGTGCAAGCGGACAAGCTCTGCCGCGCGGAGGTGACCGAGGGAATTTAGACGAGCCACAGGCATTACTCCGCTAGGTAGTCGTGGCGTTTTCGGCACCACCTCTCCTTCAGAATCAAAGCAAGCGAACCATGACATTTGACACGGAAAACCGACCCCCGCCCCTGGCAAACCCCGCCGACGCGGAAGCCCTCGTGCGCGAGGCGTCCCACTGGATCCAGCCGCTGCGCAGTGAAATCGGCCGCTATCTCATCGGCCAGACCGACCTGGTTGACCGCCTCTTGATTTCCCTGATGGTGAAGGGTCACATCCTGCTGGAAGGCGTCCCCGGGCTGGCGAAAACACTCGCGCTGAAGACGCTGGCCTCGCTCGTGAACGCCAAGTTCAACCGCATCCAGTTCACTCCGGACATGCTGCCGGCCGACATCGTTGGCACGGAAATTTACGACCCGCGGGAGGCGCGGTTCCGGGTGAAACACGGTCCCGTGTTCGCAAATTTTATTCTAGCAGACGAAATCAACCGCGCGCCCGCCAAGGTGCAGAGCGCGCTGCTGGAGGCGATGCAGGAAAAGCAGGTCACCATCGGCGAGCAAACGTTCCCGCTGCCCTCGCCGTTCTTCGTCCTTGCGACCCAGAACCCGCTGGAACAGGAGGGGACCTATCCGCTGCCCGAGGCGCAGCTCGACCGCTTCATGATGAAGGTCGTCATGGACTATCCGACCGAGGACGAGGAACTCCGCGTGCTCGATCTAGCAGGGACCACCGAGGACATGCCGGTGCCGCAGCCGATTGTTAGCCTTGAGGCGATCCAGCAGGCGCGGACGGTCGTGAACGGTCTCTATCTGGACGAAAAAGTGAAGCGTTACATCGTCCGCCTCGTCCACGCGACACGGCGGCCGGACGAATACGGCGTCCACATCGCGCCGCTTATCCGCGTGGGCGCCTCGCCCCGCGCGACTATCAATCTCGCGCTCGCAAGCAGGGCTCACGCGTTCCTCAACGGCCGTGCCTATGTCACGCCTCACGACGTGAAAAACGTGGCGATGGACGTCATGCGCCACCGCGTCACCGTCACTTACGAGGCGGAGGCGGAAGGCCTGAACAGCGAGCAAATCATCACGCGGATCCTTGATGAATTGCTGGTGCCATGATGGTGTGGGATTCAGAAGTTGAACCACAGATGGACGAGATGCACGCAGATGGAAGAAGGGATAAGAAATTGATCTCTTGTCCAAATATCAGCCTCTTCATCTCTCTCCATCTGCGTCCATCCTGTTCATCTGTGGTTGGAAATCCATATGAACTAACACCATGATCAAACCTAAAGCGGCCACGCCGATCAGCGTTCAGGACGAGAACCGCGCTGCGGAAATCCTTGGCCGCGTTCGACGGATGGAAGTCCGCACAAACCGCCTCGTCGATGACTCGCTAGCCGGCCGCTACGCCAGTGTTTTCAAAGGCCGGGGCATGGACTTCGACCGCGTGCGAAACTACGTCCCGGGCGACGATGTGCGCACCATCGATTGGAATGTCACGGCACGAACTGGCGAGGCGCATGTGAAACTTTTCACCGAGGAGCGCGAACTAACCATTCTGCTGATGATCGACGTCAGCGCGTCATCCGATTTCGGCTCGGTGGTGGATTCCAAGCGCGAGCTCGCCGCCGAAGCCGCCGGAGTGCTTGCCGCATCGGCGATCCGCAATCGCGACAAGGTCGGTCTCATCCTGTTCAGCGATGCCGTGGAGTTATACATTCCACCGGGCAAGGGGCGGATGCATATCATGCGCTTGATCCGCGAGACACTATATTTTCAGCCCGAGCAGCGCGGCACGGACATCGCGAAAGCCTTGGATTTCGCCAACCAGATAATTCATCGGAAATCCGTAATCTTTCT
The DNA here is from genome assembly GCA_031389115.1 of Akkermansiaceae bacterium. Taxonomy (GTDB): domain Bacteria; phylum Verrucomicrobiota; class Verrucomicrobiia; order Verrucomicrobiales; family Akkermansiaceae; genus Luteolibacter. The sequence goes on from JANMSI010000169.1 coordinate 8,748, forward strand.
CGTGTCGGACTTCTGCCTCGGCGCTCCGTTCGAAGAGCGTTTGAGCCTGCTGCGCAACAAGCTGCAGGTCACCAACCGCCGCCACGATGTGATCGCCGTTTCGGTGACCGATCCACGCGAGGAGTCGCTGCCCGATGTCGGCCGGATCTGCATTGAGGATGCGGAAACCGGCCAGGTCGTCGAGATCGATACCGGCAGCGCGAAAGTTAGAGAGGCCTTCGAAAAGCAGTCCCGCAAACGCCGCGAACTCACTGCTGCGCGCATCCGCTCGCTGGGGATCGATTTGCTACAGTTCTCCAACGGCGAGAACTGGATGCCCGCGCTGATGGGATTCTTCCGCCGCCGCCGCCAACGAACCGGTTAGATGATGTTTTCATGGACTCAGATCGACCGGCAGCGGGCAGGATGCCCGCGCCACTGTGGCCCCGGCATACATCCCGGAGCCCTTCCCGCCCGACGCAAAGCACCCACCCATCAACTAGGTTCCGGCCTCAGCCAGGCAGGCCCGCTAACAGCACAAGCGCCGGATTCGGGCGAGGACATCAGCCGC
>JANMSI010000176.1:0-24866 GCA_031389115.1 Akkermansiaceae bacterium
CTCCGCTCGCGGCTGGAACAGGCGATCACTTCGGAAAGCTACGAGGAGGCGGCCGGCATCCGCGACGAAATCCGAAACCTCGACGAGGTCAAACATTGAAAAACCCACGACCATGATGCGCTTCACCACCCTCATCAAGCATCCCGCCGACTGGATGGCCGGCGGGCAGGGGGAGCATGGCGCCGTCCTGACCTCGCGCATCCGGCTTGCGAGAAATCTCCGCCGCCATCCGTTTCCCGGCTGGGCCAAGCGCGACCAGCGCGCCGCCGCCCTCGACCTGATGCGCCCGGCGGTGGAAGCCCTGCCTGCGATGAAGGGCGCGTTCTCGCACGAACTGGGCGATCTAACATCCGTGCAGAAGCAAGTGCTGGTGGAGCGCCACCTGATTTCCCGCGAGCACGCCGCCCGCGGCGACGGGTCGGCGGCGGTGATCGAGCGGCGTCAAACGTTCAGCCTGATGTTGAATGAAGAGGATCATTTGCGAATGCAGGCGATCCGCCCGGGGCTTCAGCTTACTGCGGCGTTCAATGCACTATCAGAACTCGATACCGAGCTTGAGGAGTCGTTGGAATTCGCCTTCGACTCCTCGCTTGGTTATCTAACCACCTGCCCGACCAATCTGGGCACCGGCCTGCGGGCTTCGGCGATGTTGCATTTGCCCGGCCTGGTTCTCAGCGACCAGATCGGCCAGGTCCTGCAAGCGGTGAACAAGATCGGCCTTGCCGTTCGCGGGCTTTATGGCGAAGGCACCGAGTCGCTTGGCAATCTCTATCAAATCTCCAACCAGTCCACGTTGGGCGAGAGCGAGGAAACCATCATCCGCCGTCTCGAACGGGTGATTTCGCAGGTGTCCAACCATGAGCAGAATGCCCGCGAAAAGCTTTTGGAAGACGACCCGGAAATGGTTTCCGACAAGATCGGCCGCGCTTACGGGGTGCTGCGATACGCGCACATCATCGATTCCAAGGAAGCTCTCAACCATCTTTCCCTGCTTCGGCTAGGCGGCACGCTGGGATTTTTCCCGCAGGAGACCGTGATGCTTTGCGACACGTTGTTGATGGATATCCAGCCGGCCCATTTACAGCTCCACTCGGGAAGAAAACTGTCCCCGGAGGAACGGGATGCGATTCGGGCGGAAATCGTGCGCTCCCGTTTGCTTTCGCTGGAATCCCCTGATAATCGTATTTCATTAACAGACGAAAAGAAAATCTCCGACCCTCCTAACCCAGGCGACGCATGAACAACTTCACCCCACGCGCACAACAAGTCCTCGCTCTCGCTCGTAAGGAAGCGGATCGATTCAATCATTCCTATGTCGGCACCGAGCACTTGCTGCTAGGCCTGATCAAGCTCGGCCAGGGCGTGGCCGTCAATGTCCTCGAACGGATGGGCCTCGAGCTCGAAGCCGTTCGCATGGAAGTGGAGAAGGAGGTCGGCTCGGGTCCGCCGCAGAAGGCTGCGGGAAACATTCCCTACACTCCCCGGGTGAAAAAAGTCCTCGCTCTTGCCAACAAGGAAGCCAAGGCGCTCAACCATTCCTACGTCGGCACCGAGCATTTGCTCCTCGGTCTCCTGCGCGAGGGAGAAGGTGTGGCGGCCCGCGTGCTCAAGCGTTTGGACGTCGATATCCAGCGCACCCGCAACGAAATACTCGCCGAGATCGACCCGAATTTTTCGCCAGACGATCAGGACGACGACGATGACGACGAGGAAGCGGACGATGCGGATGGTCCGTTCGAAGACGAAAGCCCCGCGCAAGCCGCCGCGGCGGAAGGAGAGGCGAAATCCAAAACCCCGGCTCTCAAGGCGTTCGGGCGCGATCTCACCAAGGTCGCCCGCGAAGGCGGACTCGATCCCGTGATCGGCCGCGAAAGCGAGATCGAACGCGTCATCCAAATCCTCTGCCGCCGCACGAAAAACAACCCGGTCCTCATCGGTGAGGCGGGCGTCGGCAAGACCGCCATCGTCGAAGGTCTCGCCCAAGAAATTGCCTCCGGCAATGTTCCGGAAATCCTCGCCGACAAGAAAGTCATCACCCTCGACCTCGCGCTGATGGTGGCCGGAACCAAGTACCGCGGCCAGTTCGAAGAGCGCATCAAGGCGGTCATGGACGAGATCCGCAAGGTCAAGAACGTCATCCTTTTCATCGACGAATTGCACACCATCGTCGGAGCCGGATCCGCCGAGGGCGCGATGGATGCTTCCAACATCATCAAGCCCGCGCTCAGCCGGGCCGAGCTTCAGTGCATCGGAGCCACCACCCTCAACGAGTATCGCAAATACATCGAAAAGGATTCCGCCCTTGAACGTCGTTTCCAACAGGTGAAGGTCGAGGAGCCGTCCGTCGATGACGCGATCAAGATTCTTCAGGGGCTTCAGGAAAAATACGAATCCCACCACAAGGCGAAGTTCACTCCCGAGGCGATTGAAGCTGCGGTGAAACTAACTTCCCGCTATCTAACCGCGCGATTCCTTCCCGACAAGGCGATCGACGTGCTCGATGAGGCCGGAGCCCGCGCCCGCATCGGCACGATGACCCGTCCGCCGTCTATCAGGCAGCTCGAAGCCGCCATCGAACAGATCAACCGCGACAAGGTCGGTGCGATCGCGGAGCAGAATTTCGAAAAGGCCGCCTCACTGCGCGACGACGAGAAGCACGCCAAGAAGAACCTTGAGGAGACGCTCAAAAACTGGCGCTCCTCTTCAGAGGAAACCATCGTCACCGTCACCGACGACGACATCATGGCCGTTGTCTCCAAGTGGACCGGCGTGCCGCTCCGCCGCATGGAAGAGAAGGAAACCGAAAAACTTCTCAAAATGGAGGATGAGCTAAAGGGTCGCGTCATCGGCCAGAACGAAGCCGTGGTCGCCATTTCCAAGGCCCTGCGTCGTTCCCGCGCCGACCTCAAGGATCCGCGCCGGCCGATCGGTTCGTTCCTTTTCCTTGGGCCCACCGGTGTCGGCAAGACTTATCTTGCCCGCAATCTGGCGGAGTTCATGTTTGGAGACGCGGACTCGTTGATCCAAATCGACATGTCGGAATACATGGAGAAATTCACCGCCAGCCGCCTGATCGGCTCACCTCCGGGCTATGTCGGTTACGAGGAAGGCGGACAGCTTTCCGAAGCCGTGCGCCGTCGGCCCTACTCGGTCGTTCTTTTCGACGAGGTTGAGAAGGCCCACCCGGACGTGATGAATCTTCTCCTGCAAATTTTGGAGGAAGGCACCATCACCGATTCGTTAGGCCGTAAGATCGATTTCCGCAACACGATCATCATCATGACCTCCAACGTCGGTGCCTCGACCATCAAACGCCAGACCACGCTCGGTTTCGGAGCGATGGCCGCGGACGATGCGGACCATGAGGGGATGAAGGCGAAGATCATTGAGGAGTCCAAACGCTACTTCAAACCGGAATTCCTCAACCGTCTCGACAGCCAGGTGGTCTTCCACATGCTGGAAAAAGCCGATCTCAACCAGATCGTCGATCTCGAAGTGGCGAAGCTCGTCAAACGCCTGCGCGACAAAAATATCGCCCTCACCCTCACCGATGAGGCTCGCGATCTTCTAGCGACCAAAGGCTTCGATCCCGCTTACGGTGCCCGTCCCATGCGGCGTGCGGTGGAACGATTTCTCGAAGATCCGCTGGCCGAAGCGCTTCTGCGCGGCGACGTGAAATCAGGCGATTCCGTGAACGTGGTGAAGAAAGTCGATACCGACGAACTCGATTTTGTCTCAAGCCGCCCCGAGCCTGAGCAGGAAGTGAGCGAAGCGGGCGTCTAAGGAGTAGCGACATTCTTGTCGCTACTTTCATAAATCAGAATCGCGCTGCTGCCATACTCGCGGCGCGCGACGAGAGTGAAATCCTCCGCACTTGGCGAAGCTTGGTGGCTGGAAATCTCCGCAATAAGCCATCCGTCGGAAGCCAAGCGCGATGGAACAGTGCCACTCTTGAGGAGCTCGGAGACAAGGTCTTTGTCGCCGTGATATTTCCAATATGGTGGATCGGCAAAAATCAATTCATAGGTGGCGGCATCCCGTTTGAGGAAAGCCGCTACTTCGGATTTCACGGCGTGCCCGCCATCCAGCTTGGCCTTGATCAGGTTTTCCCCGATCACTTTTACCGCTTGGCGGTGGTCATCGACAAACGTGCAGGATGCCGCGCCCCGGCTTAACGCTTCAAGTCCCAGCGCGCCCGATCCGGCGAAGAGATCCAGCACGCGCACGCCGACCACCCGCTCGCCGATGATGGAAAAAACCGCTTGGCGGACAAAATCGGTGGTAGGCCTGGCGACGGCGGTGGGAACCTTGATCGCGATCCGTCCCGCTTTTCCCGCGATGATTCTCATGGCTTAATCGGTGCGCACCTTGAGGACAGTTACCGGTCCAATGCCTACTTCTTCTTGGGAGCTTGCTTCGGAGCCGTCTTCGGAGCGGGCGGGACGAGTTCCTTCGCCTGAGAGGCCTTGCCGAGGGGAAACCGGACGACCAAGCTCTTGTCCAGCAAGCGGGTTCCTTCTGACGAGAGTTCCTGGGCACGATAAACGATCAACCCGAATTTCTTGTCCGTGAACCGGCCGAGCGCGAAGTTTTCCTTGGTCTTTCCCAGTCCGGTTTCCTCTTCGAATTTCCATTCCATGCCGGTCCATTGTCCGAGGATGCTGGTCGCGTCCGCCTTGATGTCCTCGATGCGTTTCATCTCTCCATTGGGAGACCGGAAAACATCTTCTTTGGCGGAGTAGCGCAGTGTGGAAAACGAGCTGGCCCCGCCCGTGGAAGTGACCGACCACGTGTCTCCAGCAGTTTGCCGGAGCATCAGCATGACTTCCTCCATCATCTTGAATTCGCGCTTGTTCCAGAGTTCCAAATACTCGGCGTATTCCGCTTCGGTGAGGCCGAGCCGCGTGTCGTAGGGCAGCGGCAGCCCGGGTTTCGACGAGCCGGAATACTCTCGGAACCACTTCGGATCCTTGCGTGCCGCGGCTTCGACCTTGGAAATGTATTTATCGATTTCCGGCGGAGGCATCACCACGCCGATCTGGCCCTTCACCGGCACGTCCCGCTCGAAAAGGCCGGCAAAAATCTTGGGAACCTCGGCGGTGGACAACTGGTTTATCAAGCAAAAGGCAGCGAGCGGGAGCGGGAATTTCATGGACGCGGAAAACTGTCCGCCGACCGGTGAAACTTCAAGCGGCAATCCCGATGCACGAGGGAATCCGTCCGCCCTGACATCGAAGCGCTCGTTTTGGAAAAAACGAGGTGTGCGGGTCCGCCGCCCGGAAATCATAAGCTTGCAATCGCACTCAATATCCGAGGGGGGAATATTTAACGCTTTCCGAGCCGACAAACCCGCAACACCCGAAAACACTCTCGAATCACCACTCATTTGACTAGTACCCAAATCCGGGGTGTCCGGCGGGGGGGCCGTACGCCCACCTCGCCGCACTCATTGGCCGGCCACCACTCGCACAAGGTGATGCCGGTGGGATGAAGCATTGGACATCTGGAAATTCCTGCGCCGTGGGAGAGGCGGTGAAGACGTTTTGCATCTTAATTTCGCGCGGTCCGCATGCCAGTTTCCCGGCAGTGCATGAGGATCCAACAGACGAATGGCAGGAATGGTTCCGGCTTGCTCCGCTGGAGCGCTGGTCTGAGAGCATGAAACTGTGGGCGCAGTCTCTAGCCCAAGGAGGCAGCCTTGATCCCGAACCCGATTCACAAAGTCCTTTCAACTTTCCAGAACTGCAAGGTGCGCGCCCTGTTGATGGGCGGTCAGGCCTGCGTGTTATACGGCGTGGCTGCATGCCGCTCCGCGCTAGCGGTTCATGAAATCGCGCAGCCTGACCGCATGGCCGCAGGCAATTCAGCCGGGACACGGATTTCGCCATTCTCGCAAATCAGGAAAACCTCGAACGGTTGACAGAGGCGCTACGCCAGCTCGACGCCTCGTTAATCGCCGTGCCACAGCCTTCTTTGGTGCGGGTGGATGCGATTGCTCGAATGCGCTGCGTGAACGAACTCTCCGAAGCTTGCGTTGGAAGATGCGCTCTTCCTCCACCGTCACCTGCTCCCACGCGGAATCGATGGATTCCACGGTTTTCCGTCCGGTGGTTTCCGACCAAGGGTCCGCCAGACCTTGGCAAAACTGCGGGATATAGGTGAGGCCACGGAGGCTTTGCGGCGGAGGTGACCCGGCATTCATTCTGTTCCCATGGAGCCTTACATTTTCGTTGTCGAGTAAGGCGGATTCACTACACTCTCATCGTCATGCCGCAGATCAAACTCACCAGCAAAAGACAGGCAACTTTTCCTCAAGAGGCGTGCGACGCGCTGCGGGTGGGGCCCGGTGACACCATCCAAATGGAGCCGGGAATCGTCGAGGGACAGAATGTTTACATCCTGCGGCCGAAAGTGATCGAGAGGCCTTGGCTGGGTATTCTGCGGGACAAGGCAATGCCTGTGACGGACTACTCAATGGATGCGGTTCGGGCCAGTATTGCGGAGGGACGAAAGCGGACGGGCGAATGAAATTCTCTTTGGACACATCGGTGGTGATTCGGCTGCTCACTGGCAAACCTGACGCGCATCTTGGGGCTACAGAAGAATTTTTAAACAACGCGCGCCGCTTGAAAGCCAAAGTCTATGTAACCGACTTGGTTGTCGCGGAGGCTTACCATGCACTTCAGCACCATTTCAGCATCTCGAAAGCCGACGCGCTTTGGGGGCTATCCCAGCTCTTCTCCACCGGCGAAATCGTTCCCGCCGGTCAAGCGTTGAAAGTTCTGTCTCAACCCGGCCTGGCAAGCGCCAAGCCGGGCTTCGTGGATCGGTTGATTCATGCCGATTCCATCCACTCGGGATGCCACTGGGTGACCTTTGAAAAAGCCGCAGTGAAGTTGCCTGATGTGGCGGTCTTGAAAGCGAAGTAGTGTCCGAGCCACCTCAGACTCCATTGTAAATCGCGCCAACTGCGCAGAAATCTCGGGTGATCAGTTCCCTGTGACCCTTACCCGTCCAAAGCGCTTCTCGTTACCGCTGGCGTCTTCCTCGATGGTCACCCGCTCCCATTCGGAATCGATGGACTGCACCGTCTCCGTTCCTGCAGCGGTGGCCCAGCCATCAAGGCCGCTAGCAGTTAGGCTGGAGCAAAACTGCGGGGTGTAGCTGAGGCCGGAGTTCGCGGACGCTTTACAGCGGAGGTATTGGATGGAAAACACCGGCGGTGATCCGGTCCGGCAGATCAAGGGCAGCCCGGTGGTGCCGGTGCCTGCGGTGAGGATGGGAAGCGCGGGTTGGTTGGTTGGGATTCAGATTGAAGGCGTTTCCGGCATTGCTGAGTAAGTTGATCGAAACCACACTTCGAGGTTTGTCATTGGGATGAACCTAAAAACCGAAATGAATTTGAACAGGAGGAAACAGAGACAACAGAGGTCCAATCATTTGTGCCTGAAATAGAAACGCATTTCATGTCATCTTTTGAGTGAATCGTTATGTATTCATGACTCATTCATTCTCCGTTCTCTCTGTTTCCTCCTGTTGATCCATCTTCCTTTCAAGGATGAATTCCCTCCAATCTCTGGAAACTCATGCTCCGGGCGATACTCGATACCGACATCCTGCTCGCCGCCCTGTGGTCTCAAACGGGAGCCTCCCACCAAATTCTTCGCGAGCTGCTCGCTGGAAGCTGGGTTGCTGTGATTGAAAGTTCCTGAACCTCATCCGCCAGCCACTACCGTCATGACCACTCTCACCGCTCAGATTCCAGACAGTCTTGCCCGTCAAGTGAAGGAACTTGCCTCTCGAGAGCATGTCCAAATCGATCACCTGGTGGCCATCGCGCTGGCATCCCAAGTGGCTGGCTGGGAAACCCGGAACTCCATCGAACAGCGGGCACAGCGTGGCGATGTCGCCGCACTCCAGCAGGCTCTCGACCGCGTTCCTGCGCGCCCGCCCCTTCAAGGTGACGAAGTCTGACTGCGTGCGTGAGACGGAGTTATTCCATGAATTCATGGTCACCCGCTCCCGTTCAGTGTCGATGGACTGGACTGCCGTGGTTTCGTTGGCGCGAAAGTTTCTATTCCACCAGAAATCGGCCGGGCCTTACCGCTTGAAGGGGTTCATCACTTTGACTCCGCCATAGTCCTGTCCATCGCTCATATCTTCGGAAAGAACCTCGCTACAATGCCCCGCTTTGGCGGCTGCGACTATGGCCGAGTCCCAATAGGAGAGTTGGTAACGGGCCTTGATTTCGAGGGCGTCGTCCAAGACCGCCAGAGTGATATCGCAAGTGGGAAATCGCCGCCAGCTACGGATGAATGCCAATGTCTCGTCGTGGGTGAGCGGATCAGGACGGTTTTTTCGGGTAGCCTGCACGTAGAATTCCTGAAGCACCTGCACGGACAACATCAGGTCGCGGTCCGCTAGAATCACCCGCGCCACCTCGGCTTTGGCGGCTTCCGCAGGCTGCGTGCTGATGGAATACAGCAGCACGTTCGTATCAACGAAGCGCATGGCGGTCATGGAGTTCGTCCCGCGTCAGGCGTTCGCGGGCGGAAAACGAACGGCCTTGTTGCCGCATGATTTCCCGCAAGGCTTGTTCCTCCGTGGCCAGACGGTCGAACTCCGACTCCTCCCTTTGGGGTTTTCGCCGGGCCATCGCCAACATGGCCCTAACCGCCAGTTCGAAATTGAGCGCAGATTCAGGCTCCAACGAGGGAAGGGCCTTTTCAATCTCCATGGTCAGCCGGTTCATGCCCAAGACCATAGCGGAATGGTCTGCTGGTGCAATTCGATTCCCTGCATTCGATTCCCTGCGAGGGGCGGAAACCGCAATTTCATCGGTCTCTGAAGTGTGCCCATCACTCCCCGGAAACCACCTTCACCCGCCCGAAGCGCTTCTCGTTACCGCTGGCGTTTTCCTCTACGGTCACTCGTTCCCATTCGGAATCGATGGACTGCACGGTTTCGGTCCCGGTGGCGGTGGCCCAGCCATTAGGGCCGCTATCAGTTAGGCTGGAGCAAAACTGCGGGGTGTAGATGAGCCCGGAGTTCGCGGAGGCTTTGCGACGGAGGTATTGGATGGAGAACACCGGAGGTGATCCGGTCCGGCGGATCAAGGGCAGCCCGGTGGTGCCGGAGTTAGCGATGAGGATGGGAAGCGCGGGTTGGTTGGGGTTCAGGTTGAAGGCCCGTTCGAGCAGGTTGAGCAAGCCGTCGTGATCGGGATCAAAACTATCGGCGGCGTTGCCGGTGTTGGTGATGATTCCGAAATGCTGGAATCGCCACAGTTCCGGCGGGGTGACTCCGGTGCCGGTCAGGGCGATGTCGAAGAACGCTTCATCCGCATCGTCGCTGGGGATATGGATGGATGCCGTGCGGATACCGAGGGCACCCGGTGTGAAGATGACGGTGAAGTTCACGCTGGCTCCTGCGGACAGGACAGTCGTCGCGGGAGTGGAAACGGCGAAATCACCGGCATCCGTGCCGTCCTTGGTGATTGGGCCGAGGGTGAGGTCGGTGGCTCCGCCATTGCGGATCGTGATGATCCGGGCGATGCCGCTGCGACCGTAGATCACTTTGCCTACTTCGAGTTCTCCGCTGCCGTCGGCCACTTCAGGTGCCGGTGGAGATTCCACGATGATCTCACGTTGCTCGAAGAGGCTGGTGAAACTCTTCTCCGTGGTGGATTGGCCGCCGACGCCATTGGTGGCGATGAGCCGATAGAAGTAAGTCTGGCCGGGCAGCAGTCCGGTGAGCGTGGCGCTTACGGATTGGGCGCTGCTCACGGTCTGGACGGTGGTCGGGGTATCGAGTGACACAGGGCCATATTCGAAACGGTAGGCAGCGGTTCCGGCCAGCGGATTGACCGTGCCGTGGAGCGTCGCGCCCTGGGTGGTCACGCCGTCCGCCGCTTGCAGGGTGAGTATCGGAGCCTCGCCCACAGGAGGTCCGCTGATCGTCACTAAAACCGTGTCGGTGGCGGATTTCACACCATCACTCACGGTCAGTTGGAATACCAGCGGGCCACCCAAGTCCGGCACGATGAAACCGAGGCTGGGAGAGTTCACACCACCGCTCGCCAGCAAGGAGCCGGACAAGACCGGGGTGCCGGAAAGCTGGGTCCACTGGTAGGTGATGGGCAAGCCCTCGGGATCATAACTGCCCGTGCCATTCAGCGTCACGATTTGTCCAGGCGAGGCCGATTGATCGGTTCCGGCATATGCTTCCGGTGGATCGTTGATATTGAGAAAAAGCATGTGCCTGGGATCAGTAAGACCCTGCTGGCCGGCGGGAACAAACTCATAGCTGTTATTCCCAAAAGTTGAACCGTCTGGAAAAATACCTGCGTCATAAGCGACAATGTTGTTAGCGCTTCCATTTGCTACATACAATATTCCGTTTTCATACTGTTGCTCATGATGGCCAGCTGAAATTGTTGGACCAGTCACATCGTTAATTTTTGTCCCATCGACGACGCTGAATCGGGTGATTTTATTTCTATTATTTGAACTCGTAACCCAGTAATTTCCATCGGGTCCTATAATGATGCTGGTTGGGCTACTTAGGATGGTTGAGCTTCGAGAGCTATTCAGGTAGTGCGACACGAATACCCCTGTTGAAAAAGTAAAACGAGCCACTGAATTCAGGCCGTTGACCACAAGGAAATCGTTGGTTCCTGGCATGAAGATGAAGTCCTTGGAATTGTTGATTTGGGTCGATAGGCCGGCAACGACTGTGGCTTCATACGTGCCAGTCGTACCATCGAAACGTTTGATCTTTCGATCCGTTCCCCCGGACAGAACATACAGCTTGCCGTCTGAGCCGAACTTCAGGGAAATCGGGTTCAATAGGTTGCCTGCAAGGATGAAGTTGTCGATGAAGTTGCCATCGAGATCGAAGCGCTTCACCACACTAGCAAGAGAATCCACGATATAGAGCTTTCCGTCGGGACCCAGAATCATCTGTTCTGGCCTCGCTAAACCACCCGCGCCCGGCGCAATGAGGACTCCCCTTGCTCCTCCACTCTGTGCATCGAAGCGCAGGATCGAGTTCCCCGAGGTGACAATCAAATTCCGGACGGCATGGGCCTGGTCGGCGCAGACCACCATCAGCAGGGCAAGCGCACCAGCGACTATCGTATTTGTTCTCGGAGGCATTCTCATGAGCGGGGAGTTGGTGATGTTTGATGAGTAATGAATGAAGTGCGGCGTTAGTCTGTCATGCTTTCCGGCCTTGGCAGGAAACCGCCGCCACAGGGTAAAGAATTATCCGTGGTTGATCGACTTCACATGGAAAGCCGCCGCACCGCCCCAGTCGGCTTGGTCCTTGAAGCTGCCATCGGCATCGGGGCCACCTTGTTCGTTGAGGGTGATGGATGTTCCGGCGGAGTTCACGTCGTCATAGAGCGTCCAACTGCCCGAGAGGACGATGGCGGACTTGATGATGAAATCGTCGCCGTTGAGCGTGAGATCGGGATCGTTGCTGCGGAATTCCTGGGAGGTACCGGAGTAGCCGGTTTCGGAGAAGGCGATGAGCTTGGGCATGTGGGGTGGGGAGATTGGGGATTGGAGTGGCTTCGCCTGTAGTGGGGAGATGGAAGGCGGTTAGGAGAAACAGATTAACCGGCTACCAGGTGGGGTAATCGGTCGCGTGAAGTCGAGATGAAAGGTGGCTGTGGTTGAAAGAGGTTGGCAGTTTTACAAAATAGGAAGATCCGGATCGATCTGAACCGCCTCGATCCGCCCAGATTCTGCCAACTGAATGGTGACTCTGCCTGGATCGATATCGGTGGTGCCAACGTCACCGGGCTTTAGGACACGCAGCTTCCGCCCCATGAGGAATTGGCAGACGCTTTGGCTCAAGTCATCCGCGGAGAAAGCCAATGGAAGCGGTGTTGGGTTGTTGTCGCTATCTTCGCGGATCACTTTCTTCCAAGGCCAAGGGACGGGGTGATCCAACAAAGAAATAGCCGATGAATCGGTTGTCATTTCCGTCAACTGGAGCACGTCGATCTCAAATCGCCTGTGTGGTCCGCCGAGATGTTTTTCAAAGTTGGTTTTGGCAGCGATGAACCGAACTCCCACGGCCCAGTCGGCCAGAAGCATGATCGATGAAGAGACCTCGACCGGCTGCATTGTCTCAGTGGGGATTGAGTCATCCGCCAGTTCGATTTCCACCCTGAACTCCTGAATCCGATCCGCTGGCGGAACGATATGAGCGACATCTGAGAGACTGACCGATTTCCAATGGCTGATGGCTACTTGTCCAGTGATATGGAAAAGGTATCGAGGGGGAAGACTTAGGAATGCGGTGACTTGAACATCAATGATTTTGTCAACAAGGCTCATAATTTTTTATAGTTAGTTTGTTGAGGTGAGAGCTTTAATCTAAGGCATCTAGCGCTTATGGCGAAGGATTAAGCCGGTGCTCAAAAGTATAGCCAGGACGATGGACGTGGGTTCCGGAACGCTGGCGACTCGGAAACCGACGACACTCCCCTCAGTCGTGGGGACACCGAAATCGCGGGTTAATGCGCTTTGCTGATTCAAGACGCTGAACCAAGCACCTCCACGCCGACCACGTTGAGTGCCCGAAATGATTGCATCGTTCCATTCTAGCACGTTACCGGTCTGATCATTCGTTCCGTAAAAGCTATCGCTCGCAGTCCCATAGCCACCTACGTTAGTTAGGTAATTTTGACTGCTGCTACCTGTCGGACTCTGCGTCACGGCATAGTCGCCGTCGATGTAATTCGCCGAGACGGTGTTATTTATTAGTGTATCGCTTTGGGTCGCGTATCGCCAATAGTTGTCCCCGCCACCAGCACCTGGTGTGGGATCATAATAAGCGGCTTTATACCATTCATTCTCGCTTGGAAGCCAAACCGTGGCGTTGACATTTTTGGTAAAAATGCCACTGGTCGCACCACCCAAGGTATAGGCACCTGTCTCGGTGCTGCCGTTGCCTTGGCCATTATGCAGCCAGTTCGTGAATCGCGCGGCATCGAACCAACTCACATAGGTGATGGGACGATTCACGGCTCCTGATAATACCGAGTAAGTATAACTTCCTGGACTGCCGCTACGGGTGATGCCAGCAGAATTTGCATCCGTGGCCATGCTGGTGTTGTATAGGCCGTAAGTGTCCGTTTGGGCCTTTACATTGAGAAACTCGGCATACTGCGAGATGGTCGTCTCGTTCCTTGAGATTTGGTAATTGTAGGGCACGAAACCATAACCGGTGGTGGGATCGTTCGGATTCCCCAAATTGCCAATGTTGACGTAGTCGATATTTACGGCAGCGGGTGAGATCGGCGCGAGAAGTAGCGGCGCGAGGATTTGTAGGTGGTGGAATTTCATATGAGTGAGGGGAATGCACTTCGGAGTGGGTTGTTCCAATGCGATCAAGGTGCAGCACCCGCACCGGTGAGTTTGATGTCGAACGGATTTTCGTTGGCATCGTTGCTTTTGATGTGGATGGCGGCGTCGCGGGTTCCCTTGGCGGTGGGTTTGAAGGTGACCTTGAATGTGGTGCTCGCTCCCGCAGTCAATGTGGTTTTCGCCAGCGGACCTACGATGAAGTCGGTCTTCTGCTTGCCGTCCTTGGTGATCGCCAAGCCAGTGAGATTGGAAGTTCCGGTGTTTTTGATGGTGAAGCTTTTGGCGGTGCCCGCCTTGTCGACCTTGACGGTGCCGAAACTCTTCTTGGCGGTGCCGTCCACCAGACTGCTGCCTACCGGCTGCTCGACGGCGATTTCAGGGGCTGGCACGGTGGCGGTTCCTGTCAGGTTAAGATTGAACGGGTTTTCGTCCGCATCGTTGCTGGCGATTTGAATGGCGGCGGAGCGGGTGCCTCCGGCGGTGGGCTGGAAGGTGATCGTGAAGGTGGCGCTCGTTCCGGCAGGCAGGGTGTTAGCAACCGGGTCCACCACGATGAAGTCGCCTGCGTGACTGCCGTTCTTGGAAATCGCCAGGCCGGTGAGATCCGAGTCGCCCGTATTCCGGATGGTGAAAGTGACGGCTGTTCCCGTTTTGCCGACCTGCACGCTGCCAAGACTGGCCATGGCCGTGCCATCGATCAGGCTGGTTCCCGCCGCGTTTTCAACGACAATTTCTGGGATTCGATCCAGCTCAAAGAGAACCGCATCGCTTAGGTAATCATTAACGGGGCTGCTAGCGAAGCCTCCTGCAATGAGAACACGCCCGTCGGGCAGGAGTGTCATGGAGGAGGAACGGCGGGGGGGATTTAAGGGGCCGACGTCGTTCCAACTCAACGTTGTCTCGTTGAAGAGCAACGCGGTTGAATCGGACAGATTGCTGCTTCCCGCGATGAGGACTTTTCCTTCGGGCAAGCGGACGGCGTTGGAGCTCTGGCGTCCTCCCGGCATGGCGGTTGCCGCGCTCCAGACACCGGTTAGAGGGTCATACAATTCCGCGCTGGCGAGTCCGGTGCTGTAGTTGATCGTCCCCCCTGCAACTAGAACCTTGCCATTGGAAAGCAAGGTGGCGGTATGTCGGAAGCGCGCGCTGAGCATCGAGCCGCTAAACGTCCAGGTGCCGGCAGTCGGATCGAAAATTTGCGTGCTGGAAATGGCTTGGTAATTTGAATTGTCGTTCCCTCCGGCTAGGAGCACGGTTCCATTTGGCAGCAATGTCACCGTTGGTTGAGAGCAGTCAATGAGTGGCGCTGCGGCAAGCGCCCATGAATCTGCTAGTGGGTCGTAGATCGCAGCCTTCTGACGCGCGAAGACCAGCACTTTGCCGTTCGGCAACAGGACGGAAGGTTTGGTAACTACAAAATTCAAAGGCACGATTCCCGTTAGCTTCCAAGTGCCGGTGCCGGGGTCGTAGAGTTCCGCTTGGGGTTCGTCGTAATTGCAGCCGCCGGTTACCAGCACCTTCCCAGAGGCGAGCAGGGTGGCGCTGTGCCCAAACCGCCGAGTGCTCATGCTTCCCGTAGCGGCCCAAGTGCCAGCAGTTGGGTCGTACAAAGTCGCGGTAGCGAGAAAATTTGACCAACTGTTATAACCGCCGGCCACTAGGACTTTTCCGTTGGCCAGCAGGGTGGCAGTGTGGGAATCCCGCTCCGGATGAGCGAAACCGCTGAGAGATCCTGTTGCCACAAAGCCTGCGCGAGCTGTTGTGGGAAGCGTGATTGCAAGGATGGCCGAGGCAAGAACGACGAGTGGGCGATAGTCTTTTGACATGATTTTAGGCGTTAGAGTTGATGATTCGCGGTTTCGGAGAAGGCGATGAGCTTGGGCATGTGGGGTGGGGAGATTGGGGATTGGAGTGGCTTCGCCTGTAGTGGGGAGATGGAAGGCGGTTAGGAGAAACAGATTAACCGGCTACCACATGGCGTGATGGATCGTGTGGTGTCGAGGGGAAAGGTGTTGATGGATAGATTCGCGGACAGGTCTGACACTTTGGGAAATACGGTGAGCTGGTAGTGAGCGGCTTTTTTGAAGGAAGGAGGGAAGGCGGCCGGGGTTCCGCTGGTTCTCAATCACTGACCTGTAGAAATGGGGAAGCTCTGCATTTTTCACTAGTCCCCAAATCCGGGGGGCGGGACTGCTGATGCTGAATGAAGATAGGGAGCAGGATGCTCCCGGCACGGTCTGCGGCGAGACGCCACAGCCACTTTTGCGGGCGTCACTTGTCGCCGCCGTCCCCCGTCGTGAAGCGGGCGAGAAGTTCGGATTGGGAGTGGACGCTGAAGTGCTTGAAGATGTCCTTCGCGTAGCCGTGAACGGTGTTTTCGCTGATGCCGAGGTGGGCGGCGATTTTCTTGCGGCCCCAACCGTCCCCCAAAAGATTGAGCACGGTGCGATGGCGTGGATGGAGCCGGGTGATTTCCTGGCTGGCTTGATCCGGGTAGGCAGTGAAATGAAGCCACGGGACTTCGCTGAGAATGATGTGGGCGATCTTTGCCTCACGCTGGTCGAAGTGGGCCAGTCCGCGATCCCTGTAGATACCGATGCCGCTGTTTCCACCACCGGGCATGGGGCGGACCGAGGTCATGATTGCGCCAATATTCGCCTTTTCCCAAAACGGCATGGCGGGCGAGTTTTCCAGCCGAAATTCAGGATCGATCTGCCGCAGGGTGCGGGTGAGCTGGGTTCGTTTGGCTTGCAACTCGATGGATGAGGGCTGAGTCACGAGCAGCATGGCCGGGTGGTTCATCGCTTCGAGATACCGAGCGAAACGTTCCTCATCGAAGCCGGAGTGGATGAGGCCGATGAAAGAGGGCGGTTTGTCAGGATCAAACTCGCACATGCACCATACCCACACGGTCGCCTGGATCATTTCACAGAGCCCGTCCATCAGCAGCCGGCGCTTGGCGTTGATGTCGCCGGGCGCGGCGATCACCTTGCCTAGCAGACGGACCATGGCCCGGACATCGGCTTCTGACAGCGTGAAGTTTTCCATAACAGTCATAGGTCGCCGCCGTCGCCCTTGGTGAACCGGGTGACGAGTTCGGATTGCGAGTGCACTCCGAAATGCTTGAAGATGACCTTGGTGTATCCGTGGACGGTGTTGACGCTGAGACCGAGCTGCCCGGCGATTTTTTTCCGGCTCCAGCCTTCGCAGAGGAGATTGAGAATGGTGCGGTGGCGCGGGTAGAGGTTGGTGATTTCGTGACTGGCCTGGTCCGGAAACGCGCTGTAATGCAGCCAGGGAACCTCGCTGAGGATGATGTGGGCGATTTTTGCTTCCCGTTCGTGGAAGTGAGGTTCGCCCAGCGTCCGATAGACTCGGATGGCGTTGACTCCGCCGCTTTCCATGGGACGCAGAGACATGATCAAGGGGCCGATGTCCAATTTTTCCCAAAGCGGTCCGGCGGCGGATTGATCCAGCAGGCCTTGCGGATCCATCTGGCGGCGGGTGCGGGTGAGATGCGTTCCTTTCGTCTGAAGCTCCAGGGAGGACGGCCGCGACACCGCCTCCATGGCGGGGTGATTGATGGCCTCCAGATAAAGGGCGAACCGGGCTTCATCGAAGCCGCCGTGGACGAGGCCGACGGAGGATGGCGGCTTGTCAGGATGAAATTCCGACATCGACCAAACCCAGGCCGTCGCGCCGATCAGTTCGCACATGCCATCCATCAGGAGGCGGCGCTTCTCGTTGATCTCGCCGCTGGCAACGATGACCTCGCCCAATAGCCGGACCATGGCGCGCACATCGGATTCCGCGAGCGATGAAGTGGGATTGGGTGAAATATCCATGACGGCCCTTACTTCTAGCAACGAATGCCGCCGGATCAAGGTATTCCAATGCTTCCAGAAAGTTACCGGAATTATTGCGGCTCGCCCGCCGGGAAAATTTCCGCGATGGATGACTCGATCTGGTGATCCATCCAGCGTTCGAGCGCGGCTTGCATGGGTGCGAGGACCTCCGGCCGCCCGCTGGCGATGTCCCGTTCGCCGTGAGGGTCGTGGTCGATTTGAAACAAGGCAAAATGACGGGTGCCATGGGCGGTGGGGGTGCAGACGAGCTTCCAATAGCGCGTCCTGAGGCAGCGTTGTTTCGCGGCGAGCAGTGCGTCGAGGTATTCCCGCCGGAGGACGAACTGATAGTTGAATCCGGGATCGATGCGGGTGAGTTCGTCCATCTTCGGGAGCCGGGGGCGCTCGACGCCTTTCACGCGGAACTGGATGAACGGAAATCCCGTTTCGCCATAAAACGGGCGGAAAACGGGTGCCTCAGTCCCACGGATCCAGCCCGCGAAACTCTGCCCCTGCCAGGTGGGGGATTTCTCCTGACCCAGCAAGTCGGCGAGGGACGGAATGAGGTCGATCAACCTAACCGTTTCTGGAATGACCTGGGGCGCGGCTCCCGGCACGTGGACGATCATCGGGACGTGGTTCGCCTGGAGGCCGCCATTGAAGGTCAGTCCGTGGCCGAGGGTGACGCCCGGTTCGTAGTGGTCGTCGCCATGATCCGAGGTGATGATGACAATGGTGTTGTCTGCTAGACCGTTCGCTTTGATCGAGGCGAGAATTTTCTCAACGCAGTCGTCGAACTGGCGGGTGCAGCCGTCGTATAGCGCGCGAATCTGCTTCACCTCCTTGGGTGGCAGGGCCTGCCATTTCGATTCCAGGTCGGTGGCGCTGATGAAGGCATCGATATCGAACGCGACACCATTGCGGTTAGGCCCCTGATAGTCGGCTGCGGCGAAGAGGCTGCGATACGGTTCGCGGCTGCGGTAGGGAAGGTGGTTGCATGAATAGAAGACATGCCAGAAAAAGGGCTTTTGCTCCCGGGCGACAGCTGCGAGGCGCTTCTCGACGCGGCCGGTGACGACGTCCGGTGTGACGAACTGGGCGAACGATTGAAGCTGGGGAAACATCCGATAGCCAAGCGCATTGTCGAAATAGAGCGGCACGACAAAATGGGCCATGACCACGGCCTGGCTCATGTAGATCTTGAAATTATCAAAGCTGGAAACTGATAGATGCTGCATCCCGAGCGGCATCACCTCGTAGTAACCCGCGCACCAATCGCCGATGGCGGCGGTGTCGTAGCCGCGTTTGCCGAGCAGCCGCGGCAGCGTTTCGATGCGCTTGTTAGTGGCTTCCACCGTTTCGCGGTCCGGGAACATCTGGCGGATGCCGTGGCTTTGGGGATACTGCGATGCCATGAGCTGCACGCCGGATTCCATGGTCGAGGCGATGGAGGTGTAGCAGCGCTCGAAGCGGGTGGAGCGGGCGGCGAGGGCGTCGATGACCGGCGACACCCCGGCTTTTGCCAAGCCGTCCGAGCGTTGCGGCTTGTATCCCGCACAGCCTAGCAGATCGCCGCGCAGCGAGTCGGAGCCGATGATGATCACATTCATCGGCTTCCCCGCCGCAGCGGTTTGAAGGCGGGGTCGTTTCTGATAGAAATTCAGGACTGCGGAAACGCCGATGACCAGGGAAATCCCGGCTGCCAGGGTCCACCCAAGTCGCCCCCGGCGGCGGATCTGCCAGACCAAGGCAAACATGGCAACGGCTAACGGAAGGACGGTGAACAGCACCACCAGACTCGCCGGTTTGATCGCCTCCGGGATGATTTCCAGGATCTTGTAATACCATTGCCCGAACTCTGCCTCATCCAGGAAATAAGGCCGCGTATCCACCAGCCGGAGCGTGAAATACCCGTGAGCCAGCGCAGTCAGCCCGAGGCTGCGGAGGATCACCGCGCGGCTGGACTGATAGATCGAGCGCGCCGTCCACATGGCGACGAAGGGCTGGACAAGGATCGCCGCGACGGTGGCGATAACGACGTAGGCGATGAGCATCTGCAGGTTTTGCAGCACGAGAAAGCCCAGATACTTGTCGCGTGCCAGGGCGCTGAACTTGTTCGCCATGTCGCCCGATGAATGGGCGAGCCGCCACAGGCCGACTGAAAATTGAAAGGCCAGGAAGATCGAGGCACCGATCAAAACGGGAAGGAATTTCGCTTCAGGAGCCGGCTGCCGTGAGGGTGTTAGCGAATTCAAAATGACTGGGACGCTGGCTGATAGGAAGGACTCAAGCTTCAGGCGGATGGGTGTAAAGCCATTGGGGACTCAACAGTTTTTCGATCACTACGCCACGTCTCGATTGGAGATTTCCGGGGACGATGAGGCGCAGGATCACCGGAACCTTTCGCGCGGATGGATGGCTCGAAAGATTGAGCAGCGATTTCGCCACCGCCCCGTCCGCAGGCGCATAACCGAAGAGCGTTTCATCACTGTCCAATGCAGTGAGTCGAAAACAGCTCCACCGGCCGGGATCCGCAAATTCGTGACTGAAAAAATTGTCCGCCTCGACGTAAACCCGAAAATCTAACGACGTTCCAGCGGGGCGCTGGCGGGCAAACTCGTCCCACTCCATCGGTTGATAACAGACCAGGGTCTCCCAGTCGATGAGGGGTTCGCCGCTGTCGTTAGTTTCGATGATTAGATTGCGGGAGGAGTGGTCGGCGAGCTCCACGGTCGTCATCCAGAAATTGGTTTGATTCTCGACGGTGAGTGGCCGGAACAAATTGCTGCCAAGCACACGGTTCGCAGTGAGAGGCTTGTCCCGATAATAGTCGTCCATCAGCGGGCGAACCCGTTCGGGATGGCGGACGAGCCGGGCAAGGGCGTCCACGCTTGCGCATTCAAAAAACTCCCGGGCGGTCGCGCCCATCTTCTCAATGAGCCGGCCCGCTTCAAGGTCTTCTTCCGCGTCGTTCTTGCGCGCAGCTTCCGTGGTGCTTCGGATTTGCCCGGCCTTGGCGTCAGCCTCCTTCACGCCATACAGCGACCACAGCACGCCGCTGGAAAGGACGATCCCGATGACCGCGAACCACCCCCACGCCGGACGCTTGCGATGGTTGGACTCCTTGCCCCAGTCATGCTCCATGAAATCGGGATCGGCCGCCTCTTTTTCCACCAACGCCTCGGGTCCGGGCCGGTGCGTGCGGGGTTGGAAATCCTCGCGGGCTGGCAGCTCAAGCCGGACGACAGGCGCTTTCGGATTCACCGGGTCGGCCACCGGCTTCAGTTCGAATCGTTTTTCCTCACGCGCCATTTCCGGCGGAAGAAAAGCTGCAAAACTCAATCGACGCAACGCAACTCTCGCCCTAAATCTGCGTGGCAAACCGCCATGGCAGCACCTCCGCGTATCCTCATCGTCACCGCCGCCTTTGGAGAAGGTCACAACAGTGCCGCCCGCAATCTCGCGCTCGCTCTCAATGCCGCCGGCGCCGTCACCCAAGTGAGCGACCCGTGCTTGCTGGGGGTTCCGCGCATCACGGCGGCTGTCAACCAGGGCTACCGCTACGTCACCACCCATTTTCCCAACCTGTGGGCAAAAATCTATCGCTCCACCGATCATTGCGATTTCAACCGGCAGCGCTCGCCCGTCATGCGCTGGGTGGAGACGGCGCTGGCGGATCTCCTCCGCGATTTCCAACCGGTCGCCGTCGTCAGCACCTATCCGCTCTACCCCTATTTCATGACGCGGATCCTCGTGGAGTCGGGGAAAAAAATTCCCGTTTTCATCGTCGTCACCGATTCCATCGAGATCAACGCCGCTTGGCTCCGCGCCGATTGCACCCGCTGGCTGGTAACCGATCCCGCGACGCGCGAGACCATGATCGGCGCGGGCCTGCCGGCGGAAAAAATCGTCGATACCGGCTTCCCTGTGAACCCGGCATTTTCCGAAATGACGCCCTTGGAGGCATCGACCTCCTGCGATCCCTTCCGCATTCTGTATTTTCCCACAGCGAAGCTCCCGTTCGTCCGCCGGCACAGCCGCGCTTTGTTAGACGCTTCGCCGTCCGTCCGGCTGACAATCATTCTCGGTCGAAATGTCCGGGCGCTCTACTCCCGCGCGCGGGAAATCCAGAAAGCTTACCCCGGTCGCGTCCGCCTCATCGGCTGGACCCGCCGGGTCCCGCAATTCCTGAACACTCACCACCTTGTCGTCGGCAAGGCCGGCGGAGCCACCGTCCACGAAGCCATCGCCGCCCGCTGCCCGATGCTCATCCACCACCTCGTCCCCGGCCAGGAAGAGGGGAATCTCCGGCTCCTCGAAATCATCGGCGGCGGCTACCTCGCCGCCACCCCGGAAGCGCTGACCCGCAGCGTCAGCGACCTCCTCGCCGACCACGCCGCCGCCTGGCGCACCATGAAAAACGCCCTCGCCCGCCACGGTCGGAATTCCGGAGCCATCATCGCTGCTAGATTCATTTTGGAAGAGATCGGGGATCGTGGATCAGAGATGGTGGATTAAAGAAATCTCTCCTCCTCTTCCTTCATAGATCTTCCTTCATAGATCATCCTTCATAGATCATCCTTCATAGATCACATGACCTTCCTCTTCGACATCGGTCGCGTCCTTCTCGACTTCGAATTCGAACCCTCCCTCTCGCGGCTTTTCCCCGCCGGGAACACCGACTCCGCCGCGCGCCTTCAGCTCCTCCTCGAACGCAAGGACGAGTTTGAAACCGGCAAAATCGAAACCGACGCCTACATCGACTGGGCCCTCGGCATTCTCGCAACCGATGCGTCTCCGGCGGAGTTCCGCCACGCCTGGCAGCAAATTTTCACGCCCAACGAACCGATGTGGCGCTGCGTCCGCAAGCTTGCAGCCGCTGGCCACCGCTTGATCCTCTTCTCCAACATCAACGGCATCCATTGGCCGTGGATCGGCGAAAATTTCCCGGAGTTTTCCCTGTTTCACGATGCCGTCGTTTCTTTCAAAACCGGCTTTATCAAACCGCAACCGGAAATCTATCAGTATGCGATCCGCCACCACGGCCTGGTTCCCGGTGAAACTTTCTATATCGACGATCTCCCTCAAAACATCGCCACCGGTCGCGAACTCGGCTTCCGCTGCTGGCAATACGACCTTAACGACCACGCCGCCTTCGAATCCTGGCTCGCCAGCGAACTGGCAATGTCTGAAGTCTGATATTTCCAACTATCAACTCTCAACCATCCACTCTCAACTTCTTCAATGTCCATTCTCACCATCGCCGGCCGCCAGTTCCACTCCCGCTTGTTTCTCGGCACCGGCAAGTTTCCCTCGAATGAATCGATGCGCGATGCCCTCGCCGCCAGCGGCACGCAGATCGTAACCGTCGCCCTCCGTCGCGCCGATCTAACCGGCAAGCGCGATCCCTACGCGAACATCCTCGAATTCATCGACCCGGAAAAGTACCTGCTGCTCCCTAACACCAGCGGAGCTATGAACGCCGCAGAAGCAGTTAGGCTCGCCCGCCTCGCCGCCGCCGCAGGCCTGCCCAAGTGGGTGAAACTCGAAATTCATCCCGATCCCACCTACCTCCTTCCCGATCCCATCGAAACGCTCAAAGCCGCCGAAATCCTCGTCAAAGAAGGCTTTATTGTCCTGCCCTACATCAACGCCGATCCCGTCCTCGCCAAGCGCTTGCAGGAAGCCGGCACCGCCACCGTCATGCCGTTAGGCGCGCCCATAGGCTCGAACCGCGGCGTCGTCACCCGCGACCAGATCCGCATCATCATCGAGCAGGCCATCGTCCCCGTCATCGTCGATGCCGGCCTCGGCGTCCCCAGCCACGCCGCCGAAGCCATGGAACTCGGCGCGGACGCCGTGCTCGTCAACACCGCCATCGCCATCGCCTCCGATCCCGTTAGAATGGCCGTTGCCTTCAAGCTGGCCGTCCAAGCCGGCCGCGAAGCCTACGAACTCGGCCTGCCAGAAATCCTCGATCACGCCAGCGCCACCAGCCCGCTCACTGGATTTCTCGGTTAAAACAAACCGCCGCCGCTATAGGGTGGCCTGGGAAAAAGGACGTCCAGCCTGTTGGCGCCGTAGGGGCAGGTTTTCTAGGGGGCGGATTCAAAATCGGCGGTAATGAGCGGTTCGGAGCGACGACTTATTCGGCGAGCATCGAAGGTCGACATGATCACTGGTTTTGCATAGTTCGGAATTGTATATAGAAATTCCAAAGGAATGGCGCGACGAGCAGTAATCCAATCACAAAGATCGCAATTCCGATCCACCCGATTAACATGCCGGCCTTCGCCATACGATCGCCTTCGGTTACTCCATTTGACTTGGAGTTTGCTAACGCCATTCTGCCGCAGATAACCCCCGCGATGCTTCCAATAGGACCTAGAACTACGAACAAACTCGCTAAAATTAACGATGCGAGCGCGAGATTGTTCGTATTACCGGGGGGGGCATGGATGTTATGCTGCATATTTTTATAGCCGAATGTAAGAGTGGATGCACCGGCGGTGACGAGCCTGAATTCAACAAGTGACTTTGTCGCCGGATGCATCCCACGGCTTGTTAGGCCGATTTGTCAGTGATGTGCTAGGTTTCTGCGTCTTCGAGCAACGAACCCGGCGATTCCAGCACATGATAGAAGGAAGCAACCAGGCTCAGGAACCGCTTGTGCGTGGAAGACGGAAAAAACCGGACTCGCGGCGAATGGATCATAACCGGACCACAATTGGAAGTCCTGGGGACTGGCCGCAGCGGGATTAAAGATCCCAGAAAAACTCGCTGAACCCGAGAACACGGAGCCGGCGTATTGGGGAAATGTCTGATCATAGGAGAATAGCAGACCGTATTTCCCATTGCTGCCGTTGAACATCCCCGCGTTGGTAGGATTGGGGTGTAAAGTTGAGAGCGTGTTGAAGACCTGCACGGGCAACCCGCTGTAGAACGGAGTCGAAACGAATCGATTCAATGTGATGACGAATGCGGATGGATTGACACCGGTCGCGGCATCGACATCCAAGGGGCCGGATACAGTCACCTTGAATCTCGTTGTAGTGAACTCGGTGATATTCAGAGTAACGGCTGCGCCCGCCCAAGGAGCGACTGTCAGTACGACCGCCAAGGGGCCTGCAATTCGGAATAGTTTTTTCATAAAGTTTTAACCTAACGTCAAAGAGCACGCAACCCCACTAGCGGGGGCGAGCATTGAGACGAGGGTTGGGGTTCATGCTACGGTTGACGTTGCCGACAGTGCGGCTAGTGGAAGTTGCTGTGTCTCGTCTTGTTCTGCCTCTTGATTTTGATTTGCAGCCTGCCATCATGGCTCAGTGATCGTGATGCATTCGTCGGTGGAAAGTGCCGCATCGAGAAAAATCTGGAGTGCCGTTGACGCGGTGGTCCGATTGACGAGGTGGTCTACAAAATAGTATCCGTCATCCTCCACGCTGTAATTGTAGATCTCTAGCATCTCGGGACGCTGAATTGGAGATGGCAGCTTTTTTAGCGTAAGCGTCCTAAATTCATCCTCTGGCGTTGGGGCGCACGGGGCGGTCAGGTCGCGGACGTTTAGGCGACTTCCTCGTCTGCGGATTTGACGCGGCGCTCAGCGGCGAGGCGGGCGGGCGTCAGCGCGGCGGCTTGCTCC
>JANMSI010000035.1:0-66339 GCA_031389115.1 Akkermansiaceae bacterium
TGATTCCATCGCGGTTGCCGACCGCGAGTCCGTTGAAGGTGACCGCCACATGGTGTTTGGAAAAGCCAGGCTGGGAGCCGTTGATCCAAGCCCCGCCGCCGAACAGATCGACCGTGATGCGCAACCGGGAAGTGGGGGAAGCCTGCGCGGCGGTCAGCGGAAAATGAATCCGATCCTGCGGATCGCCCTCGGTGACGGCCCGCTCGAAGAAGGCGATGTTTTCATTCGCCGCGACCCCTCCGACGGGTGCCGGATAGGCGCCAGCGAAGTAGTAGTCGTCGTCCTTCAAAACCGGCGACCCCGGGGCGATGTTAGAAAAAAAGCTCTCTTGGGAGAATGGCGCGGAATCCTCATCATCTGTGCCGAGTTGCCACACGGGCGCGAACTGCGCGGCCACCGCAAGTCCCGACAACAGGGCGGCAGCTCCAAGAACGTGAACGGCAAGGCAGAACATGGAGGCTGGCAAGCTAAACCATTTTGAGAGACTTACAATTCAACGTTTCCGAAAAAGCGGCAAGCAGCCCGTCAGGCAAAGCACCAGGACTGTGGATGGCTCTGGAATGGCCCGGACATTATCGACCAAGAACGAGCTGGAAACCCTGGCTCCCCGGAAATCGACTCCGGCAGAATGAAGGATACGCAACTCGCTGGCAGACGCGAGGGTGCCCACCGCGCTGCTGCCGCCTGCGCTCACCAGTGCGACAGGACAGATATCGAAAATCCGGGTCATCCACCCCGAAAACGCGGTGACTTGGGCCACCGGGGTCACGAACCAGCCGCCCGGACCGTTGAATGCGAGCCTCATGGAAAGAGTGGTGGTGCCGGTGTTCCGCAGATCAGCGGCCAACGAAAAAATGCCAGCCGCCGTGTAATCGCCGGTCCACAGCGTTTCGTTGAAACCGATGAGCCTGCCACCCGGGCCGCTGCCGCCGTTAGACGTCACGCGCAGCGAGTGATCGCCCACGCCGAGAGGACCGGAATCCGCCACGATCACCGGCGGATTCGGATTCGGGTCGCCGCTGGACCATTCGTGGATGCCGGAGAAATTCTCGAGCTGGCCGAGCGTCACCGCAGCCCTCAGCGGCAGGGTCAAGCACACCGCCGCCAGCAGGCATCGAAGGGTCGCTTTCATTTTCGGGACGATGGCAGCGCGAATGGTTTGCTCCAGTGAAAATTCCCGTGAAGACTCGACCCGCCGCCCGTTCCATGAAAATCACCCGCACCCTCGCGTCATGCACCACCCCCGACGGGGCACGGCTGACGCTCCACGAGCACGATGGCCACCATTTCCTCAAGGTCGCCGGCCTGCAATTAATGAGCACCACCGCCTCGTCCTCCGAGGAACACATGGCGGAGCTGTCCTGCGTCCGGCTGCCGCCGAGGCCGCGCATCCTCATCGGTGGACTTGGCTTCGGCTTCACGCTCAAGCGGGTGCTTGCGCTAACAGGCCCCGCCGCCATCGTCGATGTCGCTGAACTCCTGCCCGAGGTGGTCGCCTGGAACCGCGAGTTTCTATCCGAGGTGAACGGACAGTTGCTGGACGATCCGCGGGTGAGGGTCCACGTCCGGGATGTTTACGAACTAATCAACCGCTGTGGCGACGATCGCTATGACGCGATCCTGCTCGACGTGGACAACGGCCCTGACCCCTTCGTCCAGAAAGGCAACGAGCGGCTTTACGCTCCGCCGGGGATCCACCGGATCAAGAACGCGCTGCAACCGCAAGGCCGGGCGATTTTCTGGTCCGCGCATCCTGACAAATCGTTTGCCCGCTCGCTGGAAAGCGCGTTTAAGCATGTCGAATGTATTGCGGCAAAAGCTTACCCCAAGGCGAAGCGTTTCACTCACACTTTGTTCGTCGCAGACCGCGATTGATCATAGTGAGTTTTTGATCAGGCGGTAGCGGTCGTGATAGACCCCGGCGTTGAATTTGCGGCAGCAATCGTAGCACGCGACCGCCCGCTTGATCGGCCTGACCCGGTGAATGACGGCGAAACAATTCGAGCAGACATAGGCATGGTTCCGCTTCAGCTTGCGACGCTTGAAAGGCAGCGTGTGATACGGCTGCTCGCCCGGTATGCCAAGATCGTTGCAGGCCTTCCGCCATTCCGGGCCGTGGGGTTCGATCCGGCGGCGCCCGCATCGCTCGTAGGCGACGAGGTGTGCCAGCTCGTGTTTCAAGGTGCGCCACATTTCCTCCGGCTCGCAGTCCTTGAGCTTGGGATTGAGCTCGATGGATCGGTCCGGCCACCAGGCGCGACCGGCGGTGGTCTGCATCCGCGGATTCCACGAGACGCGCACCTTGCGGGCCAACTCGCTGAGTGAGATGGATTTGGCGGCTTCACCGCACCACGCCGTTAGACCGCTGTCATCCCGCAATGACTTGCTCGGCGCGGCGACCGGGGACTTCAAACCTCCGAACCACGAAGTCCAGCGGAATTCCAGTTGCGGAGTGCGGCCCATTGGCAAGATGGCTACCAGCTTTGATGGGAGATGGCAACAGGCGCGTTTCCCGATTTCAGCATTTGCAATCTTGAAACGGCCCCTCGCGTGCAGACCAGCAAAAAGCCGCCGGATGAGACACCCGGCGGCCTTCAGATGAAATTGGAGTTACTTGATACGGATGAAGCGTTTCACGTCCTTAGAGACCGGCGAGTTATCCCGGACCCGCAGGATCTTGGCATCGTCGATGAGAATGGTCGTATGCTTTTCCCCGCTATACCAATCAAGCAGGTTGGGAGAAACTTCGACCGTTCCCGCGGAACCGTTAGGTTGTTTGGTGACGGTGAGTGCCAGGTATTTTTGCCCGTCCACGACATCCATTGAGGTCAAGGGCAGCAAGAAATCTGCCTGCCCGTTTTTCGAATTTCCCAAAGCGGCGGACATGATCTTGTTGGCTCTGGCCGAACTTTTTGGAGCTCCGATACCGGAGAAATTGAGATCGAATGGACCCGACCTCTTGTCGTTGCTAAGGATGCGGAGCTGGCCCTTCCGTTCATTACGAGCGGAAGGTCTGAACGTGACCCTGAAGGTGGTGGATGCCCCAGGGTCAAGCGTTGTCTGATCCGGCGAACTGATCTCAAAGTCTCCCTTATTGGCGCCGAACCTGGAGAAGTCCAGTCCGAGCAGGGGTGCCGAACCTTGATTCTTAATTGTGAAGGTCCGGGTATTGCCTTTGGTTCCAACCACCGCGAAGCCAAAGTCGATCAAGGGGCCATCATCCTTGAGTGGTTTATCCGAACCGAGGAATACACCGATATCGGGAATGCCGAGGCCAGTGCCTTCAAGGTCAATATTGAAATTTTCCTCGTCCGCATCATTGCTTAGGATGCGCAGACCTGCCTCCAGCGGCCCGACATGAATAGGCGAGAACGTGACCTTAAACGTGGTGCTCTCCCCGGGTGCCAGCAATGTCGCTTTCAAGGGCTGAACCGTGAAGTCGTTCCGGTTTCTGCCAGTCTTGGAAACTTCCAAACCAAAGAGAGTGGCTTTCCCGACATTCTTGATGGTCAGGGTCTTGCTCGGGCTGGATGATTGAATGGTCACATCGGAGAATGAAATTGTGGAGCCCCCATCGACCAAGTCATCGCCCTTACTGTTAAAAACAGCGATCTCCTGGGTGGTATCAGGAAGCGCAACGCCGTCCAGCCAAGCGCGGTCCGATCCGCCCGCGTAGCTGTCGTCCTTATCGTAGGTCCATTTGAAGGTGTGGTTTCCTGAGGAAACCGGGAACGACACAAAGGTCCAACCGACTTTACCCGACAGGCCTCCTTTCGACGTGCTTGTTGGGAAAACCTGCCGCACGCCGTCGATGGAGAACCGGGCGAAGTCATATCCCTGTTCGGATGACACCCTGAAATAGAAACTCACCTCACCCGCCACAAAGTTCGCGCTGTAAGCAATTGCGGAAACCCGTCCATCACCTGGGTTAATGGAAACCAAGGACGTAGCGCCCTCAAAGGTAACGCTTTTCGTCACTTCCCAACCGGTTGCCGCCCCGTCAGGCTTGAACCAGCCGAAAGGTATTTTCCCATCGGCAGGAAAGGTCGTGTCATTGATTTCAAAATCTGCATCGCTGGAGTCGGAGACCGGCACCGGATTGGCAATCGAACTGATCTGGATTGTGTAGTCTTCCCCGGGGGCAAGTGTAGCGGGGATCCGCCAAGTGTAGGTGCCATCGTTAGGCTCGCTCGCAGCAATGAGCGCACTGAAAAGCCCACCCTTGAAGAGGTCGATCCTCACACTACCGGTGATGTTGGCCTGCCAAATGATTGGCAAAGACGATCCGGGATAAACCACTTCACCACCGTTCGGTGAACTAACAATGATCGCGTTAGGCGGGACACCACCAAACAAGACGGTGGTGGATGGACCCACGTTGGTGAGCACCTCGACTTCTACGCCTGAACTCGTGCCATCCCACCAGTTCGCGTTAGGAGTGGTGGTGTCGTTGAACTTGGATGTCGCCAGATCGAAGAGATCGGTCGCATCACCCAGATTGGCGTTGTTTTCGAGGTCCTCCCGTCCATCGGCTTGCTCCAGGGCGACCCCATAGTGAGGTCCTCCGCGAAAATTTCCGTCGATGGTTTCATCGACATGCCAAATCAGAATGCCCGTGTCTTGGCAAAATTTCGCCCATTTGTCGCCTTCGCCCCGGTTTTCGACCATAAAAAACTCGGTTTCCAATAATGGATTGGTGACTCGTACCGCGACATTTCCCGTCGTGGTGAGCCTAGCGGTTCTAAATTCGAGGGGAGAAACCTCGGACACTTTGGCCCAGCCGACAATCTCTTTGAAGTAGGCGTTAATCGGGGCGGGAGTTCTGCCGCGGTCGAGGAGATTTCCCGAACCCATTAGGCAATGCATGCCGACGCCTTCGCCATTGGGGAAATTGGCATAAATGTCGGGATAATCCAGCAACAGGTGACCATTCTCGTGACAGAAAGTGCCGATCACCGGAGCCGCGTCTTCCGCGTTCGTGATCTGGAATTTGAAGATGGAAACCGGGGTCGAACCCGTACCCACGCTGATGGGAACGGGTAGGTTCCACTGCTGCGGCCACAATCCTTCTAAAAACACGCCGGAATCAGGTCCGGCAAAGAACACATTGGTCGCCACGGCATTCCCGGAAGCGTCGGTGGTCAAGCCATTGAAGTCGAAGCCTTGCGCTCTGAGAACTTCCACAGCGTCTGCGATCAGGAGTCGGCTGGCATCGCCCCGCAGGACTCTGTTCGTCGGGTAGTCCGAGAAGTTATAAAAGTTCCGGGCTCTGGGGACGGTGATAATTTCGGTGACGGTCTGGGTGTAGGTCAGCTTACCCAACGACTGATCAAAAAAGTAATCGCGGATAGAGCCGGTGTTGCCGTCTTCCGTGTAGCCGACATCGTTGCAAAAGCGGATGATCTTGTTGCGCGTAGCCGGGAAATTCACGGGATCCGCACCTGAGGTTCTCGTGTCGTCGGGAAATTGGACGAGAATGGTGAGGCCGATCTGGTTGCCGATGATGGGAACCGGTGGGATGTGGGCTCCCTGGGCAGCAGGCGCGCGGCGGGGGCCGATCCCCGGAACCCTGCTAAGTTGCATACTCTGGACGCGATCCATCCACCGTTCCTGACGGCCCCCGTCGTAAAAAGCTCGGTTCGCGCTGATCATTTCCAAGATTTTTGCCTTGGGACGATCGACATGTTTTAGCTGCCCGGCTGGGACAGGCGCGCCGGCAAGCGTTGCGGAAGGGACAAGTGCGCTACCATCCGCCGAAAGTTCCGCATAGTGATAGGCACCAGTCTCGGGATTGTGGATCACGGTGAAGCCCTCGGGAGTTTCCGTACGGGCGTAATGATTGTCTCCAAACATCCGAAGCTCGATCGATTCCCCGTTCGGCTGGACCCAGCGGGTTGCGCGACCGTCCGGGCCGAAGGGCGCGGCGTTCACAAATCCGGAAAAACCTGCCAATGCGACGAGTAAGTATAACGGCTTGAGGATGTTGGATTTTTTCATGTCATCAAATTCTAAAAGAGCGCTGTGCGCGCAACCCGGAGATTGCGGAGAGGAAGCCATGGCAGCACTAAAGTCGAGAGATCATTTTTCATTTGGCATGGGAAAGTCAACTCATGATCCATCCGGGATTTTGCCATGGTCCCCGTTTTTTTACCTCATCTGCCCGGCGACCATCAAGCCCGGTGCGTCCACTCCGGCAGCCGCACAATTTCGCCGCCTTTGAGCGCGGATTCGTGCGCGAGGATGCCGGTGCAGGTGATGTTCGCGCTCTCGACGGCGTTTGGGTAGGCGTCGTTGCCGGTTTTCAACATCTCGACAAAGCGGTGGGTCAAATGCGGATGCGAGCCGCCGTGTCCGCCGCCCTGGGTGAACGAAAGGTGTTCGCCGCCCTCCTCGCCGCCATAGACGCCGCCGGTGGTGAAAGCTTGGATTTCCTTCGGCAAATAATGCGCGAAGTCAGGGCACTTCACCTCGCTCGGGATTTCCGGCTCGGGCAGCTTCGCGGTATGCACGACCAGCGGGTGATGCTCGATGAGCGGCCATTCGACGGATTTTTTCGTGCCGTAAACCTCGAACGACTCGCGGTATTGGCGGGCGACGTCGAAAAGCGAACGATGGAGTTGTGCGGATAGATCGCTGTTCTTGAATTTGATGTGGCAGGACTCGACGGCGAAGGTCGAACCGTAGCAGGCGTGCATTTCCTCGGCGATGGTTCCCGAGCCGAAACAAGAAACATACTCGGCCTCGCCGCGTGTCAGCCCAAGGATCGGCCCGACGCAGTGGGTGGCGTAGTGCATCGGCGGCAGGCCCGGCCAGTAACCCGGCCACCCTTCCATGTCTTGTTGGTGTGAAGCCTTGATGAACTGCACCTTTCCGAGTTCGTCGTTATCATACATTTCCTTCATGAACAAAAACTCGCGGGCATAGACCACGGTTTCCATCATCATGTATTTCAAACCGGTTTCCTTTACCAATTCCACGATCTGGCGGCATTCCTCGACCGTGGTGGCCATCGGCACGGTGCAGGCCACGTGCTTACCGGCTTTCAACGCCTGGATCGCCTGGCGGCCGTGATCCGGAATCGGGGAATTGATATGGACCGCGTTCACCTCAGGATCGGCGAGGAGATCCTCATAGGAAGTGTAGCGCTTCGCGATGCCATACTTGTCGCCGACCTCATCCAGCTTCGCCTGCGTCCGCTGGCAGATCGCATACAGGTTCGCGTCTGGATGGCGCTGATAGATTGGGATAAACTCGGCTCCGAAGCCGAGACCGACGATGGCGATATTGATCTGTGACATGATTGATTTGAGGTAATCGGGTTAGGTAAAATGCTGAGGACGACTCCGCAATCGAGTGGCGCAGGATAGCGGCCCAGCCACGTGCGACTAGGAGTTTCCCGCCGATCTTCTGTAGGATTGCGACCAAGCCGGGCGCAACCTAGAGCCCGGGGACCGCGACCTTCCCCCGGTGACTCGCCCGGTATTGACTCGCCGTCTGCCCCATTTGCTTTCTGAATTGCCGGGCGAAGTCACTGTGATCGTAAAAGCCTGCTTCCAGCGCCACCGTCGTCACCGGCTGGTTGGTCCGCGAGAGCAGCCCGCAGGCTTCGATCACCCGCATCCGGATCATGTATTCCTGCGGCGCCATTTGGAACGTCGCGCGGAATTTCCGCTCGAACTGCCGCATCGACATGTGGGCCATCTTTGCCAGCGCCGGCCCGTCGAGCTTTTCGCGGAAATGGATCTTCAAGTGATCCGCCACCGTCGCCAGTTCGAGATAAGGCTGCATCGCCGCCCGCTGCGCCTCGTAGCTTCGGACCGTCCCGCAGATTCCGCAGATTTCCCCCGCCATGTCGAACAGCGGCAGCTTGTCGGTGATATACCACTCCGGCTTGCCGCCGCTGTTGGGAAACAGCTCGATGATCCCGAGCAGCGGCTTGCCCGTCGCCAGCACCTGCTCGTCGTCCTTACGGTATTTTTCCGCCAGCCGCGGTGGAAATATCGAGCTGTCCGTGATGCCGATCATCTCGTCCTCCGTGCCGAATCCGCATCGTTTGATGAAAGCCGGATTTCCCGCCATCAAGCGGCCTTCGCGGTCCTTGGCGAAAAACAGCGTCCCGGGAAGATGATCGAACAAATGCCGGAACTGCCCCGGTGGAAGTTGATCGGTCCATCGCTTGCGCCGTGCCTCTGGATTCATCTGGCGCGATCTTACACAACAAACTCGCAATCTTACAAGCGGCGGGTCCTTGAAATAACCCACATTTTGGCCACCTTCCCGGCGCAATTCACTTTTACAAAACCGACGTCTTCACATCCCATGAAAGAACTCCTTCTCATCCCGCTCGGGATTCTGATCACCGCCTTCGCCTCGGCGCGCCACGTGGAAATTCTTTTCCTCGGCGCGCCCACCGCCAACGGACCCGCCCACGACCCCGTCGAGCGTTACCGCGTTTTGAAAAAAGCCCTCGGCGTGGATGGCATCAATCTCACCTACACCGAGGACCTCGCCGACCTTCGCCGCGACGTGCTCGACCGCTACGACGGCCTCATGCTCTACGGCAACTGGCACCAGAACGAGCCGATGAATCCCGCTCAGGAAAAGGCCCTGCTCGGCTACGTCGAGGACGGCGGCGCGTTCCTGCCCATCCATTGCGCCTCCGCCTGCTTTGGCGGGTCGGATGCCTTCGTGAAACTCGTCGGCGGCCGCTTCAAATCCCATGAAACCGGCATTTTCACAACCAGCATCGCCGCTCGCGAGCACCCCGTCATGCGCGGTTACTTGGGCTTCGAAACCTGGGATGAAACGTATGTCCACGACCGCCTCACCGACGACCGCACCGTCCTCCAGTTCAGCGACAAGGAGCCATGGACCTGGGTCCGCAGCCAGGGCAAGGGCAAGGTTTTCTACACCGCTTACGGCCACGACATGCGCGGCTGGGAACAACCCGCGTTCCATGATTTGCTGCGCCGCGCCCGCGCCAAGGTCGCCACCCGCACCACCCCTTGGACCGCCCCCGAACTTAAGTAAGACGGCCGTTCCGCCTGTTGTCTGATACCGCGCTTATAGTGTGGCATCGCATCCCGGCCCGGACCTATATCTGGGGCTGTCATGAAATTCCTCTCACTGGTTGCCTGTGTGGCGTTGTCTGGGCTGGCGCTCGGTGTCGATGCCGGGAAACCGGACTTTTTCGACATCATCGGAAAAACTCCCGCAGACGTTGCAGCTTCGCTCACCCGCCCGTCTCCGGGAGACGAAATCGAGGCGTTGGTCGCGGGGTTCGTCGGCCTGCCGATGTCGGCCGAACATCGGCGGGAGTTCATGGGCAGCTTGCAGGCTACGATTGACGGCGCGGCGGAGACAAAGATCTTCGCGGTGCATTGTTTGCTGAATCTGCTCGAAGAGGAGGGTCGCCTGGATGACGCACTGGCGCTTGTTCGTAGTCAGGTCCCGCAGTCGGACTACGACCGCATCCGTGAAGTCGGGCTGTTGTGGAAAGCGGGCAAGATCGTGGAAGCCGCCGCGCTGGCCGATCAAATTCCGAAAAATCCCGGTAGAAACGACTCGGTCTGGTTGTCCCTGGCGAAGATCGATCTTATTGGAAACCGCCCAACCGAGGCGATGCGGACGCTGGGCTTTCTGGAAAACCTGCCCGGGTTTCCAGCACCCCTGCGGCATTCCTTGGCCTTGCAGCAATTGGAGATCGCCCGGCCCAGCGGGCAGGTTGACGCACTGATTATGGAATCTGCCTCCCCTGTCCTCCGCGCTGTTTGGAGCTGGAATCTGGATCGAAGGGAGCAGGCTCACGAAGACCTCAGAGCGGCGGGAACCATCAACGCACGTGACGTCTGGCTGCTGATCCAAGCGATGGGAGCGGAGCCGCATGTGCGGGAACTGGCCGCGCTGGCGCTCGCGAGAAATGAAACCATCCTGGCGGAACGCCGGGACCTCTTGTTTGACTTCCTTGATACCCGGCACCGGTTCACGCTCTGGTCCGGCATGGCTGCGGGCCACGGCGACACGGTCGATCTCCTGCTGCCCGACGAAAAATCGTTGTCGGCGACCGATCGCGCGGGATTTCGAAAAAACTGCCTGGAAATCCTGGCGACCCATCCCGAAAACCCGCAACTGCGGCTCTTGACAGCTCTCCTGAGCGTGGATGAGCCGGACCGCGGACGCGCGCTTTTCTTGGAGGCCGCGCGGGCGGTTCGGGAAATTTCCCCGGCCGAACCGCTCGCCCCCGACCCGGCCAGGACCGCCTTGGAGAAACTGGTTCCACTAGTCCCGGCGGGCGAACTGGAAACCGCGTTGTCGGGAACCCCCGGCTTCGACTCATTGCCGGTTAGCGACCGGCTACGCTACCTGATGGCGGCGGATCTCGGCATCCATGTCAGCAAGACCCTGGCGACCCTCAAGCCCGGCGAAGTGTGGCAGGAAGATCTCGCCAGCGCGGTCATCGCTTACTTTGAAAAACAGGGCACCAAACACGTTATCCCCCCGGATGTAATCACCACGCTGCTTGACCGCAGCCCCGAGATGGTGATCGGCAGCCCCGCTAAATACTCCGGCTCTCCCACGGAACGGACGAGAGCCTGGTTCAGGTTTCTCGACCGCCAGGTGGTATCGGCAGAATTTCAAACGGACGCGGCTAACCGGCTGGCAGCCGCTGCCGGAAAAAATCCCGAGTTCCAGCGAGCCGTCCTCGCGGGAATTCCAGAAAAAGTCTGGGCGCTGCCCGGGTTGACGTTCGCGCGCCCGGAGCAACTGCCCGCGCGGACGCTAACTGCTGCGCCCGAGTTTCTCGTCCTTTCAGGTTTCACGCCGCCAGCCTCCCAAAACTACTTTTGGAAGCCGGGGCACCAACCGATGCACTGGACTCACATGACGGCACGTCGGAACGGGCACGATCTTCTCCTGGAGCACTCTCCGTGGAGCGTAAACCTTCGCGGCATCAGGAATCCCCAGCGCTTCGACCCGGTGGTGCAGGCCAAGCTGCGCCGATTGTTCGAAGGTGCGCCGTCGAGGACGATTCTCTACGACCTGCTCGTCGCCACGGGAGCCGTCGAATGTCCCGACCTTGAGGTGAAAGCGACCGCGGAACGCCGGATGGCGGAACTCCCGTCCGCCCCGCAGGAGGATCCCATGGTCGCGGCCTACCTGTTTTACGTGCGGGTGGCGGGCGGCGAGGCGCTCGACAAATGCCTGCCGCTGCTGGCGGGAATGAAAAATTTCCCCCGTCCGGCACGCATCCGGATCCGCCGGGCGGTTAACGCGATGAGAAATTCCCATCACACGGGGCCACCTCATGGCGAGGCGCTCAGTCTCATCGAGCACCACTTGAACCTGACGGAGCCTGCCGCGCCGCCCCCGGTCGCAGAACCGCCGAAACCGCCCGAACCGCTCTCGGATTACGACCGGCTGAAGTTTTTCGAAGTCGCGGGGAAACTGGATTCCCCCGAGTGCGTCGCCCTCGCGCGGGACGTCCTATTCCGCTTCATCGACTCCGAGCGGAAAATGACCAAACCGACGGAAAACGTGGCGGTCGGCACCCTGGTGGTGACCGGGAATTTCCAGAAATTTCTCGATGACCTGAAATCCCGTCTGTCCGCGGCCGATAAATCCGAGCTGGAAGTCCAGCGGGCGTTTTACCGCGTCCATCTTTACAAATCCGTCCACTCGAAGGGCGAAATCGCGCCGTTCGCCAAACGGGTTTTGGAACTCGATCCCGCCGATATGGACGCGGCGTATGAAGTCCTAGCCGCCGCAATCCAGGAGCAAGACCGGCCGCTGGTATTGAAGGCGCTCGAATGTTTCGCCCGCGGGTCGCGGACGCTGCTGATGCAGGCGCTTGGGAATTTCCCACGTGAGCCCGGCCGCAAACCCACGGATCCTCTCCACCTTTTCGCCGGCCCGGCCGCCCGCGAGCTGGCGGCGGGCCTGATGCGGGTCCCACTGGCGGAGGCCGATCCATCCCGCTCGGACGGTTCATTCAGCTTCACCCCGCTCTATCTGCATTTCGCCCGGCATGACCTGGAGAGCCTCAAGCCGGTCCTGCGCTGGACGGGCGATTTCTCGCTCTTCAGGAGCAACCAACTGGTGCCGATCGTGGAGGAGCTCGTCCGGAACAACCAGGCGCGTGAAGCGGTCGCATTGCTGGCGGAAGTGTATTTCACTCCCGTTGACCCCGCGGCGGAGGATGGCGTCCGCTTCGTGCCCAAGAAGCACCGGATGATCCCGGATAATCTGACGTGGAGTATCCAGCGCCTGGCGCAGGCCGGCATTCTCAAATCCCTGGCCGAGGCAGCGACCGCCTTTCCCGCCTCACCGGCCACCGCGGAAGTCCGCCTGATGATCGAACTTTCCGCCGATCCCACGCCGGATGCGTGGAATCGCCTCGTACCGCCATTTCTCGCCGCTCAGCCGATGGATCAGCGCGGGAATTTGCGGGGAAGTCTGAAAAAGTTGGTCGGCACGGGGCCGGACTCGGCAGAATTGAGAAGGCAGCTCGCCACCGAGGATGACGTCCTTTTCACGGATCTGCATTCTCTGGACGCGGTTGCCCGAAAGCTCGAGAGCGCGTTCGAAAGGGCTGACCCCTCGTCGGCTTCCATGCTTTGGGAAACTTCGAAACCGTTTTTCGCCCGTGCCAGGGAGTATGATCGGCGGGCTTTTCTCCTCCGCGTGACCGTGCCGCTGGCAAAACTCGCCGCGGACGATGTGTGGCGGGAGTTTCTGGACCAGATTCGCACGATCCCCGACTACGGCGATCATTGGACCCGCGATTATGCGCGCGCTCCGAGAATTACCACCCTGCCGCCGCACCGGCTCCAGGAATTGATGGCGCAGCTTCTGCCCGGCCTCAAACCCGACAAGGAAAATTCGGGAGTCCTTCGGATCTTCAATCTGCTAAGTGCCTCCGAAACCGCGGACACAGCCTTGTTGGAAAATTTCCGCCCCTGGATCGATCTGGAAATCGCCAGCCGTTCCGATGGTTTGCGCGCATCACCACGGCTGCAGTTTCTCGACCTGCTAGCCGGAAATCCTGCCGCCGCCAGTCCCCAGCTCGCGGCCACTGCTGACGGCGAGTCGTCCTGCCGGATCGACTGGTCGCTCGCAGGCTACAAAGGATCTCCCGACGGTTTTCCCTTTGCCCGGAAGTTCCCGTTTCTCGACAGCAAGTTCGATCTCGAAATCCTCGCCGGTCCCCTGCCCGAACGGATGGACCGGGCGGCCACGGTTCCGGCGGTGCCGGGAACAGGTCGCTTGAGCATGAAAGTGCCGCCGGGCAGCCGGTTTGTCTCCTTGGTGGCGAGACAGCGCGATGGCACTGTTGTCCGTTCTTCAAACCCCGTGCGGCTTGAATCCGCCAATTCCCAGCCGGTCCAATTTCTTCTTGGTCCGATCAATCGCATTCCTGCAAGCGGGCCGTTTTTTCACGAAGTCTCCGTCGAGATTCCGTCCGCGGCCACCACGGTCGATCTGGCTGAAATCCCGTGGACCGTGGGAACGGCACCGTCGGTTTCCGGATGGCTGCTCGACCAAGGGGGCTCCGGTCATCTCACACTGAGCTTCCGCACGGCGAACGGTGTGGAAATCGAAGCCCATAGGTTTGAAAGCAGTTCTCACGAACTTGATGGAATGGCGCTTTGGCAGCCTTTGAAAACTCCGGCGAACCGGGAGCCACCCGCGGGCACCGAGAAGGTCGTTCTC
Source organism: Akkermansiaceae bacterium (assembly GCA_031389115.1). Classification (GTDB taxonomy): domain Bacteria; phylum Verrucomicrobiota; class Verrucomicrobiia; order Verrucomicrobiales; family Akkermansiaceae; genus Luteolibacter. Next base: position 13,711 of record JANMSI010000035.1, read on the forward strand.
GTTTTCCGCTCCTCGGATGAGGTGGCTAACCGGTCGATCCGGCTTTCCGAGGTCCGATTCATCCCAGGCAAAATGGCGGATTTGCCGGCCGGACTTACACGGATAGGCCGGATCCCAACGCGGGTGGACTGGATCACGCTGGATACGATGAGCAATCGGTTCGCAACCGCCTCGAATCAGGGCGTGGGAGTCTTCGATTTCACCACCGGCCAATTTTCGGGCTGGATCCCGCTTGGCTCGCCCAAGGCGAACGCCTCCCAAGAGATCCGCTGGCTGGCCTTGGCGGGAGATCGCCTCGTCTGCGCCGCCGCGTCCGGCGATGTGTATCTAATTTTCCTCTCGAAACGCACGGCGCAAATCATCTGCCGGATTGAGGGCTTCGAGTTCAACTCCCAGGTTGAAAATGACTTCGCGTTCTCTTCGGATGGAGGCTTCCTGGCTCGGACCGCCGGGATGGCGGGCCTTCACCTCATGAAAATCAGCGACGACGGAACCACGTCCGAGCGCCTGCTCGAAACCTCCCGCATCAGTTCTATCGCTTTCGATCCGCAGAAAAACACCCTTGAAGCCTGGGATGGAGCCAACGATCTCACCCTGCCACTGGCCGAGTGGGAAAAAGCGCCGCTGCAAATCGCGCGCAACGACCGCCGTCCCGCGCCAGAAGACCCCGCCCGAAAATTGAACTATCGGGTTCATGACCAGGTGATAGATCCTCGGACAAAAATCAAGTTTCACACCGGGCTGCGGGCAATGCCTGGAGCATTGGAAATCAAGAACCGCGTCGTGGCCCTACCGCCAGGGTTAGTCGGCCTCGACCGCGAAGGAGTGCCGTTTCACATCACTCCCTTCGGAGAAATTCTGCGGGTGGATGTCGCGAAAGTCCCAGGCTATCAGCCGCTGGATAAGTGACGTCGTCCAAAGAAAACCCCCGTCGCGGCGGGCCGGACGGGGGTGGTTGATTGAATGCTGTAGGTCGCAGATTAGGCTTCTTCGGTTTTTTCCTTAGGCTCATCGAAGCCGTATTTGGCTTCGAGGTCGGTGGAGGCGACGGAAGGGATTTCCTCGCCCGGCGCGTGGGCGACGGTTTCCTCGATGATTTGGAGACCTGGCTCGGCGGATGCTTCGACCAGGGCCGCAACGGCGGGCGCGGTGGTGGGAGCAAGGACGGCGCGGGTCGGCTCGGCTTCGTCGCGGCCTTCCATGTCCTCACGCTCGTCCTGGCCCTTGGATTTGGCGCCGGAGACGGTCATTTTCCGGCCCATGAAGGGCTGGTCATGGAGGACTTCCACGGCGCGCATGGCTTCGTCCATGCGAAGCATTTCCACGAAGCCGTAGCCCTTGGAGCGGTGGGTGGAGCGGTTGTAAACGATCTCGATGTTGCGGACGCCGCCGATGCCCTTGAAGAGTTCCTGGAGGTCTTGCTCGGACACGTCGTAGGAGAGATTTCCGACATAGACGCGGGTGGATTCGACACTTTTCGGGTCGCCGCCGCGGGCGCGGTCGTTGTTGCGCGGGGCGCGTTCCCTAGGCTGGCGCTCGCCTTCGTCGCGGGGCTCGCGGGGTGGACGAGGCTCGCGTGGAGCGCGTGGCTCACGGGCTTCGCCTTCGCCGGAGCGGGCGTTGCGGGTGTTGGACTTGGGGGCGCGGTCGCCGCTTGGAAACGGGGTGGACTCGGGCTTGCGCTCGGAACGCTCACCCCGGTCGGGGCGCTCGGTCCGCTCATGACGGGCGGGCGGGGCGGGCTGTTTGTAGAGGCCGATGGCCTTGAGGATTTTTTGCCAGAAGCTCAGCTTCGCCGGCGCGTAGGTGCGGGCGGGACGTTGAGCTTGCGGGCGGAATTCCTCGGCGCGGTCGCTGTTTTCACGGCCACCGGAGCGGCCGCGGTCGTTGCGCGGGCCTCGTTCGCCACGATCGCCACCGCCGCGGCGGTTTTCTGAGTTGTTATTGTTACGGTTTTGGCCTCCGCGTGTGCGGCGGCGGCGGTTGTCTCCTCCCGAGTTGCGGGAGTCATGTGTTGCGTTGTTTGACATGTTGTCAGTGGGGTCTGGGTGTTACGGGCGGCCCGGCGCGGCGGATTCAGGAGAACCCGGCAATGCTGGAAGGACCTCGTGCTGACCGGCATGACCCCGACTTATCCGGCTTATTGGTGCCGGGGTGAAGCTCCGCAGCTTGCGGAAGGAGACTTCACCGGTGTCGGAACAAGCCGGCTTTGCGCCGCCGCCCGTTGCGGCAGGTGTTCCGTTTTTCCTAGTCGCAGGCCGATTTCACGACCCTGAGAACTGGGGTGAATCTGTAGGCACTCGGCCGGATGCGGGCGTCGGAGGTAGGGACTACCTGCTCGCCGGGGAAGCTAAGAGGTTTTCCAATGATGGCAAGACTGTAACACGAATTGCGGTCCAGCCATGCAGAATGGAGGGTGGCCACCAGCGGGGACGGGTCAGGGCGAGAGAAACCAGTCGCTCACATCAGTGCCTGAAGCTTGGTCTTGAGCTGATCCTTGGTGACGCTTGCGCCTACGATCTGATCCTTCACCTCGCCGTTTTTAAAGAACAGTAACAGCGGAATCGAGCGCACATTGTATTTCACCGCGAGTTCACGGGCTTCGTCCACGTTGACCTTGCCGACCTTGGCCTGGCCTTCCAAATCAGTCGCCACCTGATCGATCACCGGGCCAATCATTTTGCAGGGACCGCACCACTCGGCCCAAAAATCGACGAGGACGGGCACGTCGGAATCAATTACTTCGGATTGAAAATTTGTATCGGTAAGTGTCAAAGCCATGCGGGGAGCTTGGAGGTCGAACCCCGACACGTCAAGAGCCGCCCTGCGGATCGCAAGGCGGCTCTTGTTTCGGAAATGGATGGGGTCAGCCGATTGGCAAACCGCTGGCCATCATGGCGAGGTAGAGGACCGCGCCTGCGAGAAGGATATTGATGATTGGTAGGGCCATGGTGTTGAGGTGGTTAGGGTTTTAATCCAGAAGCTGCGACCACTCGCCTTTTTTCGAGTTGTCATCAGCGCCGATCCAGGTGCTGGCGGTCATCAGTTGGAAGGATAGGACGACGAGAGCGGCGAGCAGACCGACGCCCGATAGAATTTTGGCGAGGCCATCGTCCCCGGCGACTTCATCATCATCATCATCCGCCTGCATCGTGGCCATCTGGGATGGCGAGGAAAAGGAGGTGCCGAGCGGCTGGGTGGGTGGCTGGAGCTGCACCGTGGCTTTGGGCAATGCCATGGTGGGGGCAGGGGCGCCAGCGGGGGAGGTCGCGAGCCGGATCGTGGGTGCCGGCGACATGGTGGGAGCGCCGGCAGCCCGGAGCGGAATCGTAGGGGCGGGAGCCGGGGGACGCGGAGGCCCGCCCGTGGGAGTGGGAGGAGCGCCCGGCACTGGTGGCCTCACCGGAGGTGCCATCGGCACGGTGGCCGAAGGGACTGCTGGAGGGGCATCTGCCGCCTTCAAGGTGACACGGACGGTTTCCTTTTTAAGGGGCACGCTCGACGTCTGCTTGGACGGAGCTGGTGGTTGGTTATCGTTTTCGCTCATGCGCTCACAGGGTTTTATTAACTACGAATCGGAGTAAGACCGCTCGCGACTCCCCTGTCAAACCCCCAGGACGGGAAATCTTACGTAATGCTCGCGGCTGGATTTGGCGGACGGATTTGCCACACAACTGAGATTTTTGATGCTCTTTCCCGCGCTCCATGGTTCCTATTTCCGCAGCCATCATGTCCTCAGAAAAGACCGCCATCACTCCGACCCGGGCCCAGGATTTCCCCGAGTGGTATCAACAAGTCATCAAAGCCGCCGACCTCGCGGAAAACTCGGAAACCCGCGGCTGCATGGTGATCAAGCCGTGGGGCTACGGCATTTGGGAGCTGATCCAGCAACAGCTCGACCGACGCTTCAAGGCGACCGGCCACCAAAATGCCTATTTCCCCCTGCTCATTCCCCTCTCCTATCTGGAAAAGGAAGCGGAGCACGCCGAGGGCTTCGCCACCGAGTGCGCCGTGGTGACTCACCATCGCCTCGAAGTGGTGAAGGACCCCGTCACCGGGAAATCCAAAATGATCCCCGCCGGCGAGCTGGCCGAGCCCTACGTCATCCGCCCCACTTCGGAAACCATCATCGGCGCCGCCTTCGCCCGCTGGATCGAGTCCTACCGCGACCTCCCGCTGCTCATCAACCAGTGGGCCAACGTCATGCGCTGGGAAATGCGCCCGCGGCTGTTCTTGCGCACCGCCGAGTTCCTCTGGCAGGAGGGCCACACCGCGCATGAGACGAGGGACGAGGCCATTGAGGAAACCCGGCTCATCCACGGCCAGTATGAGGAATTCCTGCGCGATCATCTCGCGATTCCTGTGATCTCAGGGGAAAAAACCGAGAACGAGCGCTTCCCCGGCGCGGATATCACTCTGACCATCGAAGCCATGGTCCAGGATTGCAAAGCCATCCAAGCCGGCACCTCGCACTATCTCGGGCAGAATTTCTCCAAGGCCCAGAACATCTCGTTCACCGGTCGGGACGGCGCCGTCCAGCACGCCCACACGACCTCGTGGGGGGTCTCCACGCGGTTGATCGGCACGCTCATCATGGCGCACTCGGACGACGACGGGCTCGTTCTGCCGCCCCGCGTCGCCACCCAGCACATCGTCATTTTGCCAATCACTCCCAAGGAGGATCACAAAAAAGCCGTGCTGGACGCCTGCCATGCGCTCGCGGAAACGCTTCGCCACCAGCTCTATCAAGGCGACCCGATTCGCGTCCATGTGGACACCCGCGACCTGTCAGGTGGGGTCAAAAAATGGGAGTGGGTGAAAAAGGGCGTGCCCATCCGCATCGAGATCGGCCCCCGCGACATTGAAACCCGCAAGGTCTGCGTGCAGCGCCGTGACCAAGCCACCAGCGCCAAGGACTTCGCCGACAAGGAGGAATTCATCCAGCGCGCCAAGGACATTTTGGGAGAAATTCACGACACCCTGCTCGCCCGAGCCACCGCCTTCCGCGACTCCCACATCACCGCTTGTGATAGCCTCGATGCATTCCACGCCCACTGGAGCGGGGATAATCCCGGCTGGCTCCACACCCCCTGGGCCGGCACTCCCGAGCAGGAAGAACAACTCTCCAAGCAGCACAAAATCACCATCCGCTGCCTGCCACTCGCCGGGATCGCACTCCCCGAGACCAGCAACAAGTGCCTGCTTACCAGCGCGGAGACCGCCACCCGCGCGATCTGGGGCCGAAGCTACTGATTATTACTTCATCCACCCATGACCCTCTCCGAACTCAAATTCCTCCTCGCAAATCACGCCGACCGGTCCTTCCGCATCCGCCTGCCGGATGGCGAGGCCGTCCCCCTCTCCTTCCACGTCACCGAAGTTGGGAAGCTTCATAAAACCTTCCTCGACTGCGGCGGCAAACTTCGTGAAACCACCACCTGCCAGCTCCAGGTCTGGGTCGGCCCCGACTACCAGCACCGCATAGAGACTGGAAAAATGGCCGCCATTCTCGGCAAGGCAGCCACCATCCTTCCCGACGATTCCGTCCCCGTGGAGATCGAATACGAGGACCGCGTCATTTCCCAATACACCGTCGAGAGTCACGCGCTGGCGGACGGTGCCGTGGTTCTCATCCTGGCCCACAAGCATACGGAGTGCCTCGCCCCCGAACTCTGCGGCCTGCCCGCCTTCGACCGCCTCCCCGCCATCGGCGGCTGCGGGCCGACCGGTTGTTGTTAAATACTCATGAAGCGCCTTCTCGCGGAATTCCTCGGCACCTTCGCCCTCGTCTTCGCCGGCACGACCGCCATCGTCGTCGATCAGACCAGCGGCGGCGTCATCGGTCACGCCGGGGTGGCCATCGTCTTCGGACTCATCGTCATGGCCATGATCTACACCTTCGGCGACGTCAGCGGTGCCCATCTCAATCCCGCCGTCACCCTTGGCTTCGCCGTCGCAGGGCGCTTCGCATGGGCGGAAGTTTCTCCTTACATCCTTGCCCAACTGACCGGCGCATTCGCCGCCAGCGGGACGGTGAAATTCCTCTTTCCCGCCAGTGCCACGCTGGGCGCGACCCTGCCCGCAGGGACGGTCGCCCAGAGTTTTGTCCTGGAAATCATCCTCACCGCCATCCTGATGCTGGTAATCCTGAGCGTATCGACCGGCGCGAAGGAAAAAGGAGTCACCGCCGGCATCGCCATCGGCGCGGTGGTCGCCTTGGAGGCCATGCTCGCCGGTCCCGTTTGCGGAGCTTCCATGAATCCCGCCCGCTCGCTTGCTCCCGCCATCGTCAGCGGGAACTTCCAGCACCTCTGGCTTTACCCCGTCGCCACCGTCCTGGGCGCGCTGCTCGCCGTCCCGCTCTGTGCGGCCGTCCGCGGAAAGGATTAGCACCCCGGACCCTGTTGGGTGGGGAGCGGCGGCTTCCAGCCGACGGTATTCCACTTCTTGCCGAATAGTTCCTCGGGGAAACTCCCGAGCCTGGGTGAGAGAGCGCCCGGCGGGAGGCCTCACGCGGGCGGCTTGAAGCAGCGCTCCCCTGCAGCTCCTGCTCCGCTCGAAATCGTTTCACCCACCGATTTCCAAGAACCGCTATTAACGCCAATCTGAAATGAGTAATTGATTATCGGAGAGCACTTATTTTTAATCGGAACGTGCATTATGCACGTCGGAGACTAGATATTGTTGATCGGAGAGCAAATATAGTCAATCGGCTCATGCAATATGCGCGTCGGAGAGCAGATATAGTGTGTCGGAAGACAAATAATGTGCATCGGTTTGTCAATACTTTGACTTTTTTTAGTTTCAGACAGGCTGATTTTTGTTTTTTATATTGGGATTGAATCGCTTCGGCCTCCCTTATTTCCCCACATGACACCACCCGCCATCCTCATCCTCTGCACCGGCAACAGCTGCCGCTCACACCTCGCCGAGGGCCTCCTCCGCGCTGCCTTAAATGATGACTTCCGCGTCGCAAGCGCGGGCTCGAAACCCGCCGGCTACGTCCATCCGCTCGCCGTCCGGGCCATGGCGGAGATCGGCATCGACATCTCCGGTCATCACTCAAAGCACCTCGATGAATTCCTGGCCGACGACGTGAAAACCGTCATCACGGTCTGCGGAAACGCCGACCAGGTCTGCCCCGTTTTCCCCGGCCAGGTGCACCGCCACCATTGGGGATTCGACGATCCAGCCCATGCGACCGGCAGCGAGGAGGAACAACTTGCCGTTTTCCGCAGGGTGCGCGACGAGATCGCCCGCGTTTTCCAAGCCTACGCCGCCGGGCTGCTGGACGCCTCGAAATAAGCGGATGCCCGGCATGGCGGGCTTGCCGCTGACCTTTTACCGGTGTTACCTCCGCGTCATGGATCAATCCAACCCCTATTCTCCGCCCGCCATTCCGGCCATGCCGGCGACGGACGATATTTCCCGCCAGCTCCAAGGGATCCAGTATCCATTGACCCTGTCCTTCAAGCTGATGGCCCTCGCCAGCCAGGCCACCGTGACCGATGCGACCGGCCGCACGGTCCTCTACACCAAGCAGAAGCTGTTTAAATTCCGCGAGCACGTGGAAATCTGGACGGACCGGTCCCAAAGCACCCGCCTCGCGGAAATCAAGGCCAACAAAGTGATCGACTGGTCCGCCCGCTACTTTTCCACCGACGCGGACGGCGGCGAGATCGGTAGCGTCGGCCGCCGCGGCTGGCGCTCGATCTGGAAGGCGCACTACGAAGCCTTCAACCCCGGTGACAATTCTCCCGATTTCTCGATCCATGAGGAAAACGCGTGGACGAGGGTCGCGGACTCGATCCTTGGGGAGATCCCGATCGTCGGGATGTTCAGCGGCTATTTATTTCACCCAAGCTACCTGGCGAGCCGCGCGGACGGCAGCCCGGTCATCCGCCTGACGAAACAACCCGCGCTATTCGAAGGGCGGTTCAAAATCGACAAGCTCGGCTCCCTCACTCCGCGCGAAGAACTCAATTTGTTCCTCTCCTTCATGATGCTGATCCTCCTGGAGCGCCGTCGCGGATAGACCTGCAACCCTCTAAAAATGATGAACCTGCCCATCCTCTACATCAAACGCGGCTGCCCATGGTGCGACGAAGTCGTCGATTACCTGGACCGCAAGAAGATCGAAGTCCAGACGCTCGTCGTCTCCGGCGACCGTGAGGCGATGCAGGAAATGGTCGAGCTGTCCGGGCAATCCAAGGCCCCCACCCTCGACTGGCGCGGGGAAGTCCTCGCCGACTTCGGCGTGGATGAACTTGTCCCATTTTTAAAAAAACAAGGAGTTGGCTGAGGCATGAGGGATCGGCTCCATTCTCTGCTCTGCCTCAGCTTGCTGCTGGTTTCCTGTGACAAGCAGAAACAAACCGGCAGTAGGCCGTCACCGTCCATCGGCCCCACTAAAACAGAGCGGCCTGCGTCACCCCACCCACGAGAACCGCTGCGCACCGCCCTCAGAAAGGCGGATGCAATCGCCTCGCCCGCAGAAAAAAACAGCGCCCTCGCAGCAGCAATTTGGGAGGCCGTGGATTTGGAACCCGAGCTGGCGCGGGAAGCATTGTCCTCACTCACCCCGGGAACGGAGGAGAAGAACCGGCTCATCCAACATTTCGCGATGCGTCTCGCCGAGGCAGACGAGCAACAGGCGATCCAGTGGGCATCCGCTCAGGAAACCGAGGACGAAAAGTCACTGGCCTTTGCCAAGATCGCGTTGGTGATTTCAGAAAACGAACCGGAGCGCGCGGCCCGCTTACTCTCGGACTCGGGAATCGCCGGGCGCGAATTCGACGTGGCGGTCGTGCAGGTCGTCCAACGCTGGGCACTACGGTCGCCTGTGGACGCTGCCGCATGGGTCACGCTTTTTGATCCCGGCGAAGCCAGAAGTGCCGGACTGAAAGAGATCCTATCCGTGTGGTCGAGAAATGACCCACCCGCTGCCTTCGCATGGATCGTAGCTCAAGAAAATGACCAGATCCGACAAGAAGCGGAAGCGGGAATCCTCGAAGTCGTTCTTGAACAGCCGGAAAGCGACCGAGAAGGCTTACTCGAATTAGCGACTCCCGCGATGCGAGATTCATTCGAAGCGCTCAAGGTCAACAGTGCGGAGTGAAAGTTCCTCGAATCTTCGCCGCGTTGCCGTTCCAAGTTCCGGGACCACCCGCACCCGCGTGAATTGTCCCTCCTCATCACGCAAAAAAATACCGGACAGGATTTTTCCTGTCCGGCATTTGGAATCTTAATGGTCATCAAGCTGTTTCCAGCTCAACCAACTCAGCGGCGGCTGAATTTGCGGCGGAGGCCGTGAAGGCCAAGCAGCGTAGCCCCAAGAAGCGCCACTGTAGTGCCGCCATCAGGCACCCGGCCTCTGCCAGTGGTGCTCGACTGGAAGGAGAAGGTGGAGTTGGCAGGATTCGTGGTCGAGATGTTGAAGGTCCATGTCCCCGGAGTCGGGTCCAAGCCTGGGATCGTCGAAGTGATTGTCCCTGTGCCGACAACGTCCAAGAATTCACTTCCTAATGCGCCAACACCTTGGGCCAACAGCATTGAGTTGTTCAGGTTGAAGCTGAAATCCGGCGTAGGAGCGAAAAGCGTCGTTCCTTCCTTCCAAAAGTTCAGGATCGGAGTGCCGGTGGTAAATGTCCAAGGCGCTGGATTGAACGTAACAACTGATCCTGTAGTGAATCCGTTGGCTGCGAATGATCCCGTTCCGAAAAGAACAACTCCTGGATTAAGGAAGGTGGCTCCGGTGGCGGTAGCTGGGCTACCACCGATTAGCGAAACGTTGCCGCCAAAGGTAACGGTTCCGTTGATGAAAGCAGCTTGGGCTGCCGAAGTAAGAGCAATGGCCACAAGAGCCGCTCCGAGTGTTGAGGTTAGTTTCATATTAGTGGTCAGGTTATTTTGGGGTATTCCGAGGGAACAGGGTGATCCGCTTCCGTGAAGACCAGTATGCACCTGCTGTGCCAACTCGGATTCATGATGTATAACATTCTGGATATCAACGGAATAAAGAATCTGCTCCTAAACGTCGCTGGTAGCAGGGGGCCAATATGACAAATATCCCGACAGATCCGCGTGGCCTTTATGGGACCGTTTTCGTTATTTCGCTAAAAATAAACGGTTTACACTAAATTCCGTATGTAAAAGAAACGGAATTCGCTCGGATCTTCATCTTATGACGCTCTGAATTCGGCTAGCAGAGCTTTGCGAGGAGAATTCTACTTGATTTTTTGCGACCAAAGATCCTGCCGAAATTAAAATCGTTAAAATTATCTTAGTTCGCGCAAAACTGGGCAGTGAGCTGGCGCTGATTCCGGCGTTCCGTGCAGGAAAAAACGCTGAATGGCCCAGAAGCGGAAATTTACATTCATCGTCCCTGAGTGTCGGATAAATTTACATGATTTCTGGATCTCTCTCGTGGCCTCGTAAAAGTTTTGATGTAAGTCCCCTAAACAAAGCGGTTAACACTTAGTTTTTCAATTTTGGCACGCGTGTTGCATTCGTTGGGACGGAAGGAAGATTACTTGTTCCCCCCCAAACAACCCCCACATCTGAAAAACATGAAACACCAATCATTCTTCGCTGCCGCCTTGGGCGTGCTTGCGTTTTATTCGATGCCCCACTTGAACGCGGCGTCAGTGACCCTCGGCGGCCCTTTGCCGACAGCTAGAACTGCAACACTTGCCAGTGCTCAAGCCGGCGCGGGCAACAGCGGTACTGGCAGTGGAAATGCAACCGCCGCCGTGGTCTCGTCCTTGTTCGGCGCCCCCTACACTGAGCGGGGAGATGTCGCCGGTGGTAGCGGCGGCCCGGGAAGCTACGCTAACGGCTTATTAACCGTTCAAGTTCTGACTGGATCATGGGGATCCAAGGGGCCCTTGACTGGAAACTGGGCCATCAGCGCACCATTTTGGGCATCCTACCCAAATGCAGCAATATCGATGCACGTCGGAAACGGCGGGGGTGAGCCCGACCATTTCATTTGGAAAATTACTCCAGGTGCCCAGACGGGAACTTGGTCGTATAATGGCACTGGCCTAGGTGGAGGCGGTCTCTCAAACCTGAAGCTCTATAGCAACGGCACAGGACCACCACCGCCACCACCAGGTGTGCCGGACGGCGGCACCACTCTTGTCTCGCTGGGAATCGCCCTGCTTGGACTTGGCTCGATGCGCAGACTTTTCGCTACAAAGGCGTAATCCGGATTTCTTAGATACAACGAAAAAGGCAGCTCTCGCGAGCTGCCTTTTTGCGTTCGAAACTCCAATTTCAGATAACCCTACAGAGGAGAATGGAGATGCCGGCAAGGGGGGCTTGGGGTGGCTTCACCTCCAAACGCCTCGCGGCCAGCCGCCTGATGGCCAACCTCATCGCCCTGTTTTACAACTGGTGGCACCTCTACCCGCGCTTTTACGACGAGGCGCACCACCGCGAAGCCATCCGCAGCCCGCCGATGCTTATGCACGGCGTCAGCCGGCAAGTGCAAGGCGGCAGCCGGCGCACCTTCAAGGTCAGTGATTTGCATGGAAAAGGCGACCGCATCCCTAGCCTGCCACGCGAGGCCTCGCTGCTGCTCAGCGAATGAAAATGGCCCGCCCGCCAATCATCCTAGCCGCCCCCAGCCACGACCCGCCTCTGGCGTCAAATCAACGAGTCCATTTTCCTTTTAAGGATTAGGCACGACTCCCTTCGCCTGCTGATACCGGCTGCGGACGTATCTGCATGGAAGGTGGTCGAGGGCTTCAGCCGGTCGTCCCCAACTACTGCGGACTGAAGTCCACGACTACTTTAGTATTCCAGCTTCAGCCTGAAGAGGTTGGTGGGCACTGCGGCGATCGGATCGACACTGCGCATGGTGACGATATCGATGCCGTGAGGTCCGCTGCTGATGGTGGAATGAACTACCAGGCCGGCGCTGCTCCATGCCGCCATGGTCGTGCTGGCCTGTGGCGAATAAGTGATGCCCAGCCGGCGTTGATTGCCGACCGGGAGACCGTATTGGAGCGCGCCATGGCGGTTGGCCAGGACGTCAACCATCACGAAGCGGGTGGCGAACGGACTGTTTGCATCTGATAGCGTCGGGTTGGTCCCGGTGGCGAACTCGAAGAAGTTGGTCATTCCATCGCCATCGGGATCCGCGCCGAGGGCGGCGTCCGCGGGGGAGGGGAAATCGTAGGCGGACTGCCAATTTTCAAGTGTCAGCCCGTTGCGATCTCCCAGACTCACGTCCACGGAGTCCGCATCGTAAGTCACGGTGGCGACGAGGTTGAAAGGAAGATTCCGGATACGCACCGAGGAGAAGTTCCCGGAGCGGGTGGAACCCTTGGCAAGCTGCCACGACATGCCGGAGGTGGGGGTGAAGGTGGAGGTATCGAAATTCACGATCAACGTGCCATCCACCGCAAGCCCGGCACTGGCCGTCAATTGAGCCGCAGCCGGGACGGGCGTTGCGGAAATCGTCGTGGTGAGGCTGGACTGGGAACCGGAGGTGAAGGTGGAGGGCACGGTGAACTCGCTGTCCCGGCCGAGCACCAGCGAGCCATCGTTACTGAATGCGCCGCCCGCCGCGAAGTCGCGGTTGTTCCGCAGCGTGAAGCTCGCGCCGCTTTGGTTGGTGGCGAAATTAGTCAGCGCGTTGGCGTTCGATGTGTTGGTGATATTGGAACCAGGTCCATCCAGAATGATGGTGGCGGCGTTGCTGAGAATATTCGCTCCAACGAACCGGAACGCGCTGCCAGCTCCGACTTCGTAGCTTCCGCGCGTCAATGTCCCGGCCCCAAAATTGAGGAAGCTCCCTGCGATCTGACGAAGAATTCCGCCATTCACCGCGCGGAAACGACCTTGATTGGTAAAAGTGCCGCCGCCGTTCAGCGACAGCGTCGTGCCAGGCACGTCGGCTTGGACGGTGCCTCCCGCGGCATTCACCAGGCTCATCCCCGAGTAGCCGATCTCGCCGAAACCACGCAGGGTGTTGTTGGTATTGGTGAGGATTCGCGGCCCGCCGGAGTTATAGATATAGGCATAGCCGATAGAGAAGGAACCGCCGCCCGTGAGCGTGGTGTCCGCCACAAGCAGAGTGGAGTGACTGCCGTCCTAAGTGATAGTGCCCTGGTTGGTGATGATGCCGCTCAGTTTCGCATTCGAGAGCGAAGCGACGGTGGACCCCGGGGAAATGGCGACATCCCGCAAGGTGCCGCCGGCGAGCCGGATCGCGCCGTCCGAGTTCGCGTTGTCGAGGGTTCCGCCGAAGATCGGGGTGTTCTGGATATTCACCAGCGATCCGCTTTCCGAACGGATGACCCCGCCAGTGTTCAGCATCTCGGCGGGGAGGTTGAGGGTAAGTGTCCCGCCGGCGGAGGCGCGGTAGAGGCCCTGGTTGGTGAAGACTCCGCTGCCGTTCAGAATGAGGTTGCCGGGAGTGTTCGCATCAATGACACCGGCTGCGGCGGTGGACACATTGAGAGCGGAGAAGCCAATCTGGCCAGTGCCGCGCAGCGTGCCGTTCGCTCCCTTCGCATGGACGAGACGTCCATGCCCCTTATGAAGAGCTCCGCGCCGCATGACGCAGAGCTTCCAGCACTCCGGGCGGGACCGGCTCCCACTTGCAGTTGGCTTTACCGCGTGCCATGGGTTGGGACGAGGGCGTCCCCACTCCTTATTTTACGAAAGCCGCTTCATCACGGCTGCGGAGAGAGACTTGCCGTCCGCTCGGCCTTCGGCGAGTTCCTGCGCGCGCTTCATCACCTTGCCCATGTCCGCCTTGCCGGTGGCACCGGTGTCGTTCACCGCCTGCTCGATGATGGCGGAGAGCTGACCTTCGCCAAGGGCGGCCGGAAGGTAGCGGGAGAGAATTTCGATCTCGGACTTTTCGGTGGCGGCGAGTTCTGCGCGGCCGGCTTTTTCAAATTGCTCGCACGAGTCCACCCGCTGCTTGATCTGCTTCCTCACAACCGCGAGCACTTCCGATTCGTCGAGGACGACGCTGAGATTGCCCTTCTCGATGGCGGCGTTCATCAGGGCGCTTTTCAGGGCGCGCAGGGCGTTGAGGGAGAGGGTGTCCTTGGCCCTCATGGCGGTTTTGATGTCTTCCGGAATGCGGCTGGCGGTGTCGTTCATGAAATTTTCCTATCAGGGCTGAGCAGGCCGCCAAGTAAAACCTCATCGGCTTCCGGCGGCTCGATTTCAATTTTCCTGCTGAAAGTCTCGACCGCAGTTTTCCCGACGTTGCGGGTATCCACCATCGAATAGCCGCCCACGACGACGGGGCCGACGATGGGCAGCCAGCGGGAAAGGGTCGTGCCCACCGCCTTCTGGCTGACCTTGATGCCGATCTTGCGAAGGGTTTGCTGGATGACGCGCAGGCTGGCCTGCTTGACGATGACCCGCTCCCCCACCCTGGCGACCACGTCGCGCACCACCATGGCGGCACCGTGACGGAACAGGCAGTAAACCATCATCTGGCGGTTGAGCTGAGAGGATTTTCCAAAGCAGGCGGCGACATCGGCCACCATCTGCTGCTGGATCTGCCAGACTTTAATGAGATCCGGGACGATCGTTAGCAGTCCGAGCGGGCCGGGTGCGATCGCAAGGGTGGCCGACAGCGCGCCCGCCTTGAGACTGGCGACGCGGATGATTTCCCGGGCGCGCTCCGGCGGGCGATCGCTGACGGGTTCCTCGGAGACGGGGATGCTGGTCGCGAGGTCCTCAATCATGCGGAACCATGGCAGTCCAGATGGCAGGGCGAGCATTTCGGCGGGGTCCGGTTCATTCATCGGATTACGGGTGAAGCAGGGGACGGCGGGTTGCAAACCGGATCTCATCCGGATTTGCAAAGGAATGCTTCCGTGCGATTGGTCAGGCCCATGATCGTGTGCATCCGCAGGAAATCCGGCTCTCCAAACGGTGCATACCATCCCCAGCTCAAATTTATTCTAACCGGCATCGTGCTGGTCGGCGCGCTCGGCGGCTGCGCCCCGCGGTCGGAGAGTCGCAGGATTACCAAGGACCGTGCGAGGCGGAACTTTTAAACGCCGCCCGCATCCTCGAAGCCAAACGTTGAACTTTAAAAAATCATGAGAAACCTATCATCCCTTAAAATCCTCGCCGTCGCCGCGATCTTCGCTCTAACCCTCCAACCGGCAAGTGCCCAGTCCGCCGCCGAACTCGTGGCGAAAGGCGACGCTTTCGATGCCAAATACCAGCCTGGCGAAGCCCTTAAAAGTTATTTGCCCGCCGAAAAGCTCGAACCAAAAAATGTCCAGCTGCTCCTGCGCATCGCCCGGCAGTACCGGCATTTAATGAGTGACGCCAAGAGCGATGCGGAAAAAGTTAAACTCGGCGGAGTGGCCCTCACCTACGGGCAGAAGGCTGCGGCGCTCGCTCCAAAGGATTCCGAAGCCCAGCTTTGCACCGCCATCACCTACGGCAAAATGATGCCCTTCCAAGGAAAAAAGGAACAAGTTGAAGCCACGCCGCGCATCAAGTCGGCGGCTGATCGGGCGATCAAGCTCGACCCCCGGAATGATTCGGCCTGGCATGTCCTCGGGCGCTGGCATCAGGGACTCGCCAACGTCAGCGGCCTCAAGCGGTCGCTCGGCGAGGTGCTCTACGGCAAGCTCCCTGTAGGCACCAACGAGCAGTCCATTGCCTGCTTTGAAAAAGCGATTTCCATCGATCCGACCCGCCTCCGACACTACATCGAGGAGGGCCGCACCTACGCTCAAATGGGGGATCACGCCACTGCGAAGCGTTTCCTCAAGAAGGGCCTGGCGATGCAAAATACCGAGAAGGACGACCCGGAAGCGAAAGCGCGGGGCCGCGAGGCGTTGGCGAAACTGCCCTGAAATGCGGCTGGATGCCGGCAAGGGGATGCGGGCGTTCCGGCCAGAGAGGGAGGAAGCGAACCACAGATGAACAGGATGGACGCAGATGAAGAGGATCATGATTCGATCGCTTCCGTTCACTTGTCCTACGCAGGTCGATTCGATCCATTCTCATCTTCATCTGCGTCCATCCTGTTCATCTGTGGTTGAATTCTTCCGTTGCAGGAGCCTTCTAGCCATTTTTCCTAGGGTAGGAACCCTGGCGTTCCGGCTCTCACGCAACCGTTGCCGGGCCGTGATTTCTCGTTTATATCGGGGACAGAAATGAATTCCCCCGCCCTGCGCTACTGCCCGGACCTGCTCAGCTATTCCCGCCGCCCGACCCGCGAGGTGATGGTGGGAAATGTCGGCGTGGGCGGCCGCCATCCGATCCGGGTGCAGTCGATGATCACCTCGGACACGCGGGACACGCCCGCCTGCGTCGCGGAAGTCCTCGGCCTGGCGGAGGCGGGATGCGAGATCGTGCGGATCACCGCGCAGACGCGGGTCTACGCGGCGAATTTGGAAAGCATCGCCCGCGAGGTCAGGGCGGCGGGCTGCCAGGTGCCGCTCGTGGCTGACATTCATTTCAAGCCGGACGCCGCCCTCGAAGCGGCGAAGTGGGTGGAAAAAGTCCGGGTCAATCCGGGAAATTTCGTGGACAAGAAAAAGTTCGAAATCCGCGAATACAGCGATGCCCAGTACGCGGAGGAACTCGAGCGCATCCGTCTGGAGTTCACGCCGCTGGTGCTGCTTTGCAAGGACCTCGGCCGCGCGATGCGGATCGGCACCAACCATGGCTCGCTCTCGGACCGCATCATGAACCGCTACGGCGATTCGCCGCTGGGGATGTGCGAGAGCGCCCTGGAATTCGCCCTGATCGCCCGGGACAACGACTATCACAATTTCGTGTTCTCGATGAAGGCGTCCAACCCGAAGGTGATGATCGAAGCCTATCGCCTGCTCGTCGCCCGCCTCGACGCGGAAGGCCCGGACTGGAACTACCCGATCCATCTCGGTGTCACCGAAGCCGGCGATGGCGAGGACGGCCGGATCAAGAGCGCCATCGGCATCGGCTCGCTGCTGGCCGACGGCATCGGCGACACCATCCGCGTCTCGCTAACCGAAGACGCGATCCATGAAATCCCCGTCGCGCAGGCCCTCGCCGCCCCCTTCAACGCGCAGCGTGGCTGCGGCGTCACGCCGCAGGCCGTGCTCGCGGCGTCTCGCCGCGAGTCCATCCACATCGACTGGGAAAAAGTCATCAAATCCGACGCCAGCTTCCTCCCCCACTGGTCGCTCGAACGCGGCACCTACGCCGTCACCTTCCGCCTCGCCGATTCCCTCCCTGCCGAAGTTCTATCCCGTTACCACGACAAACACCACCGCCTGCTCCAAGCCCTGGAAACCCTCGCCCGCTCCAGCAAATCCCGCAGCGTCCTGGACGAAATGCTCGCCCTGCGGAAGGAACTCGAGGACCTCCAAACCAGCGAAATCGAACCCGTGCTGGATCGCGGTCACGGCACCTGCCTTTTCAAGGACGAATCCCTGGCCGAGCTGATGGCAAACGCCATGAAGCACTTCGATGGCAGCCGCTACGAGCTTCACGCGTGGTGCGTCATGCCGAACCACGTCCATGCGGTTTTCAAAACCTCTCCCGGCGAGAAGTTGGAGAAGATCCTCCATTCCTGGAAAAGTTTCACCGCCCATGAAATCAACAAGCGGCTGGGGACGGATGGCACGATCTGGCAGAAGGAGAGTTATGACCACCTTGTCAGGGACGACGAGGATTTGGGCAATCAGGTGGCTTATGTTTTGGGAAATCCGGTGAAGGGGCGGTTGGAGAACTGGAAGTGGGTGGGGGAGGATGGACTCGCGGCGAGACGCCGCGAGCACGGCCTGCCGCGAGACGCGGCAGCCACGTTTTCGCCGTCATACGACCCATTCAGTTACGAGAGACGCCGTAGTTCCGTTCTCACGATCATGGGGCACGAGCTTGGCGGCGAGAAATCGGTGCGGGTTTTTACGACTCAGGAACGCTGGAACGCGCTAGCCCACAAGATCGCGGGCATGGGCGATTTCAAGCCGGAGATTATCATGGAAAAATCCGGAGTCGTGGAGATCGACCCACGCGACGAAATGGCGATTTCAGTGCTCAATCGCGAAACCGAACCACGGCTTGTTACCGTCGCCGACGGCCTTGATCTTCAAGTCATCCACGCCTTCCGGCAGCTCGCGTTCCGCGTCGATCCTCGGCACCCGATTTTACTCAAAGACACGCTCCATCCGCCGATTGGCGACACCGATTTCATCCAGGCGCTGCTTCCCGCGGCGCAAAACATCGGCTCGCTGCTCTGCGACGGCATCGGCGACGCAATTCTCGTGCGGGGCGAAACCGCGCCCGGCCAGTCGTTGCGGCTTGCCTACAACGTCCTCCAGGCGGCCGGCACCCGCATTTTCAAGACCGATTACGTCGCCTGCCCGAGCTGCGGCCGCACGCTGTTCAATCTCCAGCACACCACCCAGAAAATCCGCGCCGCCACCGGCCACCTCAAGGGCGTGCGGATCGCCGTGATGGGCTGCATCGTCAATGGTCCCGGCGAAATGGCGGATGCCGATTTCGGCTACGTCGGCGGCGCTCCCAACAAGATCAACCTCTACGTAGGCAAGACCGCCGTAAAGTTCAACATTCCGGAAGCGGAGGCAGTGGCCCGCCTCACCGATCTCATCCGCGAGCACGGAAAATGGGTGGACGCCCCCGAGTCCGCCACCGTGGAAGTCTAACGCCATGCCCGAGACCGATACCGACACCGGCACTCTCACCCGCACCGAGGAGGAAACTTCGGTGGATGTCCCATGGAATGTCATCGTCCATGATGACCCGGTCAACCTCATGCAGTATGTGACCTTCGTGCTGATGAAACTTTTCGGTTACGACGAGTCCAAGGCCACCATCCTGATGATGCAGGTCCACAAGTTAGGCCGCTCGATCGTCTGGTCCGGCGAGCGCGAGAAGGCGGAGTTCTACGTCCAGCAGCTCCAGGCGCATCAGTTGAAAACCTCGTTGGAAAAAGCCGAATGAAAGCCATGCCCACGCTTGAAGGCGGCCTGCGCATCGACACGGAGGACGCCAGCGATTGGGAGCTGCTGCGCTCCATCCTCACCGACGCGAACGGCTGCGGCGTCGATCTCGCCAGCCGCCTCGGCGCGATCATCAGCGAGGAGGCGGGAGCGGAGGATTGGCACGAATACATCGTCCCGGACCTGCGCGAAAGTTTTCAGGACGAGCTCGCGCAGGTCGGCGCGTCCATCGAGTCCGCCATTTTTCATGCCGCCAGCGGGCCGGGTCCGATCTGGATCACCCGCGACGACGTTCTGCCATGGTACAGTTCGCTCAATCAGGCGCGCCTCGCGCTTGAGGAACATTTTCACTTCGGTCCGCGCGAGACGATCGATCCCAAAGGCCTAACACCGGAGCGCCGCGCCGCCTTCGTCCGCTCCAAGTTCTACTGCGCCATCCAGGGGCTGCTGCTGGAGTACGTCATGAAATAACGGACCGCGAAATTTATTTCGCCAGTATCCCGGGCGGCGTCCCGAAGCCCATAAACACCGCCCGCCCGCCTTCGCGCGGCAGCTTGAAATCATAGACGCCGTAGCCGTTCGACTTCACGCCGCGGTAGGAACGGCCGTCGGTCGCATTGATCATCACTGCATTGCCGTCGCTTTTCTCATGCCCCAGAAAAAGTGCGACGTGGGTGATGTTGACCTTTCTTCCATCGCTCGGGGCGTAAGTTCCGCCCCAGAATAACAGATCGCCGGGCAGCAGTTTTTTCAAAGCGGGATGATCCACCGCAGTCGCAGGAATCTCTATCAGCCGGTCGGCTTCCTTCAGCCAGAGAAACTGTTCCGCCGAGCTTCGGGGCGGTTCGAGTCCGGCTTTGCGCATCACGAAATACATCGCGCCGGAGCAATCGAAGCCGCCCGCTTTGGGATCCGCGCCACCGAACAGATAGGGCAGCCAAGGCGAGTCCTTCGCCACCGCGATCGCACCGGCGATCAGTATTTTCCGGTCATCCGGCAGTGTGTCAAACTCTCTCAATTGTTCGGTTCCGATGACAGCAGGTCGTCCGTAGGCGGTTTTTTCCTTCACCGGTGGTTGCGCCCGCGCGGCGAGGATGGTGGCGACAAACAGGTAGCTAACAATACGGATCACCCGATGAATCTAAGAGACTGTCGGAAAATTGCCAGGATTCGCTGGAAAAGGCTCCGGGCAGAATGCCCGGGCCACCGTGGCGCGGGCATCCTGCCCGCAGCAACGCCGCCACGGCCTCGAACACCGCCTGGGGCGTTAGATCCGCGAGCTTGCCCGCCGGTGCGACGATCGACGCCGTGCGATCCGACTCCGGCGGCCACGGCCCGAACCGCGCGGGCGAGGTCGGTCCGAAAATGGCCAGCACGCGGTTGCCAACGGCGGCGGACAGATGCATCGGACCGCTATCGTTGCCGATGAACACCGAGGGCTGGCGGGCGAGTTCGATCATTTCGTCGAAGGGGCAGCCGGTCAGGTTGAGGAAGCGTTCGGGGCCCACTTGGAAATCCACCGTGACCTTATGTCCAGCGCACCATGCAACCTGGCTGTCCGGGATACGGTCCAGAATCAACCGGGTGAGTTGGTCAAACTTCGGCCACTCCTTTTCCACCCCGCGGCTGTCGGTGAAGATCACGAAACATTTCTTCGGATCCGCATCGAAAAACGCCGCCCACGGGAATTTCGGACCCGCAGCCAGTTCGAGCGGAAAGGCGATTTCCTCGCGAATTCCCAGCGTGGCTGCGAATTCCTGAAGCACTGGGATCGCATGGGGCGGTCCGCTCCGGGCGGGCAGTGGAACTTTCCGGGAAAACAAGCTGGCGCACTCGCGCGAGTCGTTCCTGCCCCGTTTGTCCGGCGATCCGGCCGCTGCCGCCATCAATCCCGAACGCAGCAACCCCTGCATGTCCCACACCAGATCGAATTCCCTCGCACTCAGAATCCCGAGGACTTCCACGAGTCCCCGCCAGCCGTTTTTCCGGCGGAAATGGATCACTTCGTGGACGAAGGGAGCCGCCTCAACGAGCGGCGCGAAACGGTCACGCGCCACCCAGGCGATCCGGCAGTCTGGAAATTTCCGTGCTACCGTTTGCACCACCTGCAGGCCGTGGACGATGTCGCCGAGCGATGACGGCTTGATCACCAGAAGGCTGCGTGGGGCGGCGGGCACGGACTTAGGCTTGCCTCCCGATTTCGTCCCTGCAACCGTAAATCACTTCCTTCGCCGATGCCATTTCACCCTAACGAGACCGCCGCGCTGCAAACCGCTCTGACCGCCCGCTGGCACGCCGAGACCCCCGCCACGGACGGCGAGAATTTCCAACGGCTCGTGCAGGAAAACCACTTGCGGAATTTCCAGCTCTGGCATGAGGAGGACATCGCCCGCCGCGACGATCTGGGATCCGGCCGCGTTTATGAGGCGAAGCGCGCGATCGACCGCTTCAACCAGCAGCGGAACAATTTCATTGAGGAAATGGACAAGCTGCTAGTCACCGTCCTAAAACCTCAGGAGTCCGGCTGTCCGAAAAATTCCGAGACGCCCGGCATGATCATCGACCGGCTGTCGATCCTCGCGTTGAAGGAATATCACATGCGCGAGGAAACCGTCCGCACCGATGTCGGGGACGATCACCGCGCCACCTGCGCGGAAAAACTCGCCCGCATCACCCGCCAGCGCGATGACCTGACGCAATCGCTGGCGGAGCTGCTGGACGATGTCGCCAACCGCCGCCGGACGTTCGCGGTTTACTATCAGTTCAAGATGTACAACGACCCCGCGCTCAATCCGCAGCTTTACGGGGCGGGCAAATAAAATCATATGAGTTCACCAGCGGAGAAAATCCTCGTCACCGGTGGAGCCGGTTTTATCGGCTCTCATCTCTGTGAGGCGCTGCTGGCGGACGGGGCGGAACTGGTGGTGATCGACGACTTCAACGACTTTTACGATCCGGCGATCAAGCGGGCCAATATCGCGGGCTTCCGCGACCGGATCACCCTCGTCGAGGGCGACATCCGGGACGAGGCGCTGGTGGATTCGTTGTTCGCGAAACACCGCTTCGACAAGGTGTTCCACTTCGCGGCCCGCGCCGGGGTGCGTCCGTCCATCGACGATCCGCGGCTATATTTCACCACCAACATCGACGGCACGTTCAACCTGCTCGACGCCTGCCGCCACCATGGGACGAAGCGGTTCATCTTCGCGTCCTCGTCCTCGGTGTATGGGATCAATCAAAAGGTGCCGTTCGCGGAGAGCGATGCCATCGAGCGGACGATTTCCCCCTACGCGGCGACCAAGATTTCGGGGGAGCAAATCTGTTCGAACTACTCCTATCTGTTCGGCATCAACTGCGCCTGCCTGCGGTTTTTCACCGTCTATGGGCCGCGCCAGAGGCCGGATCTGGCCATCTCGAAATTTACCCGCGCCATTCGCGAGGGCCGACCGATCGACCGCTACGGCGACGGCTCCACCGCCCGCGATTACACCCACGTCGATGATATCATCCGCGGCGTGCTTGCGGCGGCGAGGTATGCGGATGTCTCGCCGTTTGAAATTTTCAACCTCGGCGGCTCGGCCACGACGACGCTCGCGGAGCTTATCGCCATGATCAGCAAAACCGTCGGTCGCGAGGCGATCATCCGCCAGCTCCCCGACCAGCCGGGAGACGTTCCGCGGACCTTTGCCGATGTGGACAAGGCGCGCCGACTGCTCGGCTACGAACCGCAAACGCCGATTGCCGACGGGATCCGGAAATACGTCGCGTGGGTCGAGGCGAACGCGCCCTGATTTTCACGATTTCGCAGCCAGCATTTCGCGGTAGAGCGAAAGATACTGGTTCACGATCCGCGCTTGGCCGTATTTCGCGTGCAGGCATTCGTTGCCCGCCCGTGCCATGGTGGCGCGGGCGATGTCGTCCGCTTCCAACAATTCGCGGATGGCTGCGGCCATTCCTTCGTCGTCCTTGCAGTCGCACAGCAGGCCGGTCGTACCGTTTTCGATCAGTTCGAGCGCTCCGTCGCTGCGGGTGCTGACGACTGGCAGGGTATGGTTCCACGCTTCGAGAATCACATTCCCCAACGGCTCGTGGCGGGACGGGCAGACAAACAGATCGGCGATGCCATAAAAAACATCCGGCGGGTCCTGCCAGCCGAGGAAACGGACGCGGCTGGAAATTCCGAGTTCCTCCGCTTGCGTTACGAGCTCGCCCATTTTCAGGCCGTCGCCGGCGATCAACAGGATCACCGGGCGACCGCCGATCTCCGCAGGCAGGCGGGCCAGGGCGCGGAGCAGATCGTTGAAACCTTTTTTCGCGACCAGTCGGCCAAGCGCGAAAATGACGCGGGCATCCTCCGGGATCGCGTGCGCCGTCCGCAGCGCGGATTTTTCCGCCTCCGTTGCCCGCACCGGTTCCGGCACGAAGTTCCCAATGTGATGGACGTGGCGCGCGGGCAACCCGGCCTTCACCAGGAAATCGCAGATCGCCAGCGTGTTTCCCACCCATGCGTCGGCATGGCGGTAGTAGCCATCGATTTTGTAAAACCCGCCGAGCCGCGCGATGTGGACGGCGCGGGAGTCGGAGGGCACGCGGGTGAGCCGGGTGGCGCGGCCCATGTAGGATTGCACGATGCAGGGCGCGCGTTCGCGGATGTGACGGCGGATTTTCCACATCGACCACACGTCCCAGCGATTTGCCAGCGGGCCATGGATCTGCGGGTGGCCGTCGGTTTTTAGGGCGTTGGCGACGGGGCTATCCGGGCGGTTGATGGCCGTGACCGGCTGTCCGGCCTGCCGCAGCGCGCGGATGAGGCGGACGTAAAATTGATCCGCGCCGCCGAACTCGCGGCTGCCGAGGATATGGATCGAATGAATGGGTTCTGCCACGGGTGAAGTGCGACCAGACAACCCGCCCGCCGCCCGCGCCGCAAGGGTATTTCCGCACGGCGGGATTCGCCTTGACGGAACAAGCCGCGGGGAATCACTTCACTGTCAGTGGCATTGAAACACATCTTCTGCATGAAATGGGGCACCGCCTACGGAGCCCGGGACGTGAATATCCTCCACGCCATGGTCGCGCGGAACATCACTGGCGATTTCAAAGTGGTGTGCTTCACCGACGACGCCTCGGGAATCCGGCCGGAAGTCTCGTGCTTTCCCTTGCCGCCGCTCGGCTGCGAGATCCCGCCGGACGTTCCGGGAAAATGGCCGAAAGTCGCGCTCTGGACCAAGGATCTTCACGGCATGACGGGCATCGCGCTGTTTATCGACCTGGACTCGGTGATCGTCGCGAACATCGACTGCTATTTCGAATACGGCGATCCCAACGATGTGATCACCGCGCGGAACTGGCTCAACCGGCTCGGTAAAAGCGCGCAAACCTCGGTCTTCCGTTTCCCCATCGGCGGGCATTCCTACATGTTGGAAAATCTCCAGGCCGATCCCGCGAACGTCTCCCGCGAATTCCAGTACGAGCAGAACTACGTCACTCACAACATTCGCGGCGGCGTGAAATTCTGGCCGGAACCGTGGACCCGGCATTTCCGCCTGCACTGCATGGGCGCTTGGCCGCTGCGTTATCTCCGCCCGCCGATCATCCCCGCCGGGGCGAAAATCATCACCTTTCCCGGCCTCCCTGGCCCCGCCGATGCCGCGCTCGGGCGATGGTCGGAGAAATCCCAGATCCGCACCCCTGGCGAGCACCTGAGGTGGGTGTTCGGGCAATTGATCAGCGGCAAAAAGTGGCGGCGGAACATTTCGCGGTATGTGAGGAAGGCGGATTGGCTGGGGCAGAACTGGCGCGAGTGAGTCTCCGGGCAGGATGCCCGGGCCACGTGGCGCGGGCATCCATCCCGCAGCCGGAAGCTAGCGTCGTCCGATCCAATTCCTGAGCAGGCCGAGCCTCCGCGATTTTTCCACCAAGGGTGGCGCGGGTGACTTCATCCGATCCTTCGCGTAAACTTCCGAAAAATAGCCGGTGAGCACCTTGTCCGGTTTGCGGGAGGCTATCAATTCCTGCACGCACTCCGCCATTTTCAGTTTCAAATCCTCCAAATCCAGAGCCTGCGGATACCAGTCCACTGAAGCGAACGTTTCCGGCGTGTAAACCGGGACCAGCCGGTCGATGGCGGTGAAACGGTTGTCCGCCTGTTTCCTCGCGAGGATGACCGGAATCCCCATCCCAAGGCAGGGACTCGCGACATGCAGCAGCGGCGTAGTCACCAGCGAGGCCGTTTCCCGGTATTTTTCCAGCAGCGAACTCGCGATCCCGTCGGCGGTTGCCACCTCCAGATCGTCGAGCGGCGCTCCGGCGGCGGTGTGCCTTTGGAAAACGAAATTCGCTCCTTCGATCAGCGGAGGCGGAATGAACTCTAGCAGCGAGCCGGGAAATTCGCCGGATCCGCTGCCATGGGATATGATGGTGACTCCCCTTTCCGGAGCAGCCGCCCGCCTGTCCAAGGTCAGGGTGGCGCAACCGCTGACATAGGCCGGGATGCCGTGGGCGGTCATCAATTCCATGGTCGCCGTGTCCCGGCAACCAATGGGCGCATGTTTCTCGAACAGAGCCCGGTTGTCTTTGATCACACTATCGCTATCCGTATTGAAGCCGAAAAACATGGGGGTAATCCGCTCGGGCAATGGGAAACAGCGTTTGTAAAAACAGCCGTTCATCAGCAGAACGACCGGCTCACCGGCGTAGCCCGCCAGATCGTCGCGGTCGATTCCGACCATTTGTTCGTCCGCGATGCCGATCCGCCTGAACAAATTGCGGACCGCAAGCGACTGGATGTTATCTCCGATGTTGATCGAGATATCCCGCCGAACGCGGCTTTCCGGTGGTCCGCCCGTGCGCTTGCCATAGCGGAATTCCAAATAGCCGTACTTCATCACTTGATTCCCGAGGGGATTAGCGGCGGCGCGCGGGCGGGGCAAGGTCGAATACAGGAGCCGGTATTTTGTTGGACAATCACAACCCTGGCGGAAGAAAGTCCTGCCGATTTGAGATCGGAACCGACGATACGGAGCGGACTTTACCGCCAGGCCGCAGACTTCGCGCGGCGGATCCGTTATTTCGGCAGGGAAGGGATTCTCCTGACCCGCCTGATGGATAAGGCGAAGCGGTTCCAACAGAGAGGCGACCTGCGATCCATGCGCCTGAGCTTGGACATGGCGACCGCCACCGCCGCCTCCTTCCGGCGCGGGAAACGATCGTTTGCGAACTGTTGGAAGGCGCTGATCGATCACGAACTCGCGCTCTTCGACATCGCGGCGGCGGAGCGGACCGCAGCGGAAGCGCTTCGCGCGGGGCTGCCTGGTTCCGAGGCAGCGTCCGCGAACGTGGGCGCGATCGCCACCGGAACCCTTGCGTGGCGGGGTGAAATCGCGGATGCCGGCAAGTCCTTCAGCCGCGAGGGCGGCATGGATCGGCCGGAGGGCGATCTGCTGATTTTTTTGCCATCGACCGGGTTCGGGCTGGATACTCCCAGCGAACCCGTCTTGCGGAAGGGGCTGCGATTCATCTTTAGCGAAATCGTATCCACGTGCCGGGAAAACGGGATTCCCTTTGAGGTGCGGGGACGGCTCGCAAACCATGGCACGCCCGAGGTGGAGGCGGGACGACGCTACGTTTCCCACCACAGCCTCGGTCCGGACGGGCGAGGGCTGCACATCAAGGCGACCGACCGGCCGGGCTGTTTCAGCTTCGACACACGCGGTTATTCCGGTTGGTCGGATTTCGCCGCCACCCCGTTGGAGGAACTTGGCCTCGACGAACTCGATCCCGAAGTGGTCGAAAAGTTTTTCGACGGAGAACGGCGCATCATCAGCGGCAATGTTTCCAAATACAGCCAGCCGGCGCAGGGGAAAAACGACGCCGCGTTGCCGGACGAGTATGTGTTCGTGGGTTTGCAAAAACCCGGCGACGCGGTCCAGCAACTCGCTAAAATCCAGATGCTCGACATGCTCTCCGAGGTTGCCAGGACCTGCAAGTCGCGCGGGACGTCGGTGGTCGTGAAACGTCATCCCAAATGCACCTCCAGCGCCGTGGCGCGCGAACTGGAGGCGGGGGTGGCTGCGGGACTTTTTCAAGTTTCAGACGCCTCGATCCACGATCTCATCGCGGGCTCCTGCGCGGTCTGCGTGGTCAATTCCAGCGTCGGGGCGGAGGCCTTGCTGCACGGCAAGCCGGTTTACGTGTTCGGCGCGTCGGAGTATCACCATGTCTGCCATCGAATGAACGTGGCGGGCGATTTCGAGAAAACCTTCCGCCCGTATGAACTACCGGTTCAGCCGGAAACCACCCGCCGTTTCCTGTATTTGCTACGCCACGAATACGCGGTGGACGTGGCGGACACGGCCGCCGCTGCGGAGTCGATCAGACGCAGGGTTCTGAAGCACGCCTGCAGTCATCCGCCGAAAATCTCAGGCGGCAGCGGACAGACGGGCGAGTGATTGCGGATCCTGACTCCTGATCCCGCGATGACGTGGCGCATGATTTCGAACGACGGCAGGATGAAATCCTCATACTGGATCTCCAACAAACTTGGTGGAGCGTTTTCGCCTTCGGCATAGGATCGCCCGCTGCCGCCCAAGTCCATGCCGATGATTTCGATGTCCACCGCGCCCAGGCCGATCACCACTTGCAGCGCAGCGAAGGGCACGGTGCAGCCGGAGAAAAACCCGATCCCGGGATCCTCGCTCCAGCCGACCTTGAACTTCCGCGGATCGCGCTCCGGGAGATGCAGAGGCGAACCGGACCGAGCGTTCAAATCCGCCAATTCGCCGAGTTCGAGCGCGGGAACTCCATACCAGGCGTTGACCCGCTCGATGATCGCGAATTTCCTCCGGATCAAATCGCCAGGCGAGAGCATCGCGAGGACGGATGACGCCGCGCAGGTGGTCACCATCGGCACATCGGGAACATTCCGCAGCAGCGGGTGGCCGGTGGCCGGGAACTCGGCATCGGTCACCACGAGCAGATCCGCCGTGATTTCCAACCGGCGCAGGAACTCGCAGGCTCCGTTCACTGCGACGATGTAGCGCTCCCCGTTCCGCAACGTATCCCAAGGGAAATCGACTGCGGACGGACCCGAGGCGACGATGGTGACCGGGCGGTCCATCGCTCCGGTCAAATGCCGGATCGGGATGCTCCGCGCGACGAAATCACCGCCGATGTGCAGGCTCCAGCGCTGGTCCGCATCAAGCCCGAACCAACATCCGTCCGGGATCGCTCGCATGTGCCTCAGGCTGGCCGGCCAGATGCGCTTCGCCAACAGCCGGGTCACTGGTGGTGGCAATGAACTGATGGCGTGGAGAACGCGCGAACGCCTGGATGCCTGCCGGAGATTGCGTCCGTCGATGTGCCGTTCCAACGGAGTCATCGGATTTCCAGTGAAGGGTTCCAGCCGATTTTTTGCAGCAGTTGCCGGACGGCAGGACCGTTACTGACGGTGGTTTTCGTCACCGCAAACGGCGCACCAAGTAACTGAATGACCCCGTCGCGGGCCAATCCTTCGATGAAGCGGCGGTGGGTGTTGGGAAGATCCAGACCGGGTTTATTGGGACAAATCGCCGTCACCGGCCTGCCGCTGGAGACCGCTTCGGAAATCATCGTGAGACTGTCCATCGTCACAAAAACCGCGTCCGCCAGCCCGAGGAATTCCTTGGTGATCTTGCGGGGGGAGGAGCAGTACCAGACCGCATCGTAAATCGCCTCCGCCGCGATTCTTTCCCGCAGCCGCGCCTCCAATTCCTCGCCGGTGCGGGCGGAAGTCGCGATCAGCCACTGCTTCCCGTCATCCTTCCAAGTGCGATTCACGAAATCAGCCAGCGCGTCCCAATCCGCCGGTTCAAAGCGAATCTTGGGCGAGGATGCGCCGATGAACAACGCATTGAGTTCGGCGTGTTTTTCCCGCCCATTGCTTTCCAAATACGCGGCCTTCGCCTGCCCGATGCCTTCCTCGGTGATTTCGTTAAAAAGCAGCGGGATGAAGATGAAATCGTCGCGGGATTCGCCTTCGTTGGGCCGCATGATGACATCGACGCTGCCCTTCGGAACGTGAATCGTGCCCTGCAGAAAAACCGACGGACAGCCGTGGACCTTGGAGAAATACTCCAACGCTGACAACGAGCGGGGACCGCTTGAAATCACCAGATCGGGCTTCTGCGGAGGTGTGGCGGAAAGGTCGTGCGTGCAACGGAAGAGCCATTTCAGCCGCCAGCGGCGCAGTGCTTTCTTGACGATGGATTTCGCGAGCTTGTTCTCCAACGCCAACCTTCCCTGGATTTCGTGGCAGTGGATCGGAACGAGTTTCGCAATCTCCCGGGCGAGGCCTCTCGACTGGACGACGTGTCCCTGGCTGCCCTCATCGACGATCCAGACCTGCTTCGGCCCGGGATTTCTCGGGACGCGGTAGGCGTTCAGCAACAGGGTTTTTCGCGGGATTCCCGTGAACAAGCGTGTCGCGAGAGCGCCGGAGGCGAGGAACTCCTCGTAGTAATCGCGCACGCCGGCCCGCAGTTTCATGATGGCATCGGGTGCCATCGATTGAATCTCACGGAGGGTTTCGCGCAGACTTGCGGCGTCGTGGAAGGCCAGGCAGTTCACGCGGTCGTGCAGCGGGTCCGGCAGGTAGTCGGCGTATTGCAGGACGGGCACCGCGCCCGCCGCCATGGCTTCGATGAGGTTGTGGCACAGCGGCATTCCCACTCCGGGGCAGGCGAGGAAGAAGTCGGCTTTTGCCAGCGCGTCCAGCCAACGCTCGCGTGGAATTTCGCAACGACCGGTTTCGCAGAGGACGTACGGATGAAATTCCGCGGACGCGAGCCATTCCGCCGCGTCGTCCGGCCGGTGGACCGGAGCGGCGGTCGCGGCGATTTCCAACATCTCGCGGCGGCTGAGCATGTGGTAGCGGTTGCGGATGAGGTCCTTGTCGTATTTCCCCGCTTCGGTGTTCCCGCCGAAAAACAAGCGGGCGGGGCGGGAAGCCGCGACTTCGTAATCGTGAGGCAGCCCGCCGTCCGCCGCGATTTGAGGATGGACGAAAAACGGAAAAGCCATCTCGTCCGCGGCGGCGCACAGGCGCGTCTCGTAGTTAACCATTACCACTCTCTCGGCGCGCGGCGGCGCTGGAATTTCCCGGTCGGTGAGGAGGAAATAGGGTTCGTCGAGCGCGGCCAGCGACGGGATCGTCCCCAGCCGTTCGTTCAGCAGCAGGGCTTTCATCCGGCTCGGGCCGAAAGTGGAAAGCGTGGCGCGGTGTTCCGTGAAGACCGGGAAATAACCGGCATCGATCAGGTCGCGGACCAGGCTGAAGTAGTAGCGCCCGCCGACGGCGTCGATTTTCGGATCCGCGAAATCGCAGCAGACGAGCGGCTCGCCCGGCAACCGCTGCGACATTCCCCGCGCGGTCATCGCGGAATAAGCGCGGCGATAGGCCGGTCCCACAAGCGGCCGGATCAGCCGGGCGAGCGCTTCGAGCGATTTTCCAAGATGAATCAAGGCTGCGGGCGTTTGTGAATTCCGTTCGCACACCAGACGCTGCGGGTGGCGATCACCTCGTCGCGGATGGCGCGGTTTTTTTGCAGCATGTCCAGCGTCACGTAGCCGCGCTTGTGGTCGAGGTGCAGAACCAGCGCCCGATGACGGATGCGGATGGCGCGGATGCCGAAATTGACGAGCCGCTCGCCGAGTTCGCGGTCTTGGCCGCCGTATTGCATCTCCTCGTTGTAGCCGTTCACCGCGAGGATGTCGGATTTCCACCCCGAGGCGTTGTGGCCGTTCCAGCTCGCCTTGGTGGGCGAGATCCGGTCCATCAGCGGGCCTAGCGTGACCGGCAGCTTGATTTTGAAAATCGGGGAAAATTCCTTGAGCCCGTGCTCGCGCAGGTAGCCGGCATCGAACGCCCGGCCGGCGGCAATGTCATCGGTTGACAGGTGCCTGCTGAGCCCGATGGGCAGCTTGCAGTATCCGCCTGAGAGGAAATGGCTGGGGGCGGCGCAACAGGCGTGCACCTCCAGAAAGTCCGCCCGGGGGATGCAATCGCCGTCCGAATAGACGAGATACTCGCCGGTGGCTGCGACGGTGGCCTTGTTGAGTATCCGGCATTTTTGAAATCCCTCGTCCTCCTGCCAAACGTGCCGCACCGGGAATTTTGCCAAAGGCTGGAAATCCGCGATGATCTTGCGCGTCCGGTCGTCCGATCCGTCATCGGCAATCAACAGCTCGAAGTCCTGGAAGGTCTGGATGAGGTAGCCGTGAAGGACTTTGTGCAACCATTCGGGCTGGTTGTAGGTGCTGACGATCACGGACAGGCTCATGAATTTTCGTCCTCGGGTTCAAGGGATTCAGGCACGGCTTGCTCGGCGGAGGCAAGGGAAACCAAGGGCAGCGATTCCCGCCGGGCGGCTTCTTTCAAGGCGTCCGGCGCACCGCAGGTCAGGATGTAGTCGATGGGCAGCGCTGCCGCCAGATCGATCTTGGCCAGGGCGTGCTGAATGATTCGCCGCGACGTGGAGAGCACGCGATGAACTCGTTCCGTGCCATGGAGCCAGGACGGGAGTTCCTGATCGGCTGCCACGGCGATTTCATACACCACGTCCGGATGGGTCCATGCATCGGGAAGTCGCCAATCCCCCGCCAACCCGGGAAGCCAGAGCAGCGCGCGATGCGGCTTTCCGGCACCGAGGTCATCCGTGCCGAGCCAGCCCCGGATCGGCCGACGGGTGCGGACGAAAACTTTCCATCGTTCCTGAAACCAGAACACGTCGAGCGGGCTGGACTTCATCGCCCGTTCGATGGCGTTCATGCAAGTGGTCGTGCCGATCGGGCCGTCGAGTGCGTGGTAGCGGATCCGCCATTTTCCCGGCGCTTCGGTGATCACGGACATCGCCAGCACCTCGCTCTTGCTGCGGCGGGCGATCAGGCTCGGCAGAGGACTGGCGCGGGTGAGCCTGCCGAAAAACCGCACCAGCGGACCTTGCGGTCCGACCCGCTGATCGGCCAGAATCCCAAGAATTCCGCCCTCGCGCAGGAAGCCCGTGACCTGGTGGAAGCTATCGCGCTTGGAGAACAGGCGGGTGCCGTCGAGCTCGCGCTGGGCCAGCACGCGGGCATCGAGGAGCGGATTGTTGAGCGGACGGTAAAATGCGCCATTTTTGTGCCCCGGCGGAAACGTCCGGCTGATGCGGGTGAGGATTTCCCAATTTCCCATGTGCGACGGCATCAGCACCACGCCGGGACTGCGGGCCAGCGCGGCGGCGAGGACCTCCGGGTTCTCGACCGTCACGATGGCATCGATCTCTTCGGCGGAAAGCTGGGTCGAGTGAAGCGCGGACAGCAGGTTCGCGCCGGTCCGTCGGAACGATTCCCGCGCCATCCGCTGCAGCTCGGGGAGATCGTGTTCGCCCGCGTAGGCGATCCGCAGGTTTCGCAAAACGATATGCCGCCGCGTCCGCATGAAATGCCACGCCAGCCCGCCGATCCGCTCGCCGATCCGGAACACCAGCGGGCCGGGGAGGACGGCGGCGAGCTTCTCGATCGCGGTCTGGCCCAGCCATTCGAGCCGCCATTGCAAGCGCTTGGGAAAATTTGCAGGAGACTCGCGCGCCACTTCACGGGATGTATGGATTCCGCCGGTCGCTGGCAAGGCTGGTCAATCAAGGCCTTGTCTCCATCGGTTGGGGAAACTATCGCAGAGAACCGGGCGGTAAGGATTCTCAACGATCCGAAAGAGCAATGGCATTTCCCGAGCTTTTCGGATGCCTTCGTACACCTCATCCAGAAACCGCTCAGCAAGGTCGGGGTCGATCTGCCGATACCAACCGGCGGCGTTGGCCACCTCGGTGGCAACTTTGGGATGAATGATCAGGCCCGCCATGATAAACGCGCGGCCACTTCCTGCTGGAGCTGTTCCAAGGTCAGCGGCTTCACCATACCCTCACGGATCCCACGCGATCGTCCTTCGAAAATCCGCATTTCCTCCGCATCGAAGGTCTCGTCGGTTTCCAGGCTCTCCAGCAGCTACTTCGCCAGAAATGACCGTTCGGTTCTCGGAAGCTCGAGGACGTCGTGCATAAGATCGGTGACAGCTGCCATGCTTGGCAGCTTAGGCTCCCTCTGCGGGATTTCGAGCCGATTTTCCCGCCTGGGTGGAGGCATTCCGAATCGTCACCGCACCACCCAGGAGTGCCTCGCCCAGAACGTGTTCAGGTCGCCGACGGAGCCGTTGAAGGCGTTGTGCTCCAGCGGGCGGTCCATCGAGCCGAAATAGGCTGGAGATTTCCATGGGCCGTGACGGTAGTGCTTGGAAACGGAGCGGCCGGACCACTCGACGCCGGCGTACTGCCACATCGCCCAGTCGTTCCAGATGTCGTAGGCGTCCATCAAGTCCTTGGGTGTGCGGAATCCCGAGTCGTGGGAGTAGAGCGCGATCCAATAGGGGCAGCCGCGAATCCGGTTCTTTTGTGCGGGGGTCGCCTGGCTGAGCGCGGCACGCAGGCGGTTGCTGTTTTCCAAGTAAATCACTGGCAGGACACCGGTCCGCTGCTCGACGCGATCAATGAACGCGACCAGATCGGAGGGGCTGGATTTCGTGTCGAAATCGCCCACGAGCAGCACTCGACGACCGGGCGCGATCTGCCGCAGGCGGCCGAGGTATTGGTCCGCCTGCGCGACCGGGCTCGAAGTTTTAAGGACGAAATAATAGGTGCCGAGCATCATGCCCTGGCGCTCTGCGGCACGGAGGAAGTCCGCGCATTTCTCGTCGAGCGCCAGGCCCTTGCCGCAGCGGGCGATCAAGCCGAGTGCGCCGTTGCGCCGGAGCGCGGAAACATCGGCGGAGGAAAACGATTCGCCGGGACGCTGTTTCTCCTTCGGGTCATAGGAGGAAACGTTGACGATTTTCGGCGCTTCCAGCAGCGCGACCCGGCCATAGCCACCGCCGCCACAGCTGTTCAGGAAAAACGGCAGAATGGCGGCGAGCGCGAAGGATTTCATGACCCAGTGAACCGCAAGCGGACCGCGCGCGCAAGGCCCCCGCGATCCCCTGATCGTGGCTGCCGCGTCTCGCGGCAGGCCGTGATCGAGGCGTCTCGCCTCGATACTCCCGCAAGCGGCGTCGGAGACCCCGGGAATCCCCGCTTGATGATCGGCACCGCTGCCAACATGTTCCGCAGCCTTGCCGATCAACCCTTCCATCCCGCCCGAGACCCGCCGCGAGCCGCCATGGACAGTGGGATTGCGGGCGGCGCGGGCGAATCTCGTTCCCGGGCTGATCGTGCAACTGCTAACGCTCGCCGTGGTGCTGGGCTATTATTTCTACCCGCCCACGCGCGGCTGGCTCGACGGACTCGCGGAAATCAAGGCGCGCTGGAGCTACGGCTACACGGCCGTGGCGACGATCGTCGCCGGGGCGGTCATCCCGGAACTGCTGAGAATTTTCGTTTTCCAAAAAGGCAGGATCCGGCGGATTAACGCCTCCAACCTGCTGTTCACCGTGCCCTTCTGGTGTGTCATGGGCGTCATCGTCGATTTTTTCTATCGCTGCCAGGCGGTCTGGTTCGGGGCTGAAGTGACGTTTGCGATCGTCGCGAAGAAGGTCTTGGTGGACCAATTGCTTTACACGCCATTGTTCGCATCGCCCGTGACGGCCTGGGTTTACGATTGGAAGAACCAGGGATTCCGGTCCCACGGGATGGCGAGGGTGTTCACGGCGGCCTACTATCGCGAGACGATTTTCCCCCGGGTGGTCGCCGCGTGGGGCGTGTGGATCCCGGTCGTTTCGATTCTCTATTCGCTGCCTACCCTGCTGCAAATCCCGCTGTTCGTTCTGGCGCTGTCGTTGTGGGTGATGCTCTACACGTGGATGAGCGAGCAGGAAACGGCGTGATTTTCCCGAGATTGCGGCTGGTTTTCCCGCGGTTCTCATCGACTGTTCGCGTGAACTCATGGAACTCGAATCGAAACTCGCCATCCTCGCGGACGCCGCCAAATACGACGCGTCCTGCGCCAGCTCAGGAGCCGCGAAACGCGACTCGCTTGGCGGCACCGGCGTGGGTTCGTCCGGCGGCGCGGGGATTTGCCACAGCTACGCGCCGGACGGCCGCTGCATTTCCCTGCTGAAAGTCCTGCTCACCAACCTCTGCATCTACGACTGCCACTACTGCATCAACCGTAGATCGAGCAATGTCCGCCGCGCGGCCTTCACCTCCGAGGAAGTGGTGAAGCTCACGCTGGATTTCTATAAGCGAAATTACATCGAAGGCCTGTTCCTCAGCTCCGGCATCATCCGCAATGCGGATTACACCATGGAGCAGGTCATCGCCGTCGCCCGCACGCTGCGGGAAGTGCACGATTTCCGCGGTTATATTCATTTGAAAACCATCCCGGAAGCCTCGCCGGAGCTGATCGAGACCGCCGCCCGCTACGCCGACCGGATCAGCATCAATCTCGAACTGCCGACCCAGGAATCGCTGGACCTGCTGGCCCCAGAGAAAAACATCGTCCGCACCAAGCAGGCGATGGGCCGCATCCGCCACAAACTGGAGGAAGCAGGCGAACGCCGGCGCGGCGGGGACAAAAAAGTCCGCCATGCGACCGGTCAGAGCACGCAGGTCATCGTCGGCGCGGACGCCTCGACCGATGCGGAGTTCCTCGCCCGCTCCGACGAACTTTACGGCGCTTACAAGCTGCGGCGCGTTTACTATTCCGCGTTCAGCCCGATCCCCGAGCCGTCGCGGATTCTTCCGCTCAAAGCGCCTCCGCTCATCCGCGAGCACCGGCTCTATCAGGCGGACTGGCTGATGCGCTTTTACGGCTTCAAAACCTCGGAAATCCTCACGCCCGAAACGCCGAACCTCGATTTACACCTCGATCCCAAGCTCGCCTGGGCCTTGCGAAACCGGCAGGATTTCCCGGTCGATATTCAAACCGCCAGCCGCGAAGTCCTGCTCCGCGTCCCCGGCCTGGGAGTGCGCAACGTGGATCGCATTTTAAAAATCCGTCGCTACACCCGCATCCGTCTCGCCGACCTTGTCCGGCTGCGGGTGTCACTGGCCAAAGTGCAGCCGTTCCTCATGACGGCCGACCACAATCCAGCGGCGTATCTGCTCGATTCCGACGCCCTGCGCGCCCGCTTCCTGCCGAAGCCCTTGCAGTTGGAACTTTTTGCCGCCGATGAGATGCGTTGATCCGGGAACCAATTTCGCCTCATGGCGCGAAGCGGCGCGTGGCTTGTTAGCCGGCAATGTCCCGCCGCACGACGTGCTGTGGGAGGCGGCGGGCGGACTATTCGAAGCGCCCGTCGTCAGCGAAGCACCGGCGATGACGCTGAAGGTTCCCACCGCCTTCGTCGAAATGGCCGAAACGGTGGCCTGCCATTGCGATCCGTCGCGCTGGGCGCTGCTTTATCGAATCCTCTGGCGCGTCACGCGGGGCGGCGAGCGGCACCTGCTTTCCATCGCCAGCGATGCGGACATGGCGAAGGCAAGGACCTTGGAAAAAAACGTCCGCCGCGAGATCCACAAGATGCACGCGTTCGTGCGCTTCAAGCTGATCGACACCGACGTCGCGACCGGCCGGGAGCGTTACGCCGCGTGGTTCGAGCCGGATCATTTCATCGTCGAGGCCGGCACGCCTTTTTTCAGGAAACGCTTCGCCAATATGGACTGGAGCATCTTCACGCCGAAAGGCT
The DNA here is from genome assembly GCA_031389115.1 of Akkermansiaceae bacterium. Lineage (GTDB taxonomy): Bacteria > Verrucomicrobiota > Verrucomicrobiia > Verrucomicrobiales > Akkermansiaceae > Luteolibacter. The sequence goes on from JANMSI010000035.1 coordinate 50,350, forward strand.
GCGCCCATTGGAACGGCGAGCTGCTGACCTTCACCCCCGGCATTTCTGAAAATCCGGTGGAAAATCCCGACGCGCTCGAAGCCGCCTGGCGCGTTTATTACCGCAGCATTTTCAATCCCGCGCGGGTCAAGGTGAAGGCGATGCAGGCGGAAATGCCTAAGCGCTATTGGAAAAATCTGCCCGAGGCCGGGCTGATTGAAGAACTCATCGAGACCAGCCGGGAACGGGTCAAATCCATGCATGAGGAAACGCTTCGGCCCGAGAAGCCGGCTCCTAACAACGCCTACCTAGGCAAGCTCAGGGAAATGTCCGAGGTGAAACCATGCAGATACCCGCCCGACCGGGGGCTCTCGCTGGCCGAGCTGGCAACGGCGTCCGCGACTTGTCGTGCCTGCCCGCTGTGGGAGCACGCGACCGGCACGGTGTTCGGCGAGGGCCCGCGCGACGCCCGGATCATGGTCGTCGGCGAGCAGCCCGGCGATCGCGAGGACGTGGCGGGGAAGCCATTCGTCGGCCCTGCTGGAAAATTGCTGGACCAGGCGCTGGCGGAAGCGGGCCTCGACCGCGCCACCATGTATCTCACCAACGCGGTCAAGCATTTCAAATGGACTCCGCAGGGCAAACACCGCCTCCATCAGAAGCCCGACGCGGGGGAAATCGACGCGTGCCGACCGTGGGTGCTCGCCGAGCTGAAGCAGGTCGCCCCGGATGTGCTGATTTTGTTAGGCGCCACCGCCGCCCGGTCCTTACTGGGAAAACCCGTGGCAGTCACCAAAATGTGCGGAATCATCGATGCTCCGCAACTCGCGCCGCGTGTGATCCTAACCGTCCATCCATCGTATCTGCTGCGCTTGCCCGACCCGGCGGCGAAAGCGGAGGAATATGCGAGGTTCGTGGAGGATCTGAAGTTGGCGCGGGAGTAAGCCCTTGGACTGCGCGCAGCCTGCTGCCGCTTTCCCGCGCCAGCCTGCTGGCGGCGAACTTCGCAGCAGGCTACGTGAACCAAAGCGGCAGCAGGCTGCACGCAGTCCACGGCGCTCACCCTTTCATGATCGTGTCCAGCCAGGCGATCAGCTTCTTCCGATACGCTCCGTTGTCACGGGAGAGGGCCGTGCCGTGGCGGCCGGTTTTCACTTCAAACAGCGTCTTCGGCTGGGCGGCGGCTTCGTAGAGTTGGCGGCCTTGGGAAACGGGGACCACTTCGTCGTTGGTGCCGTGGACGACGAGAAATGGCACGGGCGACAACTTTTTCACGAAATCCTTCGGCGCGAGTTCATCCGTGACGAGGCTGGCTCCGAGCTGGCCGCCGATGATCCGCGCCATCGCCTGATAGGAGGCGAAGGCGCCGTCGATGATGATCGCCCGCAGGCCTTTAACGGGAGTTTCGCCCAACGCGGTAACCGACTGCGCGCCGCCGAGGCTATGACCGAAGGAGACGAGGCGGGTGTGATCGATGTCCGGGCGTTTCATGGCGTAGGCAAACGCGGCCTTCACGTCGTCGATCATGCCGCGCCGATCGACGGTGCCGCCGGATTTACCGAAGCCGCGGTAGTCGTAGAGGAAAACGTTGTAGCTGGCCTCGGCCATCCACGCGCAAAATCCCAGATGGTAACTGATGGAGCCGGCATTGCCGTGGGAGAAAACTATGGTGCCTTTTGCGGCTTTGTTTTTCGCGGGGATGAACCAACCGTGAAGCGGCGTGCCGTCGGCGGACTTGAAGTCGATGGCCTCATACTTCAGCCCCCAGGCGGCGGGGGTGGTCGGCTCGTCGCGGGTGGGGAAATAGAAAAGCTGGTTGCCGCCCTTTTTGCCGATCATCCCCTGGGCGAGACGCGAAAGATCGCTGTTCGGATCGTTGAGCAAAGCGCGCAGGTCGCTTGCGGAGTCCTGGGCCGATGCGGCGGTTAGGAGGCCGAGACAAAGGCCGGATATTCGGGCGTGCATTGTGACTAAATCGACACTTGGAACGGGATTTGTCGAGCGAAACGCTGACTCACCGTCTTGAGACACGCAGTTTGGAAAAGATGTCTTGGAAGAGCTGCACCAACTGATCAGGGTGGCAGGCGAAATTTCAGTCGGCCCTCCCCTATCTCCCCCGGTTTCACGGGGCCGCAATCTCCCCCGTTTCCTCCCCATCGGACTCACTTCCACAATTCCTCCCAACAATATGAAACTTCGTCGCTCCAATGTCTTGGCGCCTTGCGCTGTCACCATCTTCGTCTGCCTCGCTGCCCCCGCTCGCTCGGCAGATATCGTTTCCACCTGGTCCGGCGCTGCCACCGCGACGTGGGCGGACAATGCCAACTGGACCAGCGTGCCCGGTCCGGATACGTTTCCTAACAACGGCGCGTCCACCTACGACGCGGTGATCGACGCCGTCGGCGCGCCTTACATGGTCGGGCTCAACACGGACATCGTTGTGGAAAACCTAACGATCGCCTCCGCCGACGCCACGCTGGAACTCCAGAGCGGAAACCTCACCGCCAGCGGGGTTACACTTACCGGCGGCGTGCTTCGCTTCTTCGGCGGCGCGCTTCTCAACACCACTGTCACGCCAGCCGGCGGCAGCGTGGAGTTCGGCAATAGTTCCGGCAACCGCCTGGACGGCGCCACCCTCGACGCCGACCTGTTGCTGGACCGCCCGGGTGGAAGCTGGGCGCGCCTGCAGAACGGGGCCAGTTTCTCCGGCGATGCGAGCATCGGAGCTCCGGATGGAAACGCGGGCGTGCTCGCTTACGACCAAACTGGCACGCTGGATGGCAAAACCCTGGACTTCGATCCGATTTTTTCGAACGCCTATTTGACCATCGAAGGAAATCACGTCCTAACCTTCGGACCGAATCTAGCCGCCCGCGGAAGCGCACAGATCGGCTCTCAGTTTTATGTTGGCGGCACGGCAACGCTGGTGAACCAGGGATTGATTTCCGCCGATCTGGCAAACTTGGGAATCTCCGTGTCTCCGGCGGTCTTCACCAATGACGGAATCGCAGAGGCGATCAACGGGGCGACCCTGGCGATTTCATCCACCAACTGGACGAATTCCGCAACTGGCACCCTCCGCGCCACCGGGACCGGTTCGATCCTGAACTTTTATGGCAATTACTCCAACGCCGGCAACATCAAGCTCACCGACAGCACGCTCAACCTCCATGGCACCTTCACCACCGGGGCGCTGGGGATCGGCGGATTCACCCGCAGCGGCACCAGCGTCATCAACCTTATTGGCGACATGGACAACACCGGCAATATCTTCGCCCTCACCGCCGCGACCGGCGACTGGACGATGGCGAATGGCCGGATCATCGGTGGCACCGTCACCGAGTCGGGGGGCGCAAAGCTGCTTTTCTCCGGAGGTTCCGTGAACCGCTTGGATGGAGTGACCTTCACCGGCGATTTGTTCCTCAATCTCCCGACCGTCCATCAATATCTCCGCCTGCAAAACGGCTCGACCTTCTCGGGCAACGCGCATCTCGGCTCTCCCGATGGCTATCAGGCGATTCTTTCCTACGAACAAACCGGCACCTTGAACGCCAAGACGCTCAATTTTGATTCCCCCTCAGGCTCGGCCACGCTCGCGATCGACGGTGACAACACTCTCACCTTTGGCTCCAGCCTGATCGCCCGCGGATCCGCGACCATCGGGCAGGGCTACTTCGTCGGCGGCACCCCGACCTTGGTCAACCTAGGCCTGATTTCCTCCGATCTGGCCGGCCTAACCACGACCATCAACCCATCGGTCTTCACCAACTCCGGCACCGCCCAGGCGATCAACGGCGCGACCCTGAGCATCCAAGCCACGAACTGGACCAACCAGCCGGGCGGGACGCTCCGGGCCATCGGCGCTAGTTCTGTCCTGAACCTTTATGGAAGCTACACGAACGCCGGCAACATCGTGCTCACGGACAGCACCCTGAATTTGCACGGCACCTTCAACACTGCGGCGTTGGGCATCGGCGGTTTCACCCGCAGTGGGACCAGCGTCATCAACCTCGGCGGCGACATGGACAACGCCGGCAACACCTTCGCCCTCACCGCCGCCACCGGCGACTGGACGATGGCGAATGGCCGGATCGTCGGTGGCACCGTCACCGAGTCGGGGGGCGCAAAGCTGCTTTTCTCCGGAGGTTCCTCGAACCGCTTGGATGGAGTGACCTTCACCGGCGATTTGTTCCTCAATCTCCCGAACGTCCATCAATATCTCCGCCTGCAAAACGGCTCGACCTTCTCGGGCAACGCGCATCTCGGCTCGGCCGATGGCTATCAGGCGATTCTTTCCTACGAACAAACCGGCACCCTCAACGCGAAGACGCTCAATTTCGATTCCCCGTATTCCGGCACAGTCATACTGACAATCGACGGTGACAACACTCTGACCTTCGGCCCCAGCCTGATCGCCCGCGGATCCGCGACCATCGGGCAGGGCTACTTCGTCGGCGGCACCCCGACCTTGGTCAACCTAGGCCTGATTTCCTCCGATCTGGCCGGCCTAACCACGACCATCAACCCATCGGTCTTTACCAATAGCGGCACCGCCCAGGCGATTAACGGCGCAACGCTGACCGTCCAAGCCACGGACTGGACCAACGAGGCGGGCGGCACGTTGCGCGCGATCGGCGCGGGTTCCGTGCTCAACTTCCACGGCAACTACACCAATGCCGGCAACATCGTGCTGACTAACAGCACGCTCAACCTGCACGGCACCTTCACCACCGGAGCATTGGGCATCGGCGGCTTTACCCGCAGTGGCAGCAGCGTCATCAACCTCATCGGGGACATGGACAACACCGGGAATACCTTCGCCCTCACAGCCGCCACCGGAGACTGGACGATGGCGAACGGCCGGATCATCGGTGGCACCGTCACCGAGTCGGGCGGCGCGAAGCTGCTTTACTCGGGAGGTTCCGTGAACCGCTTGGATGGAGTGACCTTCACCGGTGATCTGTTCCTGAACCGGCCGACCGTCCACCAGTACCTCCGCCTGCAAAACGGCTCGACCTTCTCGGGCAACGCGCATCTCGGCTCTCCCGATGGCTATCAGGCGATTCTTTCCTACGAACAAACCGGCACCCTCGACGGCAAGACGCTCAATTTCGATCCGACCTATTCCAGCGGAGCCATTCTCGCGATCGACGGCGACAACACCCTGACCTTCGGCCCAAGCCTGATCGCGCGTGGTTCGGCGGTGATTGGCCAAGGCTACTTCGTCGGCGGTGTCACCACCTTGGTCAACCAAGGCCTGATTTCCTCCGATCTGGCAGGGTTGACGACCACCGTCAACCCCTCGGTCTTTACCAACGCCGGCACCGTCGAGGCACGCAACGGAGCCACGCTTGCCGTGCTGACCGCCACCCTGACCAACCTCCCGGCAGCCACTTTAACTGGCGGAACATGGAAATCCTTCACCGAATCGACCCTCACGCTTTATTACAACAGCATCACCACGAACGCGGCGGACATCACCCTCTCCGGGACGAATTCCGCCATCCTGATCAGCTCCTCCCTAACGCCATTGGAGGATGGTCTAACGGCCAACTCCAGCGGTGGCGCACTCCGTATTCTCGGCGGCCGGGACTACACCACCAACAGCTTTTCGAACGCGGGGATCGTGCAACTTGGCGGTGGCACTTTCGCTCCCTCGTCATTGGTGAATTCCTCAGGCGGCGAGCTGTTCGGTTTCGGCACGGTGAACATCCGGCCAACCAACAGCGGCACCATCCGCTCCACCGGCGGGAATCTTGCATTCTCCGATGGTATCCAAGGCGGCAGCGGAACGGTGCAGGTCGATGCCGGCAGCACCCTCGATCTCAGCGGCGGCACAACGGCCAGCAGCTCGGCGGATTTTCTCCATCAGAACGGTAACTTGTTCCTTGGCACCAAGAATTTTTCGGCGGGAGCCGATTATATCAACGCAAATTCCGGGGTTGGAAATTCGTTCGCGCCGCGTGCCAACGTCAGCGGCAGCGGGGCGATCCTCGCCGTGGGCGGGACCGGTCAAACCTTGACCGGCGGCGGGGTGACGGGCGGCGCAACCGCCACGCCGGTGCTGGCCTTCGGAAAAGTCCACGTCGGCGACGCCACGACCCAAACCTATCAGATCAATAACACAGGGGCGACGGGATCCCGTCTGCGCGGGGCCATCCAGACTGCAGCCAACGGCGGAAATTTGACCGATCCACGGCTCAGTGGGGCAGGGGTGACAGCGGCGAATTTCGGCTCCATCCCGCCTGCCGGAACCAGCGGTGGCCTTGGCGTGACACTGACCGCCAGCAGCGCTGGAGCGCTGACCGGCCAGGCCGTCCGGGTGCTCAACAATTTCGACAACGTCGCCGATCAGACGCTCTCGATCACCGGTGCCGCCTACCGGTATGCCGCCCCTGGCAGCCACTCGCCCGCGCCGGTGACGTTCGGAAATTTTCACGTTGGCGACACGGCGCCCTCGCAGTTGTTGACGCTCGCGAACCAAGCGACGAACGACGGTTTCTCCGAATCCCTGAATGCCAGCATCGGCAGCGCGACCGGTGGCGTAACAACCAACGGCGGTTCCTTCACCGCGCTGACGCCCGGATCCACCAATGGTTCGGCCCTTGCGGTGGGCATCGGCACCGGCTCGGCGGGTTCCAAGAACGGAACCGCCACCATTTCTCTAACCAGCAACGGCGCGGGCAGCAGCGATCTGGGTCTCTCCCCACTGACGGCGCAAACGGTGACGGTGACTGGCGCGGTGTTCCGCTACGCCCAAGCGCAGATCCCCGGCGGCACGTCGCTCGACTTCGGCATCGTCCATTTGAACGAGCTCGTCGAGCAAACGGTCGGCGTGACGAATGCGGTCGCCGCAGATGGTTTTTCCGAATCGCTCAATGCGTCGTTCTCCGCAAATACCGGACACCTGACCGGCAGCGGATCGATTTCCGGCCTCGCCCCGGGCGCTTCGAGCACCGCCACCAAGGTCACGCTCAATACCGCCACCGTAGGCCCGAAGGCCGGAACCGCCACGCTCGCACCGGTGTCGAACGGCACCGGCAGCAGCGGCCTGGGCAATACCGCGCGCACCTCACAGGTCATCACCGCCATCGGGCAGGTCAACCGTTACGCAGCTCCCGTTTTCACCAAGGACTCCGGGGCCGCCACCTTTACTGGAGGTGAAAATTCCTACACCGTGAGCTTCGGCCGTCGGACGCTCGGGGAAACCGCTCCCTCGGTCACGCTCCGTCTAACGAACAACGCCGCCGCGCCGGCCGACACGCTGGCTGGTTCGTTCGCCACCGCGGCTCCGGACTTCACGTTTTCCGGCTTCGCCAACTTCACGAATGTCGGGGCCGGCCAGAGCCACACGAATCTCCTCATCTCGCTTCAGACCGATGCCCTCGGCAGCTTCAGCCAGACGGTCACGCTCAATGGACTCAGCCAAAATACGAGCGGTTTCAGCGGAGCGCTTGGCCCGATCACCATCACGCTGACCGGTGAGGTCGCCGTCGCCCCCCAACTGAAGATTCAACTGGTAGGAGCGAACGCCATGCTGTCCTGGCCTCTCGCGGAACAAGGCTGGGTGCTTAAAAAGGGTAGCAACCTAACCACTTGGGCGGTGGTCAGCGAAAGCGTCGTCGATACCGCCAGCGAACACACGGTGACCACCCCCCGTGGCTCGGATCCTCATTTGTTCTTCAGGTTGGAAAAATGAGAAGCTTGCTAGTCAGACCCATGTCTAACCTTGATGGTCGCAGGAAGGCTTCTAAATTCTCCAGATCATGTTCCTAAAATTCGCGATCGTTTCCACCGCGCTCTGCGCGATTTCCCCAGCAGCCGTTCGATCCGGGAAAGCCAGCGCCGACTGGATCACCACATCGGCAACGTTCGAAAGCGGCAAGCCCGTGCAGACCGCCATCCGCTTGGTGCTCGACGAGGGCTGGCACACTTACTGGCTTAATCCGGGGGAGGGCGGGATGAAATTTTCCGTGACGTGGGAGCTGCCCGCCGGGTGGAGGGCTGGCGAGCTGGAGCATCCGGTGCCCAAGCGGTTCATGACCGGCGATCTGCCCGGTTTCGGCTACGAGGGCACCGTGATTTTTCCAGTGAAATTTACACCGCCCACGGGCTTCGAAGGTAAGGCGAAATTGAAAGGGAAAGTTTCATGGCTGACCTGCAACGACGATAGCTGCATCCCCGGCCAGGCCGAGCTGGAGCTATCCTTGAATCATGGCCCGCCCGCGCCCACGCCGGAGGCGGAGCTGATCGCCGGAGCGTTGCAGAATGTCCCGGCACGGCAAACGGACGGGCCGATCTTAAGGGTCATCGAGAAACCAAAAACCTTGGCGCTCACCATCGCGGGCCTGCAACACGATCCGGCGGGTTCCGAAATTTTCCCGGCCACCCCGCAGGCGATCAATCCTGCGGCCAAGTTCGCCTTCATCAGGGAAGGCGACCAGTGGACCGCGGAGGTGTCAAAAAATGAATATGCCACCGAACCGATCCGGGAGCTGACGTTGGTGCTCGCCGGTAAATCCACCCACCCGCCGCTGGCCCTTACGTGGTCGATGAAAAGTCATTAGACAAATCCCCCGGGCGGACCACGCTGATCACCGAATCGCAAAACTACTAACTATGAAAACTATCATTCTATCCACCCTCGCCGGAGCCATCGCGCTGATCACCGCCCATGCCGCCAATGTCGGGGAGGGCGCTCCCGCCTTCACTGCTAAAAGTCTCAGCGGCGAGGTCGTTTCCCTGGGCGAACTTCGCGGCAAAGTCATTGTGCTGGAGTGGGTCAACTTCGATTGCCCGTTTGTGAAAAAGCATTATTCCACCGGCAACATGCAGAAGCTACAGGCCGATTACGCCGCGAAGGGCGTCGTCTGGATCTCCGTGAATTCCGCCGCCAAAGGCAATCAAGGCTACATGGAAGCGGACAAAATGGCCGGGGCCGCCAAGGAAAAGGGCAGCAAAGCCACGCACTTCGTCCTGGATACGGACGGTGCCGTGGGCAAGGCCTTCGATGCCAAAACCACCCCGCAAATGTTCATCATCGATAAGGAGAGCAAGCTGGTTTACAGCGGCGCGATCGACTCGAAAGCGACGACCGACGACGCCGACGTGGCGACCGCGGACAAGTTGTTTGCCAACGCGCTCGACGCGGTGCTGGCCGGCAAACCGGTGGCTAATGGCAAGAACCAGCCGTACGGCTGCAGCGTGAAGTATTGAAATGTGGCGGCGATCACCGGTCGCCGCGAATTCATTCATGTCCTCAAAACGCGGCGACCGGTGATCGCCGCTACGCTGGCACCTTATCCAAGCCGAACGCATCATGCACCGCTCGCGCGGCGTCTTCGATTCGCGGCTCGTCCACGGTCACGGCGATCTTGATTTCCGAGGTGGAAATCATGCCGATGTTGATGCCTGCGTCGCCGAGAGCCTTGAACATGGTGGCGGCGACACCCGAGTGCGAACGCATGCCGATGCCGACCGCGGAAAGCTTGGCGATGCCGGATTCGGTCTCGATTTTCGAGTTCGGAGCGAGGGCGGCGAGCACCGGCTTGAGCGCGGCCTGGGCTTTTCCGAGGTCGCTGGAATGCATGGTGAACGAATGACGCGCCTGCCCGTCGTGGGCGATGTTGGACACGATCATGTCGAGATTGATTTCGGACTCGGCGAGCGCGCCGAGGATGAGGCCGGACATGCCGGGAGCGTCGGGGATGCCGGTGATGGTGATGCGCGCCTGCGAGCGCTCGATCGAGACGCCGCGGATGACGACGTTCTCCATGTTGGGATGTTCTTCTAACACGAGGGTTCCTGGGTTGTCGTTGAGCGATGAGCGGACTTCGAAAATGACGCCGAATTTTTTGGCAAACTCGACCGAGCGGGACTGCATGACCTTGGAGCCGGACGACGCCATTTCCAACATCTCGTCGTAGGAAATCTCCGGCAGCTTGCGGGCGTTTTTCACGATCCGCGGGTCGCAGGTGTAAACGCCGTCCACGTCGGTGAGGATCTGGCAAACGTCCGCCTTGAGCGCCGCGGCGACGGCGATGGCGGTCAGGTCCGAACCTCCGCGGCCAAGCGTGTGGATCATGCCGTCGGGCGTGACGCCTTGGAAACCGGCGACGACCAGCGATTTTCCCTCATCGAGAAAACTCCGCATCAGCGACGGGTCCATGTTGAGAATGCGCCCGCGGGTGTGGGAACCGGTGGTCTTGATTCCCGCCTGCCGACCGGTGATGGACGCCGCGTCCACGCCAAGGTCCTGAAGAGCGATGGTGACGAGCGCGATGGATTGTTGTTCGCCGGTGGCGAGGAGGACGTCGAGCTCGCGCTCGCAAGGCGCCGGGGAGAGATCCGCCGCCATTTTGAGCAGACCGTCGGTGACGCCGGACATGGCGGAAACCACGGCAACGACCTGGTTTCCCTCGTCACGGGTGCGTTTCATCCGCGCGGCGACGTTGCGAATCCGATCAAGCGAGCCGACGGAAGTGCCGCCGTATTTCTGAACAATGAGGGCCATGGTTGTTTCAATCCGCGCTCCCCGTGGGCGGCGCGACCCGGAGTGAAGGGGAGCCGCGCAATCTTGGCAAGAAAATGGAGGGGAGGTGTCGGCGACTGAGCAAAAGTGGAGTGGTCTTCCTGATTGTTCAGTCGGCTTAAAGACGATATTCGGCGAGGATGTCGGGCCACTGTGGGGCTTGTGGCGTGGGCGGGCGGAAGATGACTCGGAAGCTTCCTGGCTGTTGGACAATGGTCACCTGCTTGGTATCGCCGGACGTGATCTCCCAACGACGACCCAGGAAGCTGATCTCTCCGGCTTTCTGGAGCACCCGGGTGTGGTGGGTCGTGAGATGTAGATCGAGGAGTTCCGGTGGTGGTGCCGGACGCCAGCAGGTGCTTCCTTCGGAGATGCTTCTCTCGGGCGGCTTGGCGGGGTGTTAGCCCGGTGCTGCGGGAGACGTGAGAGCGCGGTTCCCTTCTTGGAAGCCTGTCGCACCATCGGGACTACTCGGGTTGCTCTCCAGCAGAACCCTATCCGTTCCGGCGGTGGGCCGAACGGGAAACGATGGATGCGAGGATGCCAGATGAATCGGCGATTCGGCGCAGTATTCCACTTTTGCTCAGTTTGATTCCCTCCACTTTTGCTCAGATCGCTACAGCTCCGAGTGTTGCGGGCTTGCCGGCCGGGCGCGGCGGTGGTTTGTTCGCGCCAAGAATGCATTTGCGCCTATCCGATCAAGAACTCGCCACGTTGGTGGAAATGGTCAGCCTCGCGGCTAACGTGGCGTCGTGGAACCAGAAGGAAACGGCGAACGATCAGGTCTCTGCTTTCGAGACGCTAGAAAGCAAGATCCTGGAAAAAGCCGGGCACTCGGGACTGGGCGACTGGATCGAGTTCGACGAGGAGAGCCAGCGCTTCCGCGTGAAGGCGGAGCGCGAGGAGAATCTGTTCTATCACGAGTGCTACGAGGAGTTCCGCAACGAAAGCTTCTGGGACGAGCTGGCCGTCCGACTGTCTGACCGCGACCTGGCACGGGCAATCGGCTTCAGTGAGTGGGAAAAACTCAGTGAGGAAGACCGCCGGGCGCGCACGGTCGCGTGGGAAAAACGCTATTGGGAGGAGTTTTCCCAGCGCGGTGTCGAGCGCGTGGTGGTGGTGACACCGCCGGGGGAGGGGTGATTACGGCAGGATCCCAGAAACGAGAGTCCAGGAAAAAGACGAGAGAGGGCCCGCACGGTTCAATCGCCTCCTCTCTGAACTCTGGATTCTAATGTCTGGCCTCTCACACCGGCATCATATATTCCAACAACGTGCCCAGCCGCTCGCGCAACTTTGTCCGCGGCACGATGGCGTCGATCAAACCGTGCTCTAACATGAACTCTGCGGTTTGGAATCCGGGAGGGAGATTTTGGTGGGTGGTTTCCTTCACCACCCGCGGGCCGGCGAAGCCGATCATGCACTTGGGCTCGGCCAGATTGATGTCGCCGATGGTAGCGAAGGACGCCGTGACGCCGCCGGTGGTGGGGTGCGTGAGAAGGGAAATGTAGGGCAGTTTCGCCTCGGACAGCCGGGCGAGCGCGCCGCAGGTTTTGGCCATTTGCATCAGCGAGAGCATGCCTTCCTGCATCCGCGCGCCGGAGGATGCGGAGACGATGATCATGCCGCGTTTCTCAGCGATCGCCATCTCGATGGCGCGGGTGATTTTCTCGCCGACCACGGATCCCATGGAACCGGCGAAGAATTTGAAATCCATCACCGCGATCATCGCGCGCTGGCCTTGGATGGTTAGACGGCCGCAGATCACCGCATCGTCCAGCGCGGTCTTCTCGCGAAGGGCCGCCGTCTTCTCGGAATAGCCCAGAAATCCCAGCGGGTTGGAGGAGATGAGGCCGGTTTCCGTTTCCTCGAACGTATCGGGATCGGCCAAGATCGTGATCCGTTCGCGGGAATCGAGCAGGAAATGGTGGCCGCAGTGGACGCAGACGTGGAGGTTCTGCTTCAGCTCCAGGGTGTGGATCAGCGCGCCACAATCGGGGCACTTCACCCAAAGGCCTTCAGGCATCTCTTCACGACGGTCAAGGCGGCGCAGGCGCGGTTTGCTGAAAATGCCCATGGGAATTGAAAGTTGCAGTCTGATAGAAGCCACCGCGGCGGCCCTTTCGTTATGGCGAGGCTAGTAGCGGGCCTGCGGCACGACAATCCTCTTTTGTAGGTTCTGACGCCTGCGGTCGTGGGTTTGTGGTTGCTATTTGCTCGGAGACGAACCAAAACCTGCCCGCCGGAATTGTAAACATTCCCTAATTATTAGATGAATACCCATCGCTTTGTTAGTGGTTCGTCGGTCATCCTCGCGGGGTGGCTCGGAGCAACGTTTTTCAACGATGTCCCCGCCCAACGGTATCCCAAGCTGGACAAAAGCACGGCCACTGCGACGCAAGACAGGGTGAAAAACCCATCCCTGATCGCGGCGCAAATGGAACCTGCGGTCCTGCGCGTTTCACCGCTCCGCTAACCCCGGCGATGGCTGCCGCACCGAGGATCTGCGATACAAAACCACTGGCACTCGAAGTTGACGCCGGGATCCATTGGTGGTGCTCGTGCGGCCTAACCGGACACCCGCCTTTTTGCGACGGCTCCCACAAAGGCACTGGCTTGCAACCCGTGAAATACGAAGTCTTTGAGAAAAAAACGGTCTGGTGGTGCCAGTGCAAGCACACCAAAAATCCGCCACTCTGCGACGGCTCGCACAAACGCTTGCCGACGCCGGAGTGACTGACGAAAATTTCCGTTAGTGGGATTTCATCCACTCGACAACGTCGGCGACATCCTGTGCGCTCATGCCGAGCTGATCGGCTCCTAACATGAGCGAGCGATCCATTTTTTTCCGGCTCTCAATCTGCGACTTGGGAACCCGCTGGGTCACACCGCCGGTCGAAACGATTACCACCGGATCGCCGTCCGCGACGATGTGGCCATCGATCCATTTCCCGTCCTTGAGCAGGATGGCCGTGCCTTCGAAGCCGTGGGAAATGTCGAATGAAGGATCGACCATGGACCTTGCGACAACTTCAGGCGGCTGGCGGCTGCCGAAGCCTTTGAGCGCGGGACCATAGTCTGGGCCCGCTTGATCGATCTTATGGCACATGATGCAGCGTGCGGCGGCGATCTTTCCGCGGGCGGCATCACCCTTAAGTGCCATCACATCGACGACGGTGAATTTGGTGCTCTCCGGTTTTGCCGGAACAATCATCTCAACAAGCGGAACGGCTTTTTCCATGAGCCCGCGTTTCTCCATTTTTGCATTCAAACCGAACGACGCCCACTCACCTTCACTCCGATTCTTGAGCCACCACAGGGCCTGTTCTCTAACTGGCGAGCCCGCAGCCGCCAGATCGATCAGCGCGTCCGCCGATGCCTCCGACTTGATGAACGCGATGGAATCCACTGCGAGCTTGCGTTGATCTGCAGTCAGGCTGGCAGTGGCAGCGCGGGTTTTTAAGGAATCGAGCGCAGCTTCCGGCATCAAGCGCCATGTCAGTCGGGCAAACGTGTCCGACCACTCTGCGGGTTGACCGGGTTTCAATTTCTGCCCTACCGTCTTCCAAAGCGCTTCGGTATGATGTCCGGCTCCGATGCCAAGAGATTCCAGGTAAGAGCGGTCCTTGCCATCATACTGAGCGGCCACATTGACCAGCACTTCACCGGCCTGCTCGAAGCTGCGGGATCGCATGGCCTGCGCCGCTTCAGCCCGGACTTCGGGAGCCGGATCGTTAGAAAGCTTCCGGGCGTAGGGCAGATCGTCGATCAAACCATCCGTGCGCCGGATCGCACGGAATGCCGTTAGGCGGGTGGCGGCCTGATCGTTAGCGATCAGGGAATCCAGCTTGGTGCGTCCTTTCTCCCCGAGATAGGGCAGCAGCCAGATCGCCCGTGAGGCGACCAAGGAATTCGAATTTTCCATCACTTTCGCTACGCCGTCATAGGCGGCGGCTCCGGTCGATTTCAGCTTCTGATAGCCCAGATAGCGGACATTGACGGCGGGTGATTCGAGGGCAAGCGCCGCACCAGTCACCGTGCCAAGGTCAAGCTTGGGAATGACCGATTTGAATCCTTTGGGAGCAATCCGATAGATGATTCCCGAGGCCGCATCGTCCTGGGTGTCATGCCCGCCTACCCGCGGGTCGGTCCAATCCGCGATATAAAGCGCGCCATCTGGACCGATGCAGACATCGGACGGGCGGAAGTAAAACTTGATCCTGGCGTCCGCCGCCAGGGTCTGCTGCTTTTTGACTCCGCCCGTGAAATCGGCGCCATCGAAGTTCTTTTCGGCATTGGTGGTGACGAAATCCGTGCGATCCAGTTTGAAACCCGCTCCGTCTTTGGCGGGTTGATAGCCGAAGATCACGTTCCTACCGGGTTCGCAGGACAACAGCGTTCCGACGAATTTCTCTCCCAGTGCGCCGTTTTCATAAAAGGCGACCCCTGTCGGCGAGCCACCGCCATAGACGTCCCCCGCAGGCATGCTGCCGGGGTCTTCCTGCCGCCATTCCGCCACCGGAGTGTCCTGCCCCGGGCGCTTGTCGGCATCCCACATGCGCGTGCCGTCGTTGGAAAAGAAGCCCGCGTTTCCGCGCTCCAGAACGTGCGAGGTGCGGCAGGCCGGTGGATCGTCGTTGTCGTTTTGGAAGACGTAGCCCTGCGAGGTGATCGTCTGCTCGTAGGAATTCCGGTAGCCATGGCCCACGATTTCCGCATGAGTCGCGTCTGGATTCATTCGGACGGTGAACCCACCCACATAAACAAATCCGTCATCGCTCTTTTGTCCGGAGATTGCCTTGGTATCAATTGGCCATTCGCCGCCGCCGCTCTGATAGTATCCGCCGCCGATGCGGAATGTCTTGCCGGACTTATCGGTGAAAACCCCGCAAGTGTTTCCTTGGTTGAAATACCATTTCCCATCGGGTCCGGCGGTTAGAGAATGAAGCGAGTGGTCGTGGTTTCTGCCGTTAAAACCAGTGAGCAAAACCTCACGCTTATCACCGGATGCAGGGTCAAACTTCAGGTCCCGGTTGACATCGGTTAGTTTTAGCAAATTCGGCGGCTGGGAGACGATGACCACATTATCGAATACGGCGATGCCCAGCGGAGAAACCAGTTCGGGATCCTGCCAGAAAGTCTGCGAACGATCGGATTTCCCGTCGCCATCGCTGTCCTCCAAAATGACAATCCGGTCACCGCCCGGCTGGCGTCCTGACTTGCCGCGATAGTTTACTCCCTCGGTTACCCAAACCCGTCCGAGATGGTCGATGTCCAAATTGGTTGGATTAAAAAGCGCGGGCGATAATGCCCAGGGCGCAATTTCCAAACCATCCGGAAGCACGAACGAGTCTAGAGCCATCGGCGGAGGCTCTTGGCTCGGAGACCAGGCGAATGCTGCTGGAACTGAGGCAAAAATTGCGAGCCAGAGAGGATATTTCATAAGGTGACAAGCTACTACCTCGCGACAGTTGGGCAAC